>NZ_JAAGMG010000104.1 GCF_010548525.1 Streptomyces sp. SID14478
TCAGCACCGGCCAGCGCAGCAGGGCGCCGAGTGCGGGCCGCGCCGCCCGCCCGGCCGTCAGCGGATCCGTCACGACCGCACCGCCGCCCGACGCTCCGGTGTCCACGGGAACAGTCGCCGTTCGCACCGCACCAGTACGCCGTTGATGACCAGACCGAGCACTCCCGCCCACACCACGCCGGCCAGCACGTCGCGGGCGCCGTCCGTGGCCAGCTGGGCCTGGGCGATGAAGATTCCGAGGCCCTCGCCGAACCCGGACAGCAGCTCCGTCGCCACGGCCAGGATGAGCGCCACGGCCGCCGAGATCCGGATCCCGGCGGCGATGAACGGCGCCGCCCCGACGAGCTCGACGCGCAGCAGCACCGCCGCCCGGCCGAACCCGAAGGCGCGCAGGGTGTCCTTGGCCAGCGGCTCGCTCTCCGCGATGCCGTACACCGTGTTGAACAGGATCGGCCACACCGCGGCGTACGTGATCAGCGCGACCTCGGTCTCGGTGCCGGAGCCGAGCAGCAGCGACACCAGCGGGATCAGCGCCACGGACGGCATCGGCCGCAGGAACTCCACGATCGCGCGCACCGCGGCGTCCACGACGGGCACGCTGCCGAGCAGCAGACCGACCGGCACGGCGATGGCGCAGGCGAGGGCGAGCCCCAGAGCCCAGGCACGCAACGTGGCGCCGACCGCGTCGAGGAACGCGGAGTCACCCCCCAGTTCGACGGCACGCGCCACCACTGCGGAGGCGGGCGGCAGGTAGGAGCGCCGCACGAGACCCGCTCGCGACACGGCCTCGCACGCCCCGAACGCCACCAGGACGCCGAGCAGGCCGAGCCCGGCGTCGCGGCGGCGGCGCCCGTTCACCCCAGCCCGTTCATGTGACGAGCAACGTCGAGGGATCGACGGACTTCTTCAACAGCCCCTGTTTGTGCATGAGTTCGATGAGGCGACGCAGTTCGGCGGGATCACTGGTGGCCGGGTACGCGGGCAGTCCCATCGACTCCGCCTGCGCCGCGGAGACCTTCGCGTACTTCGGCAGCAGCTTGCGGACGGCCGTCGGATCCTGCGTCGCGATCTTCGAGGCGGCCTCGATGGCGCGCCGGAACGCGGCGGCGGAGTCCGGGTGCTGCTTCGCGTACCGCGCGGTGGTGACGTAGCCGCTGATCGGCAGCGACGCGACGGGCGCCGCGCCGCCGTCGACGAGGACCCGGGCCTTCAGCTCGTCCTGGACCGCGCTGTCGAAGGGCTCCACGGCATGCACCGCGTCGACCTGCCCCTTCTCCAGAGCGGGGCCCATCTGAGGGAACGCGATCTGACGGTAGGCGGGGCGGCCCGCTCCCTGCTTGTCGAGAATCGCGTTGAGGGTGAGTGTCTGGATGTTGTTGAGGATGTTGACCGCGACCTTTTTGCCCTTGAGGTCGGCGGCGCTCTTGAGGGAGGAGTCCTTCGGCACCAGGACGTCCATCATGTGAGAGGTCAGCCTGACGCCCTCCGCGATGATGCGTACGTCGAGCGTCCCCTTCTCGTACGCCTGCAGGAAGGTCACGTAGTTGGCGCTCGCGATCACGTCGACCTGGCCCTTGGACAGGGCGGGCAGTGCCTGGATGCTCTGCTGGACGGGCTGGATGCGGACGTCGAGCCCCTCTTTTCTGAACAGGCCGCGGTCCTGGGCGATGTACAGCGCCGCCGAGTCCGTCAACGGCAGGGCCGCGACCGTGACCTGGTCGCCCTTCCCGTCGCCCGACCCGTTCGCGTCGCCGTCCCCGCAGCCCGCGACCAGCAGCGCGAGGGCCGCCGCGGTCGCGGCAGCCCTCGCCTTGGCGTTCCTCGTCTGACGTAACGTCATGACCCCCTGCCTACCAGGGACATGACATTGATCGCCACAAAGGGGCCGTTACGAACCGGACCGTTCGGCCAGGCGCCGGTGCAACTCCTTGATCGCGGGGACGAGTTCGTCGACGGGGCCCTCGACCGTGACCGAGGGGGCGACCTCTTGGACGGACAGGCTGCGCACGGGGGCCTGCGGGCGTCCCCATGCGTCGAGCCAGCCGGACAGCTGGGCGGACGAGGCGACGTAGACGATGCGGCCGAGGCCGACCCAGGCGTGCGCGGCCGAACACATCGGGCAGTGTTCCCCGGAGGTGTAGACGGTGGCGGCGGCGCGCTCCTCGGGCGAGAGGTTGGCGGCCGCCCAGCGGGCGAGTGCGAACTCGGGGTGGCGGGTGGCGTCGCCGTCCGCCACCCGGTTGCGGTCCTCGGCGCGGACGGTTCCGGCGCCGTCCACCAGCACGGAACCGAACGGCTCGTCCCCGGCGTCCAGCGCCTCGCCGGCCAGCTCGACGCACCGGCGCAGATGCTCCACTTCACGCGTGTCCATGGACGTCCTTCTCGTGCTCGGCAGTGATGTGGGTGCCATGGTCACACAGGGGCCGGGCGTACGAGATGCGTGAAATGTCGCGTCCGGGGGCATCGGGTCCACCGGCGTTGCCGCCGAAGCGGGCGAGATCGCCGCAGGTCAGACGTTTATGCAGGTCAGGTTGGGTGGCGTAACGTCGGCGAAACCCGAGGTCGGGTACGGTCGCCCCGTCTTGGAAGGAGGCGGAGCGTGAGCGAGGCCCGAGCGAGCAGCACCGACGAGGCGGGCGGCAGGCAGGTGCGTGCCCGGCGCGCCGCCGACGTCCTGCGCCAGCGGATCGTCGCCGGCGACTACGCGAGCGGAATGCTCCCGGACGAACGCGCGCTGGGCCGCAGCCTCGGCGCCACCCGCAACGTCGTCCGCGCGGCACTGGACCTGCTGCGCGACGAGGGCCTGGTGACCCGACGACGCGGCATCGGCACGCTTGTCATCACCCGCAAGGCCGGGCACGGACTCGGCCGCCTCACCGGTCTCGCCGAGGAACTGACGCCGTACGGGGCCGTGACCAACGAGGTGCGCGAGGCACGCCTGGTCGCGCAGGCACCGCCGGCCGTCGCCGAGCGGCTGCGGCTGCCCGACGCCTCCGCCGCCGTCTACGTCGAGCGGCTGCGCCACCTCGACGGCTCCCCGCTCTCGCTCGACTCGACCTGGCTCGCGCCCGACATCGGACGCCCGCTCCTCGACCTCGATCTGACGGGGCGTGACCTGTTCGCGCTCATCGAGGAGAGCGCCGGCGTCCGGCTCGGCGGCGCGGAGATCACCGTGCACGCGGTCACCGCCGAACCGGACACCGCGCACCTGCTCGGCATCCCGGACGGCTCGGCGCTCTTCGCCATCGACCGCCTCACGCGCCTCGCGGACGGCCGCCCGGTCGACGTCGAGTCCCTGCGGGTGCGCGGCGACAGATTCGCCCTGCACGCCGTGCTGGAAAGGGCCTGATGATGGACGTGACACACCTCGTCGTCCTCGCGGCGGCCGGACTGCTCGGCGGCATCGGCATCACGGCGCTCGGCCCCGGGGGAGTGCTGCCCACGATCGGCCTGTTCCTCTTCTCGGGCCTCACCCCCGCCGGGGTGGCCGGCACCGCCCTCGTCACGCACGTGGCCACGGGCCTGCTGGGCACGGCCGCCTACGCGCGCTCCGGGCACCTGCGCGCTCCGGGCACCCGGCGCTGTGCCGCGACACTGGCCGTCGTCGCGCTGGCCGGCACACCGCTCGGCGTCCTGCTCAACACCCGTGTCGCCGCAGGCGGGTTCGGCGTACTACTGGCCTGCGCGGTCGCCGCCGCCGGCATCCTCGTGTGGGTGCGCGACGCACGGACGAAGGGCGGGGACGAATCCGCCACCGACCGGGTGCCGACGACACGCGTGGCGGCGGTCGGCCTGGTGGTGTCCGTCGCGGCCGGCCTGTTCGGGCTCGGCGGCCCGATGCTGAGCGTGCCCCTCCTGGTCGTGTGCGGCATGCCGGTCCTCGCCGCGCTCGCCGCGGCCCAGGCACAGTCCGTCGTGATCGCGAGCGTCGGCACGGTGGCGTACGTGGCCCACGGCTCCGTCGACTGGACCCTGGCGGCCGTGGTCGGCGTACCCGAACTCGCCGGGGTGCTCATCGGCTGGCGGATCGCCCGCGCCCTGCCGGCGCAGCGGCTCAAGTACGCCCTGGTGGTGTGCCTGCTGGCGCTGGCCCCGTACCTGGCCTGGCACGCCTGACCCGCGCACCCTGCCCGCCACCGGCAGCGGCCACCTTCCGCTCCCTGCCCGGGTCGCCGCCACGACCCGGGGCAGCCAGGGATCCCTAGCCGGTGGCCGCCTCCCGCATCACGTCCGCCAGCTCTCCCCTCAGGCGCGAGAAGTCCGGCGTCGCCCGCAGCCCGGCGACGTCGGCGGCGCCCGCGTCCCGGTCGAGGCCGACCGGGATCTCCGCGACGATGCGTCCCGGCCCCGCCGCCATCACGAGGACCCGCGAGCCCAGGAGCACCGCCTCCTCCGCGGAGTGCGTGACGAACAGGACCGTCGTGCCCGTCGCGTCCGCCAGCGACCGCACCTCTTCCTGCAGCCGCTCCCGCGTCAGCGCGTCCAGCGCCGCGAACGGTTCGTCCATCAGCAGGACCTGGGGCTCGGTCGCGAGGGCGCGGGCGATGGCGACACGCTGCTGCTGGCCGCCGGACAGTTCCCAGGTGCGTCGCCCGGCCATCCCCGTGAGCCCCACGCGGGCCAGCAACGCCTCGGCCCTGGCCCGCAGTTGGTCCCGGGGTACTCCGTGCCGGGTGAGTGCGAAGGTGATGTTGCCGCCGACCGTGCGCCAGGGGAAGAGCCGCGGCTGCTGGAACACGACGCCGACGGAACGGCGTACGTCGACCACCCCGCGCGCGCTGCGCTCGAACCCGGCGACCAGCCGCAACAGCGTCGTCTTGCCGCAGCCGGACGGGCCCACCAGCACGACGAACTCGCCTGTCTCCACGCGCAGGGAGACGTCCTCCACGGCCGTGACGGGCGCCTTCTTGCCGCCGTAGCGCACGCAGACGCCGTCGAGGGTGATGTCGGCACCGGTCGTCGTGTCACTTCGCGGCACGGGCCAGCTCCTTCACGGCGAGGGCCTGGTCGAACACCGTCCGGCTCGGCACCGCGTCCACGGCCTTCTGCCCCTTCAGGAACACCGCGGCGTCCCGCAGATTGGCGGCGAGCCTGCCGGGCGCCCCGGGCGTGCCCAGGTAGTCCGGACCCTGCTGCTCCTTGATGTCGAGCAGCAGGAGCTGCTTCAGCTGGGCCCGGGCCTCGGCCGTGGGGATGCCCAGTTCGGCGCCGATGGACCGGGCGGCCGTGGCGGGGTCGGACTTGGCCTGGGTGACGGCCTTGTCCTCGGCCTTCAGCCATGCGGTGACGACGTCCGGGTGTTCCTTCGCGAAGTTGTTCGTGACGACACCCAGATCGGCGGTCGGCTTGCCCGCGTCGGCGATCTTCCGGCTCGTGGTCAGCAGGGTGCCGGACTTCTCCAACTCGCCGAGCGTGGGCGTCCACACGTACGCGGCGTCGATGTCGCCGCGCTGCCACGCGGCGAGCGCGTCCTGCGGCTGGAGGTCGACGAGCGTCACATCCGAGGGCTTCACGTGGGCGGCGTCGAGTGCGGCGAGCAGAGAGTAGTGGGACGTGGAGCCGAACGGCGTGGCGATCTTCTTGCCCTTCAGCTGCGCGACGGAGGTGATGCCCTTGCCCTTCTTGGCGACGAGGGCCTCGTTGTCGCCGATGACGTCGTGGACCCACAGGACCTTGTAGGGGATGTTCAACGGCGCGGACAGGCCCTTGGTGACCGGACTCGACCCGGCGAGGCCGAGGTCGACGGCGCCGGAGATGACCGCGGTGTTCACGTCGCCGCCCGAGTCGAACTTCACCCACTTCACCGCGGCGTCCGGCAGGGCCTTCTCCAGCAGGCGTTGATGCTTCACGACCAGGTCGGCGTTGGGTATCGCCTGGTAGGCGATGCGGACCTGGGTCTTTGCGCCGGCGGCGTCGGAGCCGCCCGTGCCGCAGGCAGTGGCGCCGGCGCCCAAGGTCAGGGCGAGAGAAGCGAGAAGGGTGCGGCGCAGGGGACGGGCAGGCATGGCGAGGCTCCAAGGGAGAGGGAGGCGAGAGGGAAGAGCAGGGATGGTGCAGGGCTCAGGCGCGGCCGCGCCAGGGCACGGCGATCCGTTCGACGGCCTTGAGCAGCGCGTCGAGCGCGATGCCCGAGACACCGATGGCGAGGATGCCGACGATCACCACGGGCGTCTGGTTGTAGCGCTGCGCGTCACGGATCATGCCTCCGATGCCGGGCACGCCGTTGATCGTCTCGGCGGCCACGACGGAGGTGTACGCGACGCCGACGGCGATCCGGATGCCGGTGAGGATCTCCGGGAGCGCGGCGGGCAGCCGCACCGACAGCAGCAGGGACAGCGGACCCGACCCCAACGCCCTTGCCGCCTCGACGAGTTCGCCGGGTACGTCACGCACGGCCGCGGCGGTGGCGGCGGCGATCGGCGGCAGCGCGGCGACGACGAGCAGCCAGATCTTCGGGGACTCGTCGATGCCGAACCAGATGACGAGCAGGGAGAGGTACGCGAGCGGGGGCAGCGTCCGCAAGAAGGTGACGGCGGGTTCGAGGACGACCGCGACGGGTTTCACGGCGCCGATGAGCAGGCCCAGGGGGACGCCGACGAGGGCGGCGTACCCGGTGCCGATGCCGATGCGGCGCAGGCTGACGGCGAGATGTTCGCCCAGCAGGTGGTTGCTGAAGCCGCGGACGCCGTCGTGCACCGTGTTGGCCTGGACGAAGGCGTGCCAGACGTCCGCCGGGGCAGGGACGAGGATGCGCGGCCACACCTCGGCGGCGACCACCGCCTGCCAGGCCGCGAGCAGGACGGCGAGGGCGATCGCCCGGAGTGCGAGCCAGCGCAGGGCCGCGTAACGGGGTCCCGGGCGGTCGGAGGCCGACGTCCGCCGGGCGTCCGCCGGCCGCGGCCGGTCGCCCAGCTCCTCGCGCTGCTTCAGGTCCACGGAGCTCATCGGCCGCTGCCGTCCACGAGCCGGCGCAGTCGCGGCGCCACTTCCTCGCCCACCCGGAAGGCCTCCTCCAGGTGCGGGTAGCCGGAGAGGATGAACTCGTCGATCCCCAACTGCCGGTACTCGTAGAGGCGTTCGGCCACCTCGTCGTGGTCGCCGACCAGGGCGGTGCCCGCGCCCTCACGGACCAGGCCGATGCCCGCCCACAGGTTCGGGGACACGGTCAGGCCGTCGGAGGATCCGGCGTGCAGGGCCGTCATGCGGGCCTGCCCCGTGGAGTCCATGCGGGCGAAGCGCTCCTGGCTCGCACGCACGGCCTCGGGGTCCATCCGGGACAGGATGCGGTCGGCCTCCGCCCACGCCTCGTCGGCGCTGTCGCGGCTGATGACGTGCAGACGCAGGCCGAAGCGCAGCGACGGGTTGCGTCCGCGCAGCCGGGCGACGCGTTCGGCGACGGCCGCGGGGGGCTCGCCCCACAGGAGTTGTACGTCGGCGCGGCGGACGGCGACGTCCTCGGCGGCCGCGGAGGCGCCGCCGAAGTACAGCGGCACCTTGTGCTCGACGGCCGGGTCGGTCAGCTGCGCCCCCTCGACCTGGACGTGCTCCCCCTGGAAGTCGCTGCGCTTGCCGTCGAGGAGGTCACGCAGGACGGCCATGACCTCGTCGGTGCGGCCGTAGCGCTGGTCGTGCGCCAACCGGTCGCCGTAGGCGCGCTGTTCGGCGGGGTCGCCGCCGGTGACGATGTTCAGGCGCAGTCTTCCGGCGGTGAACCGGCGGAAGGCGTCGGCCTGTTGGGCGAGCAGGGTGGGGCTCGCGAACCCGGCGCGGAAGGCGACCAGGAAGCCGATGCGTTCGGTGTGCTGGGAGAGCGCGGAGGTCAGGATCCACGGGTCGACGCAGCCGAGTCCCACGGGGGTGAGCAGGGAGGCGAACCCCACCTGTTCGGCGGCGCGCGCGACCTGGGACAGATAGCCGATGTCGGCCGGGCGCCGTGTCGCGGCACCGCTCCTGGCCTGCACGGACGTGACGCCACCGGGATCGCGGCCGTCACCTCCTGTGGGCAGGAACCAGTGCAGCAAAGGGGACTCTTCGGGCATGGGGGCACCTCAAGGCGGGTGGCAAGGCGGCATGGGTGGGACGGCGCGCCGCCCGGTGGACGGGGCGGGGCGCGTGCGAGCCGGTGAAGGCGCAGAGGTGTCGCTACGGAGCGAGCGGTGTGGAGTGCTTCAGCAACCAGCCGTACGACACAGGGAGTTGGCCCGACACAGCATCGTGGAGACACGCAGCAGATCCACGTGACGACGCGAGACGAGTACAGAGGCCATGGCGGCATCTTGTCCGCGTACACGTCACCGCCACAACCGAGGTCCGCATGGCGGACAGACTCGTCCCGGAATGTGGTACGTGCGGCGATGGGGTCGGTCCGGGACCGTGACACACGCCCGTAGCACCGCCGTCGAAAACCGCATGCATGGTTGATCGTTGGGCCGTCGGGACAGACACACCAGGTTCGCACCGCACCGAGACCGCCGGGCAGGCATCGCGTTCGCCCGGCCCACCGAGACTGGGGACAACGACCATGACCATCAGCCGCAGGGGACTGCTCGCCACCGGCGCCGCCTTCGGGCTGCTCACCGCATGCGGGTCCAACACGGGCCGCGGTGACGCAGACGGATCGGGCGGCGGACCGGAACTGTCGCAGTGGTACCACCAGTACGGCGAACAGGGCACCGAACAGGCCGTGAAGAAGTACGCCGCCGCCTACAAGAAGGCGCGGGTCGGCGTCCAGTGGCGGCCGGGCAATTACGACCAGCAGACGGCGGCCGCCCTGCTCACCAAGTCCGGACCCGACGTGTTCGAGGTCAACGGCCCGACCCTGGACCAGATCCAGGGCAAGCAGGTGGCCGACCTCACCGACCTGTTCGACGGCGTCAAGGACGACTTCAACCCGGCGGTGCTCGCCCCGAAGACGTACGACGGCAAGATCTGGGGCATCCCGCAGACCATCGACATGCAGATGCTCTTCTACCGCAAGAGCCTGCTCGACGACGCCGGAGTGCGGCCGCCCCGGACGCTCGACGAACTCGTCGACGCCGCGGCGAAGTTGACGGACAAGAAGGTCAAGGGCCTCTTCCTCGGCAACGACGCGGGCGCCGGTGTACTCGGCGGCACCCCGCTCTACGCTGCCGGCCTCTCCCTCGTCACGGACGACGGCAAGGTCGGCTTCGACGACCCGGCGGCCGCCCGCACGCTCGGCAAACTGCACCGGCTCTACGCGGACAAGTCCCTGCTGCTCGGAGCGCCCGCGGACTGGTCGGACCCCTCGGCGTTCACCCAGGGACTCACGGCCATGCAGTGGTCCGGCCTCTGGGCGCTGCCCGTGGTCCAAAAGGCCCTCGGCGACGACTTCGGAGTGCTGGCGTTCCCCGAGGACGGCGCACAGGGCGCCCCGTCCGTGCCGGTCGGCGCCTACTCCGCCGCGGTCTCCACCCGCAGCGCGCACCAGCAGGCCGGCAAGGACTTCCTGAAGTGGCTGTGGATCGACCGCACCGAGTACCAGGAGGACTTCGCGCTCGGATACGGCTTCCACATCCCGGCACGCATCTCGCTCGCGAAGAAGGCGGACAAGCTGAAGGACGGGGCGGCGGCGGACGCCGTCCGCTTCACGACCGAACACGGCTTCGCGCAGCCGCTGTTGTGGACCCCGGCCGCCCAGACCGCGTACCAGGACGCCCTCAACCGCATCATCAAGGACGGCGCGAACCCGGAGAGCGAACTGAAGGGAGTCGTACGGAAGGTGTCCGCGGAGCTGACCCGCGTGAAGTCCAAGTGAGCGGGCCCCGTGCGGCGGTGCCGGCGCGGGCGGTGCGCAACCGGACCCGATGGTTCTGGGTCTTCGTCGGCCCCTTCGTCCTCGGCCTCGGCCTGTTCACGTACGTCCCGCTCGGCTGGAGCGTCTGGCTGAGCTTCTTCGACGCCCACAACACCGTCACCCCCGACCGCTTCGTCGGCCTCGACAACTACACGGCGCTGCTGCGGGACGACGCGTTCCGCGACAGCCTGTGGACGTTCTGCCTCTTCACGCTCTTCATCGTGCCGACGACGTACGTCGCCTCGCTCGCCCTCGCGTTGATGGTGAACCGCCTGCGACGCGCGCAGGCGTTCTTCCGCTCGGTCTTCTTCCTCCCGGCGGCCTGCAGTTACGTCGTCGCCGCACTGATCTGGAAGATGTCGCTGTTCAACGGAGTGCGGTTCGGACTCGCCAACACCCTGCTGGGATACGCCGGTTCGGACTCGATCGCCTGGCTGTCGACGACGGACCCGCCCTGGTACTGGCTCGTCATCGTCACCGTACGACTGTGGCTCCAGGCCGGCTTCTACATGATCCTCTTCCTGGCGGGCCTGCAGCGGATCAGCCCGACCCTCTACGAGGCGGCGGCCGTCGACGGGGCCAGGCCCGGCTGGCAGGTGTTCCGGCACATCACCTTCCCCCAGCTGCGCGCCACCTCCGTGGCCGTCGCGCTGCTGCTCGTCATCAACGCCTTCCAGGCCTTCGACGAGTTCTACAACCTGCTCTCCGACTCCCGCGGCTACCCGCCCTACGCCCGCCCACCGCTCATCTACCTCTACTACACCGCCCTGGGCCAGGGGCAGAACCTCGGCCTCGGCAGCGCCGGAGCAGTGCTTCTCGCCCTGATCATCGCGGTGGTGACGGTCGGCCAGGCGCGGTGGTTCGGGCTCGGCAGAAAGGAAGCGGACTGATGCCGCCCATCCGAGAGGGCGACGCCCTCGTCCGCACCGGCCGAGCCCTGCGGCTCGTCCTCCTGATCGCTTTGGCACTCCTGTTCCTCGTCCCCTTCTACCTGCTCGTGCGCAACGGACTCGCCACCGAGCAGGACATCACCTCGCCCGACTGGACGTTCTTCCCGTCGAGCCTGCAGTGGGGAAATCTGCGCGAGCTGTTCGCGGACACGTCGGTCCCCTTCGCGCGCTCCCTGCTCAACTCGGCGCTGATCGCCGTCGCGACGACGCTGGGCACCCTGCTCCTGGCCTCGCTCGCCGGATACGGACTCGCCCGCATTCCGTACCGGCACGCGAACAAGGTCTTCTACGCCATCCTGGGCACGCTGATGGTTCCCGCGGCGGTGACGTTCGTCCCCACCTTCGTCCTCGTGTCGTCGCTGGGCTGGGTCTCCACCCTGCGGGGCCTGGTCGTCCCGACGCTGTTCTCCGCGTTCGCCTGCTTCATCTTCCGGCAGTACTTCCTCGGCTTCCCCGGCGAGCTGGAGGACGCGGCCCGGGTGGACGGCCTCGGATACTGGCGCACCTACTGGCTGGTGGTCGTGCCCAACGCGCGCCCCGTGTTCGCGGCGGTCGGCACGATCGTCTTCATCGGGGCCTGGAACTCGTTCCTGTGGCCCTTGGTCATCGGCCAGGACCGCAACGCCTGGACGGTGCAGGTGGCCCTGTCGTCGTTCACCACGTCCCAAGTGGTGCGCCTGCACGAGCTGTTCATCGCGGCCGCCGTCTCGATCGTGCCGCTGTTGGTGGTGTTCCTGCTGTTCCAGCGCTGGATCGTCGCGGGGGTGGAACGCTCGGGAATCGACTGACGGGGCGGCGGGAGAAAAGGAGTAGAGCGGTACGTGCGTGTGTCGCTAGCATGCTCCGCGCTGTCTGCCGCCCCGTGAAGGAGAGCCGTTGTACACCAAGTGAGTTTCCCCGAGCGCTGATCCGTCGCGCGACGCACCTGTGCGCCGCGCTCCTTTTCGCTGCGGTCCTCTCACTGGAATCGGTGTACCTCCATGTCTCTCCTCCGGGCGGTAGTGCCCACCTCCACCTCCCTCTCCCTCGCTCTTCGCCGCTGCCACGGTGGTGCCCTCGGCGTCCCGCCAGGCGAGCTGCGCCACGACGCGTTCGTACGCCGCCGCGCCGTGCTCACTCCGGCCCGAGCGGACCGGCCGGCCTGGCAGTCCCCGTACGGCCCGCCCCCACACCGCTCGCACCGCGGCCGCTGGGCCCCCGTCCCGGGACTGGCCTGGCCCCGGTCGGCGGTACGGCACGGGGACCAGTGCGGCCGGTGCGACACGTGACCGGCGCTGCCGCCCGGCTGTCCGCGGGGTGACGATCGCCCTCGGGGCGATCCCGCGGCGGAAGGTGGGGCCGGACATGTGATCCGGCCCCACCTGCCCGACGGGTGCGCGTCACGGCTTGGGGCCGTCCGGGTCCTCCCACGAGTCCTGACGCGGCTGCGGGGCCTGCGGGGGGTTCGGGCGCCGGGCCAGCCGGCGCCTGCTCGTCCACAGGAGCGTGAGCAAGCCGATCACGATCAGCACGCCGACGATCGTGAAGATCCAGCTGGCACTGCCTTCGATGGCCAAGGTGTTCATGACGTGCCTGTACCTCGCTTTGCCGTGGTCGAGTCCTGTCGACCGTGCAGACCACCCGGTTGTCGGCCGACCGGCGCCGATGCGTCCCGTCCGCCGCGGTGCGCACGCCCGGAGTGGAGAGAACGGCGACTCACTTGGGCAGGAGCTCGAACTGGCTCTCGCGCTCCTGGTCCCCGGACGCCGATCCGGAGTCCTGCAGGCTGAAGTCCTGGGCGAGCGTCGCGCGCACCGCGGAGACGTCGTGGGGCGCCCCCTGGACCGTCACCGAGACCTGCCCGTCGACGCCCTCGGAGGGCGGCGCGGAGTCCGTCGGGTCGGCGCTCGCGTCGAGTTGCGCCGTCCACACCGTGGCGTGCGTGTCGACGGCGGGCGCGTTCCCGGTGCCCGAGCGGTCGGGGAACCGTGCAGTGAGGTGGCTGAGGACGCGACGGGCGTCGTCCGCGCTGCAGTTGCTCAGCGTCACGGTGACGATGCCGCCGTCGGCGGTGGGGCTGTTCATGGGATTTCCTCCAGATGGTGCGGGGGTCAGAAGGCGTTGCGCAGGGCGGGCAGAAGCTCCTTCTGCGCCCAGGTGAGGAAGGCGTCCTGGTGGTCGCCGCCGATCTGCACCAGGGCGACCTCGGTGAAGCCCGCCTCGGCGAAGGGGCGTACGGCCTCGACGAACTCGGCGACGTCACTGCCGCACGGCACGGACCCGGCAACGTCCTCGGGCGACACCAGATCGGTGGCGCCGGCGAAGGAGACGGGGTGCGGCAGCTCGGCGTTGACCCGCCAGCCGCCGACGGACCAGCGGAACTGCTCGTGGGCGCGGCGTACGGCGGCGGGACGGTCGGGGTCGTAGCAGACGGGGAGCTGGCCGACGCGCGGCTTGCCGGCGCCGCCGGAGCGGTCGAAGGCATCGAGCAGCTCGCGCTTCGGCTCGGTGGCGACGACCAGATCGGCGAGGCGTCCCGCGAGCGCGCACGAGGTGGGCCCGGAGACCGCGATCCCGATCGGCACGAGGGTGTCGGGCAGGTCCCACAGCCGGGCCCGGTCGACGTCGAAGTGGCTCCCGTGGTGGGTGAGTTCCTTGCCCTCGAACAGCGCGCGGATGATGGCGACGGCTTCTTCCAGCTTTTCGAGGCGTACGGACGGGGACGGCCAACCCCAGCCCACCACATGCTCGTTGAGGTTCTCGCCGGACCCGAGCCCGAGCCGGAAACGGCCCTCGGAGAGCAGCTGCAGCGTGGCGGCCTTCTGGGCGACCACGACCGGGTGGTACCGGGTGGTCGGGCACGTCACGTAGGTCATCAGCGGAATGCGGGACGTCGCTTGGGCGGCGGCGCCGAGGACGGCCCACGCGTAGGGGGAGTGGCCCTGCTCCTCCAGCCAGGGAAAGTAGTGGTCGGAGGTGACGGAGAAGTCGAAGCCGGCTTCCTCGGCGGCCACCACGTGCCGGACGAGCTCTCGCGGTCCGGCCTGCTCCGTCATCATCGTGTAGCCGATGTCCATCGTCGGTGCCTCCAAGTCGGTTCCTCGGCACGAGTGGTGATGCCGAGCGCGCGGGGACGGTCGTCTCAGCCCGCCCACCGCCACTCCGCGATCTCCGGCAGGTCGGTGCCGTGCTCGCGGATCCAGCTGTGGTGGCGGTTGCGGGCGTCCGCCATGCGCTGGCGGACCGGGGCCGCGGAGACGCCGAGGCCGGGGACGCGGTCGATGACGTCCATGACGAGACGGAACCGGTCGAGGTCGTTGCGGACGACCATGTCGAAGGGGGTCGTCGTGGTGCCCGATTCCTTGTAGCCCCGCACGTGCATGTGGGCGTGGCCCGCCCGGCGGTAGGCGAGGCGGTGGATCAGCCACGGATAGCCGTGGTAGCCGAAGATGACCGGCTTGTCGCGGGTGAAGATCCCGTCGTACGCGGCGTCGGTGAGGCCGTGCGGGTGTTCCTCGGCGGGCAGCAGCGTGGTCATGTCGACGACGTTGACGACCCGCACGGCCAGCTCGGGCAGGTGGCGGCGCAGCAGCTGGGCCGCGGCCAGGATCTCCTGGGTGGGTACGTCGCCGGCGCAGGCCAGGACCACGTCGGGCTCTGCGCCGTGCTCGGTTCCGGCCCACTCCCACACGCCGGCGCCGCGCGCGCAGTGGGCACGGGCCTCCTCCAGGGAGAGCCAGTCGGGGCTGGGGTTCTTGCCGGCCACGATGACGTTGACGTGGTCGCGGCTGCGCAGTGCCCGGTCGGCCACGGCCAGCAGGGTGTTGGTGTCGGGCGGGAGGAACACCCGGACGATGTGCGGGCTCTTGTTGAGGACGTGGTCGACGAAACCGGGGTCCTGGTGGGAGAAGCCGTTGTGGTCCTGGCGCCAGACGTGCGACGTCAGCAGGTAGTTGAGGGAGGCGATGGGCGCGCGCCAGGGCAGCTCACGCGAGGTCTTGAGCCACTTGATGTGCTGGTTGACCATGGAGTCGACGATGTGGACGAACGCCTCGTAGCACGAGAACAGCCCGTGCCGGCCGGTGAGCAGATAGCCCTCCAGCCAGCCCTGGCACATGTGCTCGGACAGCACCTCCATGACCCGCCCGTGCGCGTCGAGGTTCTCGTCGACGGGCAGCCGGCGCTCCTGCCAGGCCTTGCCGGTGGCCGCGTAGACGGCCTGCAGCCGGTTGGAGGCCGTCTCGTCCGGGCCGACCAGGCGGAAGTTGCGCTCGCGGGCCGTGTCCGCCATGACCCGGGCGAGCAGGTCGCCGAGGACCTCGGTGGGGGCGTGCAGCGACGTGCCGGGCTTGTCGACGGGTACCGCGAAGGCGTCGAGGGACGGGAGCGGCAGGGCCCGCAGCCGCAGCCCACCGTTGGCGTAGGACGTCGAGCCCAGCCGCTTGGATCCCTCCGGCACGCAGGCCAGGACGTCGGGCGTGGGCCGGCCGTCGGCGTCGAACAGTTCCTCCGGCCGGTACGAGCGCAGCCAGCTCTCCAGCTGGGCGAGGTGCTCGGGGTTCTCACGGACGCCGGGCAGCGGGACCTGGTGGGCGCGCCAGGTGTTCTCGACGGGCAGCCCGTCGACCTCGGCGGGGCCGGTCCAACCCTTGGGCGTACGCAGCACGATCATGGGCCAGCGCACGGGCGTGGCGGCCTCGCCGGTCCTGGCCGCCCGCTGGTGGTCGGTGATCAGGTCGAGGGCCCGGTCGAGGGCGCCCGCCATGGCCTGGTGCACCTGCGCCGGCTCGTCGCCCTCGACGTAGAGCGGCAGATGGCCGTAGCCGCGCAGCAGGGCGTCGAGCTCGTCGTGCGGGATGCGGGACAGCACCGTCGGATTGGCGATCTTGTAGCCGTTGAGGTGCAGGATCGGCAGGACCGCGCCGTCGTGCACGGGGTCGAGGAACCGGCCGGAGTGCCAGGACGCGGCGAGCGGTCCCGTCTCCGCCTCGCCGTCCCCGACCACACAGGCGACGAGCAGGTTCGGATGGTCGAACGCCGCCCCGTAGGCGTGCGCCAGCGAGTACCCCAGCTCACCGCCCTCGTGGATGGACCCGGGGACCTCCGGCGCCACATGGCTGGGCACGCCGCCGGGGAAGGAGAACTGCCGGAACAGGCGGGCCATGCCCGCCTCGTCACGGGACACGTCCGGACACACCTCGCTGTAGCTGCCCTCCAGCCACGCGTTGGCCAGCACCGAGGGGCCGCCGTGGCCCGGGCCCCACACGCACAGCGCGTCCAGGTCCCGCCGCTTGATCACCCGGTTCAGATGCGTGTACACGAGGTTCAGGCCGGGCGAGGTCCCCCAGTGCCCGAGCAGGCGCGGCTTGATGTCCTCGGGGCGCAGCGGCTCGCGCAGCAGGGGGTCGGACATGAGGTAGATCTGCCCTGCGGCCAGGAAGTTCGCGGCGCGCCAGTGGGCGTCGAGCCCGCGCAGTTCGTCATCGGTGAGGGTGCGTGCGGCGGTGTCGTCGGACGGGGTCATCGATGCTCCAGAACGGGGTCGGTCGGGGGCGTCCTCAGGCGACTGCAGGCGCGTCGGACGGCGGGTGCCCGGACCCGTCGGGGGCCCGCCCGTCGCGTGTTCCCGCACAGGCCGAAGGCAGTCACCGGCCGGCACGTCTGCTTCCACCCTGACGCACCCGGACCTCCCTCGCAGGGTGGCGGGACGGCCGATCGTGTGACCAGCCTGGTAGGAAGCCCGCAGCGGCCCGCCGAACGGAAGGACCCCTCATGTCAGCCGATGCCGCGGAGACCGCGTCGCCGCGGCCCGTCGACGATCCCTCGGCCCTGATCGTCATCGACATGATCAATACGTACGACCATCCGGACGCGGAGCTGCTGCTGCCCTCGGCCCGCAAGGTCGTGCCGGTCGTCACCGACCTGCTGGGCGCGGCACGCGCCGCCCGTGTCCCGGTGGTTTACGTGAACGACAACTTCGGCCAGTGGCGCTCCCACCACGGCGAGCTCGTCGACGCGGCGCTGGCGGGCCCGCACGCGGATCTCGTGGAACCCGTGCGGCCGGACGCCGACGCGCTGTTCGTCGTGAAGGCGCGGCACTCGATCTTCTACGAGACGCCGCTGACCTATCTGCTGTGGGAGCTGGGGATCCGCCACGTGATCCTGTGCGGTCAGGTGACCGAGCAGTGCGTGCTGTACTCGGCCCTGGACGCCCACATCCGCCATCTGGACGTGACCGTGGCGGCCGACGCCGTGGCGCACATCCATCCTCGACTGGCCGACGCGGCACTGGAGATGATGCGCCGGAACATGGGCGCGCGGGTCGTGAACGGTCAGGACATCGCCTTCACCGAGCACGCCGGGCAGGTCGCGTGAGCCGCCTGCCCCGCACTCAGGCGCGGCACAGACAGAACGGGTGCCCCGCGGGGTCGGCATAGACGCGGAAGCCCCGCTGCCCGTCCTGGTCGTCGACGTCCAGCGGCGTGGCCCCGAGCGCGAGGGCCTGCGCCTCGGCTCCGGCCATGTCCGTGACGTCGAAGTCCAGGTGCAGTTGCTGGGAGTTGTCGTCGGCGCGGGGCCACTGCGGCGGCCGGTGGCCCGGGGCGCGCTGGAAGGCGATCCGGTGGCCGCCGGGCACGTACAGGTCGTACCAGTCCTCGTTGTACTGCTTGATCTCGCCGCCGAGCAGTCCGGCGTAGAAGGCGGCGAGGGCCGGGGGGTCGGGACAGTCCACAGCGACCAGGGAGTACTGGGCAACAGGCATGAGTGTGCTTTCCTTTCCAGCCGTCGGCTCCAGGTCTTGCGCCGATCCGGTTCCGACCGGGCGGGTGCCCTGGAGCAGGGGTTCGCATGCATGCTGCGCACACCCGGTGAAGGTGATTGCCGGCATGAGCTCTCCTCCTCATTTCACCCCGTTTTGCCGCATTGCGTGACTCTTGCGTGGCGAGTCCGTGCTGATGCCGCCGACGCCCGCGCGCGCCATGATGAAGCAGGTGGGGGCGTGAGCGCAGAGGGGCGCGGGTACCCGCCGGCACTGCAAGCGGCCCGACAGGAGGAGGTCGCCGTGAGCCAGAAGGACGAGCTGCGGACGTATCGCAGCAAGCGGCACTTCGACCGGACGAGCGAGCCGCGGGGCGAGCGTCCCGCGGCGGACGAGGCGCACACCGGCGGGGAGACGCGCACCGACGGCGACGAGCCCGCGTTCGTGGTCCAGATCCACGACGCGAGCACGATGCACTTCGACTTCCGGCTGGAGGTCGACGGCGTGCTCAAGTCCTGGGCGGTGCCCAAGGGACCCTCCACCGATCCGCGGGACAAACGGCTCGCCCTGCCCACGGAGGACCACCCCTTGGACTACCGGGACTTCGAGGGAGTGATCGCGCAGGGCGAGTACGGCGGCGGAACCGTCATCGTCTGGGACCGCGGCACGTACCGGCCCACCAGCCACGACAAGCGCAAGCGTCCGGTGCCGTTCGGCGAGGCCCTCGACAACGGACACGCCACCTTCGAACTGCACGGCGAGAAGCTGCGCGGGCAGTACGCGCTCACCCGGTTCCACGGCCGCGAGGAGAAGCACGGCAGTTCCGGCGCGAAGCCGACGTGGCTGCTCGTGCGGACCGGCACGGGAAACGGCGGCGGCACCCCCGACCCGCGACGCGCCCGCTCGGTACGCAGCGGCCGGACCCTGCGCCAGGTCGCCCAGGCACCCGACGCCGAGACCTGGGATCCGCACGACGAGGGAGGCCGGGCATGACCGGCTCGCCGGACAAGGATCACAAGGGCGACCGCGATCACCAGAAGAAGGTGATGCGGGCGCTGCTGAGCCGCCATGGGCAGACCTACGCCGCCGAGGCGGGCATCACGCTCAAGGACACGCCGCAGCCGCTGTACCGCACCCTGGTCCTCGCGAACCTGCTCAGTGCCCGGATCCGGGCCTCCGTCGCGGTGACGACGGCGCGGGCGCTGTACGACGCCGGGCTGCGCGATCCCCGTCGCATGGCCGACGCGACGTGGCAGCAGCGCGTCGACGCCCTGGGCACGGGCGGATACCGCCGCTACGACGAGCGCACCGCGACCCAACTCGGCGACGCGGCACAGCAGTTGCTCGACGACTGCGGCGGCGATCTGCGAAGGATGCGCGAACGGGCCGACGGCGACGCCGAGGAACTGCGCCGCCTGCTGCGCCGGACACCGGGCATCGGCCCCACCGGGGCGGACATCTTCCTGCGCGAGGTGCAGGACGTCTGGCCCGAGTACGCGCCCTTCCTCGACGCGAAGACGGTCCAGGGAGCAGAACGCCTGGGTCTGCCGAAGGACCCCGCCGCCCTCACCCGCCTCGCGGGCGACGCCCCGCGCTCCGCACTGGCGGCGGCCCTGGTGCGCGCGGCCCTGGACCGGCAGGTGGTGGAAGACTGCCTGGCCCGGGCCGCCTGACGCGGGCCGTACGAGAGCGAGATCCCCTACGAGAGTGGTGGTGCCGCAATGCCTCGGACCCAGCGCCTGCGCGTAGGCCGACACACGCTGACCCTGCACCGGCAGGACAAGACGCTGCTGCCCGTCGGCGACTCCGGCGCCGACGTCCTCACCAAGGGCGGTCTCGTCGACTACTACCGGCGGATCGCCCCGTTCATGCTCCCGCACCTGCGCGGCCGCCCGCTGATGCTGGAACGCCTCCCCGACGGCCTCGACGGGCCGCGCATCATGCAGAAGAACACGCCCTCCCATTTCCCCGACTGGATCCACCGGACCACGGTGGCGAAGGAAGGAGGAAGTGTTCTGCACACGGTGTGCGACGACACCGCGACCTTGGTGTTCCTGGCCGACCAGGCGGCCCTCACCCTGCACCGGTGGCAGTCGAGGGCGCCGCACGTCGACCGGCCCGATCGCCTGGTCTTCGATCTCGACCCGTCCACGGACGACGACTTCGAGGCGGTCCGCTCCGCCGCGCGTCTGGTCCGGGAGCTGCTGGACGACGTCGGACTCGCCAGCGGGGCCATGACGACCGGTTCCCGAGGGCTGCACGTCGTGGCGGTCCTCAGGGGCGCTCACACCTTCGACGACGTCCACGACTTCGCCAAGGAGGCCGCCGACACAATGGCCGGGGCCCACCCCGACCGTCTCACCACGGCCGTGCGAAAGGCGGACAGGGGCACGCGGCTGTACCTCGACGTCCAGCGCAACGCGTACGCCCAGACCAGCGTGGTCCCGTACACGGTGCGCGCCGTGCCGGGTGCGCCGGTCGCCACCCCGATCGCCTGGGAGGAGCTCGACGACTCCTCGCTCACGGCGCGGCGTTGGACCGTCGCCGACGCAGAGGAACATGCGCGGAGCGACCCGTGGGCCGGTCTGGCACAGCAGGGGCGGGCACTGGGGCCGGCCCGTCGCGCACTCCGCGAGCTGCGCGGCCGGTGACGACGGCGCCCCGCGGTGAGAGGACACGTGCCGTGACGCGGCCGCGGGTCCTACGCGGCCTCGGACGAGGGCGCCGAGCCGCCGAGGCGGTCGAGGAGGAACAGTCCCGCCAGGAGCGCCCCGCTCCCGGCGGGACAGATGCCGTACCGCCGGACCAGGACGTCCAGCTCCCGCAGCCGGCGGGCGCCCTCGCTGCTCCCGGCCCCGCCCGCCTCCAGGGTCGAGGCCGCGTCCCGCTGGATGAGGCGCAGCGCCAGCGGGCCGTGCTCGCGCAGCACCCGCGCGTCGTCCAGGGAGGCCATCAGATGAAGCAGGACGTCGAGCTGGGTGGCTTCCTCCG
>NZ_JAAGMG010001214.1 GCF_010548525.1 Streptomyces sp. SID14478
GAGCGGCTGACCGCACTGATGCACCGGCTGGATCTGACGACGGTCCAACTGGCGTGGCGGGAGAGCGAGTTCACCTTCCACGTACGCGACCCCTTCCCCGTCGGCGGCGTCGTCGAGGACCCGGCGACCGGCGCGGCGGCCGCGGCGTTCGGGGCGTACCTGCGCGAGCGGGGCCTGGTCCCGGAGGCGGCCGGGCTCACCCTGTACCAGGGCGCCGACATGGGCCGCCCCGGCGAGCTGACGGTGACCCTGCGGGCGGGCGACCCGCGGGTACGGGTGAGCGGAGCGGCGGTGCCCCTCCCCTAGGGCCTG
>NZ_JAAGMG010001248.1 GCF_010548525.1 Streptomyces sp. SID14478
GCGAAGGCGCCGGCGAGCGCCGCCAGGAAGGCGAGCGCCAGCCACCACCGGTGCCCGCGCCGCCAGTTGCGCACGGTGACCTGCCGGTCCTGCAGCACGTCGAACTTCCCGGCCCGGCTCGCTCCGCGGCCCAGCGCCACGTACCGCTTCCTGCGGGTGTACGCCACCGCCGCCGCGACCGCGAGGAACAGCACGGCCCCGCCGAGCACCCCGATCCGCCGGCCGGTGAATCCGGCGGGCAGCACCCCGATACCGGCCGCGGCGACCCCGAGCCACCACATCGGGGCGGCTCCGGCCCGCACCACGACCGCCGTCCTGACCAGCCCCTGCGCTCCGCGCGTCACCGTTTCCTCCTCCGGCACGGTCCGTCTGGGGCGGGAGGTTAGCGACGGTTTCTGAGGGTGGGGTGAGAGCTACGTGAGAGCCCAGCTGCCCAGCATGCGCAGCCGCTCCTCGGTCACCGAGCCGGGCTCGGGGGTGTACACGACGAGCGCCTGCTCCGGCTCCCCGGCGACCGTCAACGTCTCGTAGGGCAGGGACAGTTCCCCCACGACGGGGTGCTGGATGCGCTTGGCGCCGTGCCGCTTCTCGCGGACCTGGTGGTCCGCCCACAGCCGCCGGAAGTCCTCGCTGCCCAGCGACAACTCACCGACCAGCGTGGCCAGTTGAGGATCCTGTGGGTGGTCGCCCGCGTCCAGGCGGAGATAGGCGACCGTCTCGGCGGCGACGGCAGGCCAGTCCGGGTACAGGTCGCGGGCCGCCGGGTTGAGGAAGACCTGGCGCGGCATGTTGCGGTCCTTGGGGGCCATCGCCGAGAAGCCGACCACCGCGTCGCCGAGCGGGTTCCACGCCAGGACGTCCATGCGGCGGCCGAGCACGAACGCCGGGGCCTTCTCGATGGTGGCAAGGAGCAGCCGCAGTCCGGGCCTGACCTGCTGCGCGGCCGGGCGTCCCGCGGCCCTGCGGCGGGTCTCGGCGGGGCGGGCGACGGCGCGCAGATATCCCTGCTCGGTGTCGTCGAGGTGCAGGACGCGGGCGATGGAGTCGAGCACGGCGTCCGACACCGAGGTGCCCCTGCCCTGTTCCAGGCGGATGTAGTAGTCGACGCTGACCCCGGCGAGCTGGGCGACCTCCTCGCGGCGCAGCCCCGGCACCCGGCGCCGTCCGTGCCCCGCCAGGCCGACCTCCTCGGGCTGGATGCGGGCGCGCCGCGAGCGCAGGAAGTCGCCTATGTCACCGGTGTCGCCGAGTGCGTTCATGACGTCGATCCTAGGCAACGGCCGCGCCCGCATCCTGGTACTGGCGGACCCAGGAAAAGCCCTGCCCTGGGTAAGCCGCGCGGGCCGCCGCAAGCTGGGTGCACACCGAACGGCGCACCACACCACAGGGAGTTCCCATGTCGTACGAAGCACTCGCCGGCCGCACCGCCCTCGTCACCGGCGCCGCCAGCGGCATGGGCGCGGCAACGGCCCGCCTGCTCGCCGCGAACGGCGCCCGC
>NZ_JAAGMG010001292.1 GCF_010548525.1 Streptomyces sp. SID14478
GGGCGCCGCTCGGTGCGCACCCGCTACCGCCCCGACGTCTGGGGCGTCCGCGCGTGGCTGATCGCGGCATCGGGCGCCGCGGTCGCCGCCGCCATGATCTGGACGGGCGTGCGGGACCCGTCCGCGCTGCAGCCACAAGTGGTTCCCCTCACCGCGCCGACCCTGCCCCTGCTGCCCGCGGCGGGCATCCTGCTCGGCCTGCTCCCGGCGCTCGTCGCGCCGGCCCCGCACCCCACGACGGAGACAGCCCAGTGATCCGCTTCGAGAACGTCTCCGTACGCTACGCCGACGCCCCGCACCCCACCCTGTCCGGCATCGAACTAACTGTCCCCGAGGGCGAGTTGATGCTGCTCGCGGGGCCGTCCGGGGTGGGCAAGTCGACCCTGCTCGGGGCGGTCAGCGGCCTCGTCCCGCACTTCACCGGCGGCACGCTCGCGGGCCGGGTCACGGTCGCGGGCCGCGACACCCGCACGCACAAGCCGCGCGAACTGGCCGATGTGGTCGGCACGGTCGGCCAGGACCCGCTCGCCCACTTCGTCACGGACACGGTCGAGGACGAACTCGCGTACGGCATGGAATCGCTCGGCCTCGCCCCGCCGGTGATGCGCCGCCGCGTGGAGGAGACCCTGGACCTGCTCGGCCTGGCCGGTCTGCGCGACCGCCCGATCGCGACGCTCTCCGGCGGTCAGCAGCAACGCGTGGCGATCGGCTCGGTCCTCACCACGCACCCGCAGGTCCTGGTCCTGGACGAGCCGACGTCCGCACTCGACCCGGCCGCGGCGGAGGAGGTCCTCGCGGTCCTGCAACGCCTGGTCCACGACCTCGGCACGACGGTCCTGCTGGCCGAGCACCGCCTCGAACGGGTCGTCCAGTACGCCGATCAGGTCGCCCTGCTGCCCGCCCCCGGGGAGCCGCTCCTGGTCGGCGACCCGGCCGCGGTGATGGCCAGGTCACCCGTGTTTCCGCCGGTGGTGGGGCTCGGGCGGCTCGTCGGCTGGGATCCGCTGCCCCTCACCGTGCGGGACGCGAGGCGCGCCGCGGGCGACGTACGGGCCCGTCTCGCCGAGCGCGCCGCCGGCGCGGTCG
>NZ_JAAGMG010001337.1 GCF_010548525.1 Streptomyces sp. SID14478
TCAGGGCGAAGGCGCGCGGCTCGGCCAGGACGCGGGCGGCGTCGAGCCCCCGCAGGTGATGGGCGCGGGCCCCGGCGGCGTCGCCCCGCAGCTCCGCGAGGAACCCGAACTCGGCGGCCAGGAGATGGTCACCGGCCGGCGACGACAGCTCCCCGTGGCCGTCGCGCAGCCGGACCAGATGGCGCTCGGCGGCGTCGAGGTCGCCGGAGCGCCGGGCGCCGAGCGCGAGGCCCATCTCGGCGTGGATCTCCCCGTACTTGTAGCCCTGTGCGACGGCCCGGTGCAGGGCCCGGGTGTGCAGGTCACGGGCGCGTTCCCAGTCGTGGTCCAGGAGGGCGAGGCGCCCCAGGCCGGACAGCCGCGCGGACACCTCGGCGGCCAGCCCCAGCTCCTCGGCGATGCGCAGCCCTTCCTTGCCGAGCCGCTCCGCCTCCTCGTACGCGCCGCGGATCTCGGCGAGCGCGGCCAGCGGCTGGACCGTCTGCAACTCGCCCCACCGGTCGCCCAGTTGCCGGAAGAGCTCCGCCGAGCGCAGTCCGTCGCGCTCCAGGCCGGCCAGGTCGCCGCGGATGAGGGCGTGCAGGGCGCGCAGGGCGAGGGCGGCGGCCGTGGGCCAGGCGTCGTCGGGGCGCGGCGGGTGCGCGTCG
>NZ_JAAGMG010001373.1 GCF_010548525.1 Streptomyces sp. SID14478
GGCCAGCGCGTGCGACGACGTGCCGGACGACGTGGACACCGCGATCATCAGGGTCACCCCGGCGGCCGAACCGATGTAGCGGGCCGTGTTGTTGGCGCCCGAGCCCATCGCCGCGCGCCCGGCGGGCACCGACTCGACGGCGAGGAGCGGCAGCGCGGCGTTGAGGAGTCCGCTGCCGATGCCGGAGACGAAGAGCCCCGGCAGCATGCGCGTCCAGTGGCCCGAGCCCGCCGCGCCCAGCATCGTGGCGACGGCCAGCGCGTGCAGGGCGAAGCCCAGGGCCAGTTGGTGGCGCGGCGAGACCCGGCCGGCCAGGCGCCGCGCCTGGAGGGCGACGAGGAACGCCGTGCCGGACCAGACCATGAGCAGCCCGGCCGTGCCCATCGGGGTCACGTCCATCGTGTGCTGGAGGAGCGTCGGGACGTAGCTGAACAGCGCGATGACCGACAGGCCGGTGAACAGGCCGCCCGCCGTCGACGCGAGGAAGAGCGGGCGGCGCAGCAGCGAGAGGTCGAGCATGGGGGTCGCGCTGCGGCGCTCGACCGCCACAAAGGCCGCCAGGAGTACGGCGGTTGCCGCGAGGAGTACGCCGATGGGGGCGCGCAGCCAGCCGTCGCGGCCGAGCGTGAGCGCGGCGAGGAGGGCGACGAGCGCGAGGCCGAGCGTGAGGGCGCCGGGCAGGTCGGG
>NZ_JAAGMG010001411.1 GCF_010548525.1 Streptomyces sp. SID14478
ACGCGGCCGACGGTGGTGGTGCTGCACGGCGCGCCCGGGTCGGGGCGCACGACGCTGGCGGTGCGGGCGGCGCACGATCTGCGGGACCAGTTCCGCGGGGCCTGTGTGGTGGACCTGCGCGGGGACCGTCCCGACGCGCCGCCGCTGACGACGCGGGACGCGCTGCTGCACCTGCTGAACCGGCTGGGCGCGCCGCGCGAGCAGCTGCTCTTCCGTGAGCGTTCCTCGCAGGAGCAGCAGGTCAAGCGGCTGAGCGAGCTGTACCACCAGCATCTGACGGGCCTGCCCGTGACGATCGTGCTCGACGACGCGCAGGACGCACAGCAGGTCCGTACGCTCATCCCCGAGCGGTCCGACAGCCTCGTCGTCGTCACCGCCCGCAAGCCGCTCGACCTCGGCGAGGACACTCCGGCCTGGGTGCACCAGCTGCCGGTGGACGCGCTGGACGCCGCGGGCGCCGAGGAGCTGCTGCGGGACGCGGCGCAGGACCCGGACAGCGGCCCGTACGACGCCCAGTCCTCGGACCGGGTACGGGAGTTGTGCGGCGGCCTGCCCCTCGCGCTGCGGATCGCGGGTTCGGCGATCGGCCCGCGCACGACGCGCCGACTGGCCGCGGACCTCGACGCGTACGGGCCCGTGGAGCCGGTCGAGCGCGTGCTGTGGCTGCGCTACACCGACCAGTCCGACCCGGCCCGCCGCCTCCTGCGCCGGCTC
>NZ_JAAGMG010001454.1 GCF_010548525.1 Streptomyces sp. SID14478
CTCGCCGTCCATCGCGTACAGACCGAACATCATCATCCGGGCGACCCAGAAGAACATCAGGTCGTACCCGGTGACCAGGACCGCGTTCGGGTAGAACCTGGCCAGGTCCTGCGTCTGCTCCGGCCAGCCCAGCGTCGAGAAGGGCCACAGGCCCGACGAGAACCAGGTGTCCAGGACGTCGGTGTCCTGCTCCCAGCCCTCGCCGCTCGGCGGCTGCTCGTCGGGGCCGACGCACACG
>NZ_JAAGMG010001487.1 GCF_010548525.1 Streptomyces sp. SID14478
GCGCCGCAGGGGGCGTCCAGCCGCTTGCCGTACCGTTCGACGAGCCGCGCGGACTCGGCGGGTCCGACGAGCAGACGTACGGCCAGTTCGTCGGGGTCGGCGGCGCCGGGTGAGCGCAGGCCCGGCCGGGCGGCGACCAGGGGGGCGAGCCGCGGGTCGGCGCCGAGCCGCTCGTCGATCGCGAACGGGTCGGAGTCCAGGTCGAACAGGCGCCGCAGCCGGCCCACCGCCGTCGTCAGGTCCCGCAGGTCGGTCAGGTGGATCCGGGCGTCCAGCCAGCCGCCGCGGTGCTCGGCCTGCGCCCCGGGCTGCTCGTGCCCGGCCTCGTCGACGGAGACGATGCCCGTGCCGTACGGCAGCCGCAGCGTGCGCCGGAACATGCGCGTCCCGGGCTCGCCGCTCAGCTCCTCGATCCCTTCGAGGAGTTCCTGCCCGAGCAGGTCGAAGACGGGCCCCGCCGGGTAGTCGCCGCGGTGGGCGAGG
>NZ_JAAGMG010000145.1 GCF_010548525.1 Streptomyces sp. SID14478
GCCGCGCACCCGCTCCACGACCTGGCGCAGGTGCTCGGGCGTCGTGCCGCAGCAGCCGCCGACCAGCGACAGCCCGTACTCGCGCACGAACGTCTCCTGCGCATCCGCCAGCTCCTCAGCCGACAGCGGATAGTGCGCACCGTCCTTCGTCAGCACCGGCAGACCCGCGTTCGGCATCGCCGAGACCGGGATCCGCGAGTGCCGCGACAGATAGCGCAGATGCTCGCTCATCTCCGCCGGGCCCGTCGCACAGTTCAGACCGATCATGTCGATGCCCAACGGCTCCAGCGCGGTCAGCGCCGCACCGATCTCCGAACCGAGCAGCATCGTGCCCGTCGTCTCGACGGTGACCGAGCAGATCAGCGGCAGGTTCGTACCCGTCGCGTCCAGCGCACGCCGGGCCCCGATGACCGACGCCTTCGTCTGCAGCAGGTCCTGCGTCGTCTCCACCAGCAGCGCGTCCGCACCACCGGCGATCAAGCCCTCCGCGTTGCGCTGATAGGCATCACGCAAAGTCGTGTACGGCGCATGCCCCAGGGTCGGCAGCTTGGTGCCCGGACCCATCGAGCCCAGCACCCAGCGCTGCTGCCCCGTGGACGCGGTGAACTCATCGGCGACCTCACGGGCCACCCGAGCACCCGACTCCGACAGCTCGAAGACACGCTCGGCGATGTCGTACTCACCCAGCGCCGCATGATTCGCGCCGAACGTGTTCGTCTCCACACAGTCGACCCCCACCGCGAAGTACGCCTCGTGGACGGACCGCACGATGTCGGGACGGGTGAGGTTGAGGATCTCGTTGCAACCCTCAAGATTCTGGAAGTCCTCAAGGGTGGGATCCTGCGCCTGCAGCATGGTGCCCATCGCGCCGTCGGCCACCACGACACGGGTGGCGAGGGCTTCGCGGAGGGCGTCCACACGGGCGCGGGAATCGGTTGCGGGCGTTGGCAACGAGGCCATGAAAGTGCTCCCTGAGGTGCGACGGCTGTCGGCTTTGCGGCTCCACTGCTGGAGGCGCACCCGGTCAGGGTAGCGGGGACCAAGGTCCCCCCGTGAAGACGTCCACGGGCCGGAACACCGCGCCGGACAGGAAACGGGTTGAATTATTGGCGCACGTCGCGTTAGCGAGAGGTCGGCAACGACCGATACTGTTCAGCATTGTCGAACATGGCAGGGCGGCGGCGTCAGCAGCATCACCGGAGGGCGCCGGCCCGTCATGAGAGGAACCGAGGGAGGAAGGGACTGCGATGGCACGCAACATCCAGTCGCTCGAACGGGCCGCGGCGATGCTCCGGCTCCTCGCGGGCGGTGAGCGGCGGCTCGGCCTCTCGGACATCGCCTCCGCCGTCGGCCTCGCCAAGGGCACGGCCCACGGCATCCTGCGCACGCTCCAGGCGGAGGGCTTCGTCGAGCAGGACCCGGCGTCGGGGCGCTACCAGTTGGGCGCGGAGCTGCTGCGCCTGGGCAACAGCTATCTGGACGTGCACGAGCTGCGGGCCCGCGCCCTCGTGTGGACGGACGACCTGGCCCGCTCCAGCGGGGAGGCCGTCTATCTCGGCGTGCTGCACCAGCAGGGCGTCCTGATCGTGCACCACGTCTTCCGGCCCGACGACAGCCGGCAGGTCCTGGAGGTGGGCGCGATGCAGCCGCTGCACTCCACGGCCCTCGGCAAGGTCCTGACCGCCTACGACCCGGTGGCGCACAGCGAGGTCATGGAGGCCGAGCGCAGGGAGTTCACGGCGCGGACGGTGTGCGATCTGGCGGCCTTCGAGTCGGTGCTCGACCTGACCCGGGCGCGCGGGTACGCGGACGACGTCGAGGAGACCTGGGAGGGCGTGGCCTCCGTGGCGGCCCCGATCCACGACCGGCACCGGATGCCGGTGGGCGCCGTCGGCATCACCGGCGCCGTGGAGCGGGTGTGCAAGGACGGCGAGGACGGTCTCGCGCTGCGGCCCGAGCTCATCGCGGCCGTGCGGGACTGCGCCCGGGCGGTCTCCCGCGATCTGGGGGCCAGCCGGTTCTGACCCCGGCCGGGGCCCCGCGCGCCTCGCCTCCCGCCCCGTCGGCCCCGTCTGCGGACGGGGCTTTCGGCGTTCAAGGTGCACGGTGCACCCGTCCGCGCGACCATCGATGCACGCCATCCATCCCCGACGTCCACCGATAGCCACGACCGATCAATAACGATCGTGGTTTGGATAACAGAACCCTTGACGATCGTGTAATCCCGGAGCGAGACTCGCGTCCATCGGTCGGCATTGTCGAACACCTACCGGCAATACGCGTTAGAGTGTGACGAGGCCAGGCCGAAACCGCCCTCACTTGAGGGCGCGGACCACCGGAGAGGGACCCGGGGTTCGGTTTTCCCCTGGACGAAGGACAAAGGAGTCGCGGGTGTCCAGCTCCGACATCTTCATCGGCGAGACCATCGGTACCGCCGTGCTCATCCTGCTGGGCGGTGGCGTCTGCGCCGCCGTCACATTCAAGCGCTCGAAGGCGTACGAGGCGGGCTGGGTCGCCATCGCCTTCGGTTGGGGCTTCGCGGTCCTGACCGGCGCCTACCTCGCGGGCGGCGTCTCGGGCGCCCACCTGAACCCGGCGGTCACCATCGGCCTCGCGATCGAGGGCGGCACCAAGTGGAGCGACGTACCGCTCTACCTGGGCTCGCAGCTGCTCGGCGCGATGATCGGCGCCGTGCTGGTCTGGGCGACGTACTACGGACAGTTCCGTGCGCACCTGACCGACCCGGCGATCATCGCCGCGCAGCCGGACGACGAGGGCATGGTCGACCAGAAGTCCGCGCCCAAGGCGGGCCCCGTGCTCGGTGTCTTCTCGACGGGCCCGGAGATCCGCAACGTCGTGCAGAACATGATCACGGAGATCATCGCCACGGTCGTGCTGGTCCTCGCGATCCTCACGCAGGGCCTCAACGACGGCGGCAACGGTCTGGGCACCCTCGGCGCCCTGATCACCGCGCTCGTCGTCGTCGGCATCGGCCTCTCGCTCGGTGGCCCCACGGGCTACGCGATCAACCCGGTCCGTGACCTCGGCCCGCGCATCGTGCACGCGCTGCTGCCGCTGCCCAACAAGGGCGGCTCCGACTGGTCGTACGCCTGGATCCCGGTCGCCGGACCGCTGATCGGCGGCGCCATAGCCGGTGGCCTCTACAACATCGCGTTCAAGTAGGCCGCCCGACCCGCGAGCATCCGCCCGAGCACCGAGAACTTTCAGGAGCACCCGTGACCGACGCACACACCGCAGGCCCCTTCATCGCGGCGATCGACCAGGGCACCACGTCCAGCCGCTGCATCGTCTTCGACAAGGACGGCCGGATCGTCTCCGTCGACCAGAAGGAGCACGAGCAGATCTTCCCGAAGCCGGGCTGGGTCGAGCACGACGCGAACGAGATCTGGACCAACGTCCAGGAAGTCGTCGCCAGTGCCATCAACAAGGCCGGCATCACCCGGGACGACATCAAGGCCATCGGCATCACCAACCAGCGCGAGACCACGCTGCTCTGGGACAAGAACACCGGTGAGCCCGTCCACAACGCCATCGTCTGGCAGGACACCCGCACCGACGCCCTGTGCAAGGAGCTCGGCCGCAACGTCGGGCAGGACCGCTTCCGCCGCGAGACCGGCCTGCCGCTCGCGTCGTACTTCGCCGGCCCCAAGGCCCGCTGGCTGCTCGACAACGTCGAGGGGCTGCGCGAGCGCGCCGAGGCGGGCGACATCCTCTTCGGCACCATGGACAGCTGGGTCATCTGGAACCTGACCGGCGGCGTCAACGGCGGCAAGCACGTCACCGACGTCACCAACGCCTCGCGCACCCTGCTGATGAACCTGCACGAGATGAAGTGGGACGAGCGCATCTGCTCCTCCATCGGCGTGCCGATGAACATGCTCCCCGAGATCCGCTCCTCCGCCGAGGTCTACGGCGAGGTCACCGGCGGCTCGCTCGGCGACGTGCTCGGCGGGATCCCGGTCGCCTCGGCGCTCGGCGACCAGCAGGCGGCCCTGTTCGGCCAGACCTGTTTCGCCGAGGGCGAGGCCAAGTCCACGTACGGCACCGGCACCTTCATGCTGATGAACACCGGTGACAAGGCCATCAACTCCTACTCCGGGCTGCTGACCACGGTCGGCTACCAGATCGGCGACCAGAAGCCGGTCTACGCGCTGGAGGGTTCCATCGCCGTCACCGGTTCGCTGGTGCAGTGGATGCGCGACCAGATGGGCCTCATCAAGTCCGCCGCCGAGATCGAGACGCTCGCGTCGTCGGTCGAGGACAACGGCGGCGCGTACTTCGTGCCGGCCTTCTCCGGCCTGTTCGCCCCGTACTGGCGCCCCGACGCCCGCGGCGTGATCACCGGCCTGACCCGGTACGTCACCAAGGCGCACATCGCGCGCGCCGTCCTGGAGGCCACGGCCTGGCAGACCCGTGAGATCAGCGACGCCATGACGAAGGACTCCGGCGTCGAGCTCACGGCCCTCAAGGTCGACGGCGGCATGACCTCCAACAACCTGCTGATGCAGACCCTCTCGGACGTCCTGGACGCGCCCGTGGTGCGCCCGATGGTCGCCGAGACGACCTGCCTCGGCGCCGCCTACGCCGCCGGTCTCGCCGTCGGTTTCTGGTCCAACACCGAGGACCTGCGCGCCAACTGGCGCCGGGCCGCCGAGTGGACCCCCCGCATGGACGCGGAGATCCGCGACCGTGAGTACAAGAACTGGCTCAAGGCCGTCGAACGGTCCATGGGCTGGCTCGAAGACAGCAATGTCGAGGAGTAAGACCCCACGATGAGTATCCAGTCCACCCTGCAGACCGTGCCTGCCCTCGGAACGCACCCGGCCGGCGGCTCGAACCCGAGCCGCGCCGAGACCCGCGAGCAGCTTTCCAAGGCGACGTACGACCTCCTGGTCATCGGCGGCGGCATCCTGGGCATCTCCACTGCCTGGCACGCGGCGCAGTCCGGTCTCAGGGTGGCCCTGGTCGACGCCGGCGACTTCGCCGGCGCCACGTCCTCCGCGTCCTCGAAGCTGCTCCACGGCGGTCTGCGCTACCTGCAGACCGGCGCGGTGAAGCTGGTCGCGGAGAACCACTTCGAGCGGCGTGCGGTCTCCCGCAACGTGGCCCCGCACCTCGCGAACCCGCTCACCTTCTACCTGCCCGTCTACAAGGGCGGCCCGCACGGCGCGGCCAAGCTGGGCGCGGGCGTCTTCGCGTACAGCGCGCTGTCGGCGTTCGGCGACGGCATCGGGCACCTGCTCTCCCCCGGCAAGGCCCAGCAGGACGTGCCGGAGCTGCGCACGGAGGGCCTCAAGGCCGTGGCCGTGTACGGCGACGACCAGATGAACGACGCGCGGATGGCGCTGATGACGGTGCGCGCGGCGGTCGACGCCGGCGCGGTCGTCCTCAACCACGCCGAGGTCACCGGCCTGCGCTTCACCAAGGGGCGGGTCACGGGCGCGGAGCTCAAGGACCGTACGAGCGGCGACGAGTTCGGGGTGAGCGCGCGGCTCGTCCTGAACGCGACCGGGCCGTGGGTCGACCACCTGCGCAAGATGGAGGACGCCCAGGCGGCGCCGTCCATCCGGCTGTCGAAGGGCGCGCACCTGGTCCTGAAGCGGACGTCGCAGTGGAAGGCCGCGCTGGCCACGCCCATCGACAAGTACCGCATCACCTTCGCGCTGCCCTGGGAGGACATGCTGCTCCTCGGCACCACCGACGAGGAGTTCGAGGGCGACCCGGCGGACGTCTCCGTCACCGAGAAGGACATCGACCAGATCCTGGACGAGGCCGCCTTCTCGGTACGTGACCAGCAGCTGAAGCGGGATCTCATCACCTACTCGTTCGCGGGTCTGCGGGTGCTGCCCGGCGGCCCGGGCGACACCTCCAAGGCCAAGCGCGAGACGGTCGTCACCGAGGGCAAGGGCGGCATGCTGTCCGTCGCGGGCGGCAAGTGGACGACGTTCCGCCACATCGGCCGTACGGTGATGAAGAAGCTGGAGTCGCTGCCCGGGCACCCGCTCGGTGACGACTTCGAGCCGATCAACGAGCTGCCGAAGCGGATGCCGCTGCCCGGTGTCGCCAACCCGCGGGCCGTCGCGCACCGCCTCCTGGTCGACAACCCGGCGCCCGGTCCGCGGATGTCCGCCGACACCGCCAAGCACCTGGCGACGCACTACGGTTCGCTGGCCTTCGACATCGCGCGGCTGGCCAACGACAACCCGGCGCTCGGCGAGCGCGTGCACCCGGACGCGCCGGAGATCTGGGCGCAGGTCGCGTACGCGCGCGACCACGAGTGGGCCGAGACGGCGGACGACGTGCTGCGGCGCCGCACGACGCTGACGATCCGGGGCCTGGCCACGGACGAGGTGCGCGGCAAGGTGCAGGCCCTCCTCGACGAGAAGTAGGCCTGCGGGTAAAGGACTTGAGGGGCGGCTCCCACGGGGGGAGCCGCCCCTCTCGCACGCCCGGCGCGCTGCCACACCGCGTACATGAGGCCGCAATGTCCGGGAGCGAGAGTGGGGGCATGTCTCCGGTTCCGCTCTCCGTGCTCGATCTCGTGCCCCTGACCTCCGGCTCCGACGCGGCCACCGCCCTGCACCGGACCGTCCGACTCGCCCGCAGCGCCGAGGAGTTCGGCTACCGGCGCTACTGGCTGGCCGAGCACCACCTCAATCCCGGGGTCGCCGGGTCCTCGCCTGCCCTGGTGATCCAGGCGGTCGCGCAGGCGACGTCGCGGATCCGGGTGGGATCGGGCGCGGTGCTGCTCGGGCACCGCACCCCGCTGTCGGTGGTGGAGGAGTTCGGGATCCTCGACGCCTTCTTCCCCGGGCGGATCGATCTCGGGCTCGGGCGCTCGGGCCGGCCGCGGGTCGGCGCGCCGCCGGGAGGCCCGGTGCAGGCGGCGCCGGAGCCGGGCGAGGGCACCTTCACGGACGAAGGGCTCTACGTCCCGCCACGGTTCACCGGACTCGCCAAGTTGCTCCACTCCCCCCGCTTCCAACGGCAGTTGGAGCTGTTGCAGCAGCCCGGCGCGCGGACCCCGCCGTACGCGGACCAGCTCGCGGAGCTGCTCGACCTGCTCGCCGGTACGTCGCCGGGGGCGCGGGCCGTGCCGGGCACGGACGCCGACGTCGAGGTGTGGGTGCTGGGCAGCAGCGGGGGCGAGAGCGCGGAGCTCGCCGGGGCGCGGGGGCTGCCGTTCGCGGCGAACTACCACGTCAGCCCGGGGACGGTACTGGATGCGGTGGAGGCCTACCGCGCGGCGTTCAAGCCGTCGCGGGGGCGGGACGAGCCGTACGTCGTGGTGTCGGCGGACGTGGTCGTGGGTGAGGACGACGCGGCCGCGCGGGAGCTGGCCGCCGGGTACGCGCCGTGGGTGCGGTCCATCCGCGGCGGCGAGGGCGCGATCCCCTACCCGACGCCGGAGGAGGCGCGGCGCCATCCCTGGACGGACGAGGACCGGGAGTTGGTGCGCGACCGGGTCGACACCCAGTTCGTGGGTGCGCCCGCGACCGTGGCGGAACAGCTCACGGTCCTGCAACGGGCCACCGGGGCCGACGAGTTGCTGGTGACGACGATCACGCACGACCACGGCGACCGGGTGCGGTCGTACGAACTGCTGGCACGGGAGTGGGGACTGATATGACCGACGGGAGCAGGCCGTTCGTTCTCGGGATCGCGCTGACGAGCGATCCGGTGCACGCACCGGACGACTTCGTGCGCCTGGTCCGCCGTGCCGAGGCGGCCCGGGTCGCCTTCGTCACGGTCGAGGACGGTCCGGGGCGGCTCGACTCGACGCTGCTGCTGGCGCTCGCCGCGCGGGAGACGGAGCGCATCGGACTGGTGCCGCTGGGCCCGGTGCTCGGTCAGCCCGCCGGCTACGCGGCACGGTTCGCGACGCTCGATCTGCTCAGCGACGGCCGCGCCGGGGTGCGGCCGCGGATCGCGGCGGACGACGTGGAGCACGAGCGCATCCTGCGGCTCATCGGCACCGCGGAGGGTGACGTACTGGTCGCCGAACTCTTTGGCCGGGCCGGTGAGTTCATCGGGCGGGTGGCCCAGGAGTGGGACAAGGAACGGATCGCCCCGCAGGGCCGGCCGCCGCTGCTCTCGCTCGCGCACGACACCGTGCCGTACCGGTTCGCGGCGCGCCACGCGGACGCGGTGCTGATCACTCCGTTCGACGTGGCGGGGCTGCGCCGGATCCGGGCCGAGGTGGACGCGCTCGCCGCGGAGGAGGGCAGGTCGCTCAAGGTCTTCGCCGAGCTGAACGTCGCGCTGTCCTCCACACAGGCCCTGGCGACCGAACGCCGAGTGGAGCTGGGCGAGTTCACGTCCGACGCGGCGCTGTTCACCGGTACGCCGGAGGCACTCGCCGACCACCTGGAGGAGTGGCACCGCGACGGCGGGGCCGACGGCTTCCGCATCCGGCCTCTGTCCGTGCCGGACGACGTGTACGCCCTCGTGGACCGCACCGTGCCCGAGCTGGTCCGGCGCGGGCTGCTCCCGGAGTCGTACGGGAGCCGCACGCTGCGCGGCCATCTCGGTCTCGCGCAGGCGCAGTGAACGAACGGGCACAGTGAACGAAGGGGCGTCATGAAGTTCCAGGTCCTGTCCATCATCGGCCACGCGCCGCACCCCCTGACGGGTGAACTTCCCTCTGCTGCGGACCGGTTGGCGCAGGTCGTCGACGTCGGTGCGGCGGCGGAGCGGTTCGGCTACGACGCGTACGCGGTGGGCGAGCGGCACGCGGGCGCGTTCCTGTCGTCGAGCCCGACCGTGGTGCTCGGCGCGCTGGCGGCGCGCACGTCACGCATCAAGCTGCTCACCGGGGTCACGGTCGTCGCGATCCTCGATCCGGTGCGGGTCGCCGAGGACTACGCGACCCTCGACCAACTCTCCCGCGGCCGTGTCGAGTTGGTGATCGGCAAGGGCGCGGAGGCGGGTCACTTCGACCTGTTCGGGCTGGACGAGGCGCGGCAGTGGGACCTCCAGAAGGAGAAGTACGAGCTGCTGCGCCGGCTGTGGACCGAGGAGGGCGTCGACTGGGAGGGCGAGTTCCGGCCCGCCCTGAAGGGCGTGACGACGGTGCCGCGCCCCTATGCGGGGCTCCCCCGCATCTGGCACGGCTCGGCGACCTCGCTCAACTCCCCCGAGCTGGCGGCGAAGCACGGCGATCCCCTCTTCACGGCGAACGCCGTCCAGCCGCGGGCCGCGTACGCCGAGCTCATCGACCACTATCGGGAGCGGTTCGCGGCGTACGGTCACGATCCGGCGCGGGCGCACGTGGCGGCGGGTTCGGGCGGGCTGTTGATCGCCGATACGCACGAGCAGGCGGTGGCCCGCCACAAGGAGCTGTACGAGGCAAAGGTCGCCCAGTCCTTCAAGCCGCACCTGGCGGGGAAGGCGGGATACAACACGCCGTTCCGCACGATCGAGGACGCCATCGCGGACGGGCCGCAGCTGATCGGTTCGCCGCAGCAGATCATCGACAAGATCCTCGGGTACCACGAGGTGTACCGGCACGATCTGCAGTCGGTCACCGTGGACACGTTCGGGCAGGGCACGGCCGAGCAGCTCGAGACGTTGCAGCGGTTCGCCGAGGAGATCGCGCCCGTCGTGCGCAAGGAGGCGCCCAGCTCCCTGTGGGAGTGAGCGCCCCGTGCGCACCGCCGGGCCGTCAGGGCGAGACCTCCTCCAGGCGCCGCCCGGCCGTCTCCTCCGCCCCGAGGCCGGCGACGACGGCGCCCGCGAGGGCGACCGCACCGAGCACGAGGAAGACGGTGCCGATGCGGCCGCCGGCGTAGACCGCGCCGACGACGATGGGGCCGAGGATGACGCCGAGCCGGTTGAGGGCGCCGCCGACGCTGCTGCCGAGGGCGCGCATCCGGGTGGGGAAGAGCTCCGGCGTGTACAGGTACAGGCAGATGTTGGAGCCGAAGAAGAACACGGCGGCCAGTGACGTCCAGATCAGGACCTGTGCGGGGGTGTGCGCGCCGAGCCGGGCCAGCAGCAGGAGCACGGCCGCGGCGCCGCCGAGGCAGCAGGTGATGACCTTGCGCCGGCCGGCCCGGTCGACGGTGAGCGCGGCGAGCAGACAGCCGAGCAGTCCCGCGCAGGACGTGACGGTGGAGTAGAGCAGGGCGTCGGACAGGGAGAGGTCGTAGCGGTTCTGGTAGATCGTCGGGAGCCAGGACGTGATGCCGTAGTTGACGAAGTAGCCGGTGAACCAGAGGGCGCCGATGACGAGGGTGCGGCGGCGGTAGCGCCCGGTGAACAGCCCGCGCAGGCCCGAGGCGCCCGTGCCGGGCGGGGCGACGGGCAGCGCCTCGCCGACCGGCGGCAGCGGCTTGCCGGTGATGCGCTCCACCTCGTTCTCGATCCGGGCCATGGTCGCGGCGGCGTCCTCGGTCCGCCCGTGGTCGGCGAGCCAGCGCGGTGACTCGGGGACCTTCTTCTGCACGAGGACGCAGAGCAGCCCGGGCACGGCGGCGATCACGTACATCCAGCGCCAGCCGAGCAGCGGCACGACCCAGGCGGCGACGAGCGCGCCGACGGTGAGTCCGGCCGGGAAGACGAGTTCGTAGAGGAGTACGAAGCGTCCGCGCCGGTGGCTGCGGGTGATCTCGGCGATGAAGGTGGCGGCGACGGGGACCTCACCGCCGATCGCGAGGCCCTGCAGGACGCGCAGCCCCATGAAGGCGTCGGCGGACGGGGCCACGGCGAGGGCGAGGTTGGCGACGCTGGAGACCGCCACGCACAGGGCGATGACCTTGACCCGCCCGATGCGGTCGGCGAGCCGGCCCGACAGGAGCGCGCCGATCAGCATGCCGACGGAGCCGACGGTGAGCAGCAGGGTGGCGGCGGAGGTGGACAGCTGCCACTCGGCGCGCAGCTCGGGCATCGCGTAGGCGATCAGGAGCTGGTCGAACGCCTCGAAGAAGGTGACGGCGCCGACGATGAGCCGGACGGTGACGTGCCAGCGGCACAGCGGGAGCCGTTCGAAACGGGCGGCGATGGAGGCACGCGCGGCCGGCCCGGCGCGGCCGGGCGACGTGCCTGGGGCATTGAGCGTCATACGGGGACTCCGCGGCGGTGAGGGGAGGGCGGGAGTAGACAGGTAAGCGCAAAGTTTCTTAGGGCTTAACTTGTATCTCCCGCGCGACGGAGGCGCGTCAAGAGGCTCCGCAGGGAAATCACCAACCGACTTCAACTTGTGAGGTCTTGCGCTGGAGATATTTAAGCCCTTAGATTTCTAGCGCTGAGACGAGATCCCGCTGTGCAAGGAGACCCGCATGTCCCGAACTCCCCCGGACGAAGCGCTGATTGCGGGCGAGTGGCGGCGCGGCGCGGGCGCCCCGAACGTGACGGTCGACCCGGCCACCGGTGCGCCACTCGCCACCGTGCACGCGGTGAGCGTCGAGGAGGTCGCCGAGGCGGCCCGGGCGGCCGCCTCGGCCGCGGCGGACCCGCGTTGGCGCGCCCTCCTGCCCCATCAGCGGGCCCGGCTGCTCGTGCGGATCGCCGAGTTGATCGACGCGGAGGCCGAGCAGCTCGCCGCCCTGCAGACCGCCGACACCGGCAAGGCCCTCACCGAGACCCGGGCCCTGGTCGCGAGCGCGGCCGGCACCTTCCGGTACACGGCCGCCGCCCTGGAGACAGCCGAGGAGGCGCTCACCCCGGCGCGCGGCGCGTACGTGACGATGAGCGTGTACGAGCCGATCGGCGTCGTCGGTGCGATCAACCCGTGGAACTCGCCGATCGCCAGCGACGCGCAGAAGCTCGCCCCGGCGCTCGCCGGCGGCAACGCGGTCCTGCTCAAGCCCGCCGAGTGGACGCCCCTGGTGTCGCTCGCGCTCGGCCGGCTCGTGACCCGCGCTCTCGACGAACTCGCCCTCCCCCGGGCCCTGTTGGCCGTACTGCCCGGCCCGGGACGGATCGTCGGGGACGCGCTCGTGCGCGACTCGCGCGTCGGCAAGGTGACCTTCACCGGTGGCACGTCGACCGGGCGCACCCTCGCGCACGCGGCCGCCGAGAAGCTGATGCCCCTCTCGCTGGAGCTCGGCGGCAAGTCGCCGACGATCGTGCGGGCGGACGCCGACGTCGAACAGGCTCTCGCCGGGGTCATGTTCGGGGTGTTCTCGTCCAGCGGACAGTCGTGCATCGCGGGTTCGCGGCTCTTCGTGGCCCGCGAGCTGTACGAGGACTTCGTCGGTGAACTCGTGCGACGGACACAGAAGTTGCGGGTCGGTCCGGGCACGGACCCGGCGACCCAGGTGGCACCGCTCGTGCACCACAGACACCGGGACGCGGTCGCCGGGTACGTGGATCTCGCGCGGTCCGAAGGGGCACGGGTGCTGTGCGGCGGGGCCGTGCCCGACGGCCCGCAGTACGCCGACGGCGCCTACTACCTGCCGACCGTGCTCGACGGCCTCGCGAACACCGCCCGCACGTGCCAGGAGGAGATCTTCGGCCCGGTCCTGGTGGCGCTGCCCTTCGACGACGAGGACGACCTGGTCGCACAGGCCAACGACTCGGTCTACGGCCTGGCCTGCGGGATCTGGACCCGCGACCACCGGGCCGCCTGGCGCCTGGCCCGCCGGATCGACGCGGGCACCGTGTGGATCAACACGTACAAGCAGTTCAGCATCTCCACCCCGTTCGGCGGCATGAAGGACAGCGGCCTGGGCCGCGAGAAGGGCCGCGACGGCATCCGCGCCCACCAGCGGCAGAAGGCCCTGTACTGGGGCACCGCCGAGTCGCCCCTGCCCTGGGCCACCTGACCACACCCCCGGAGTACTTGATGTCCCATCCCCCGATCGCCCGGCTGCGCGCCCTGCGCTCCGTCGAACTGCTCACCCCCTCCTTCGCCGAGGCCACCGACTTCTACGAGGACGCGTGGGGCCTGGAGGTCGTCGAGACCGAGCACAGCGCGAGCTGGCTGCGCGGCACCGGCGAGGAGCACCACGCCCTGCAACTGACCCGCTCGGACCGCACCGGCCTCGGCCGGCTCGTGTTCGCCGTCGCCACCCCCGCCGAGGTCGACGAGGCGGCGCGCAGACTGGAGGCCCGCGGCATCCCGCCCGTCGCCGGGCCGGGCCCGCTCGACCAGGTCGGCGGCGGGTACGGGCTCAGGTTCCACGACCACGAGGGCCGGCTCGTCGAACTGTCCGCGCAGACCTGGGCAGTGGCCCCGCGCGGGCGCGAGGCGGGCGTCCCCGTCGGCGTCACGCACACCGTCCTCAACACCCCCGACATCGACGCCGCCGTCGCCTTCTACTGCGATGTCCTCGGCCTGCGCGTCTCCGACTGGTCCGAGCACCAGATGGCGTTCCTGCGCTGCAACGCCGACCACCACTGCATCGCGTTCAACCAGGCCGAGTGGGTCTCCCTCAACCACGTGGCGTACGAGATGAGTTCGGTCGACCACTTCATGCGGGGACTGGGACGGCTGCGGCACCACGGCATCGTCCCCAAGTGGGGCCCTGGGCGGCACGGCCCCGGCAACAACACGTTCTCCTACTTCACCGACCCGACCGGACTCGTCTGCGAGTACACCTCCGAGGTCGCCCAGGTCGTCGAGGACCGGTGGATCGCCAAGGTGTGGCGGCGGGTGCCGGAACTGTCCGACCTGTGGGGCACGGCCGGCCCGCCCTCGCAGGAGATCCGCTGTCACATGGCCGGCCGGCCGGAAGGGGTCAGCGCATGACCACCCGCACGCTCAAGGTCGGGCTCGTCGGCTGGGGCGCCATCGGGCGCGTCGTCGGCACGGCCCTGGACCGACACGACATCCCGGGCGCCGAGTTGACGTGCGTCGTCGACAACCGGCCGCTCGGCGAAGCGGCGCCCGCGCCGCAACACACCTTCGAGGAGGCCCTGGAGCGCTGCGACCTGATCGTGGAGGCGGCCGGTCAGGGCGTCGTACGGGAGTGGGGCGAGCGCGTCCTGACCTGCGGCACCGACCTCCTCGTGGCCTCGACCGGGGCCCTCACCGACGACGACCTCGCCAAGCGGCTGCTCGCCGCCGGGCCCGGCCGGGTCTACTTCACCGGTGGCGCCGTCGGCGGCCTCGACCTGCTCCAGGCCGTGCGCGCCCTGGGCCCGCTGGACACCGTGCACCTGACGACGACGAAACTGCCGTCCACCCTCGAACAGCCGTGGATGGACTTGGAGTTGCTGGCGCGCCTGCGCTCGGCGACCGGGCCCGTCGAGGTCATGGCCGGGACCGCGCGCGACGTCCCGGTGAAGTTCCCCAAGTCGACGAACGTCGCGGCCTCGGTGGCCCTCGCCGTCGGCGACCCGGACGCTGTGCGGGTCCGCGTCGTCGCCGATCCCGCCGCCGAGCTGACCCGGCACGTCGTCGAGGCGTCCGGGGCGCACGGCGCGTACCGCTTCGAAGTGGCGCACCGCCCCGATCCGGGCAATCCGGCGACCAGCCAGGTCGTGCCGTACGCGGTGCTGCGCTCGCTGGCGGCGCTCGCCGGGCGGACGGGGCAGATCCTGTGACGGCCGCCTCGGTCCATGTCGAGGAGGCGGGCTCGCACGGTCCCCTGCTGCTGTGTCTGCACGGCATCGGGTCGTCGTCGGCCGCGTTCGCGCCGCAGCTGTCAGGGCTGTCGTCGCACGCGCGAGTCGTGGCGTGGGACGCACCGGGGTACGCCAGGTCCCCTGACCCCGAGGGCCCGTTGGACCTGGACGGGTTCGCGGACGCGGCGGCCGACGTGATCCGCTCGTACGGGTCGTCGGCGCACGTCCTCGGGGTGTCCTGGGGCGGCGTGATCGCGGTGCGGCTCGCCACCCGGCACCCGGACCTCGTCGCGTCCCTCGTCGTCGCCGACTCCAGTCCCGGCTCCGGCACGGACGGGTCGAAGGCCGCCGGGATGCGGGCGCGCGCCGAGGAACTGGCCGCGCTCGGGCCCCGCACGTTCGCCGAGCGGCGCGGGCCCCGGCTGGTGTCCGACCGGGCACCCGCGGCGCTCGTCGAGCGGGTCGTCGACGCCATGGCGGACGCGGTCCGGCTCCCCGGCTACGGATACGCGGCCGAGGCGATGGCCGGCGCCGACCTGCGATCCGAACTGTCCGCCGTCACCGCACCCGCGCTCGTCGTGTGCGGCGAGCGCGACACGGTCACCGGCGTCGAGGCCTCCCAGGTCCTCGCCGGGGGCCTGCACAGATCCGCCTACGTGATCGTCAAGGACGCCGGTCACCTGGCCAACCAGGAACAGTCCGAGCGGTTCAACGCCTGGGTCCTGTCCCACCTGCACATCGTCACCAACTCCCGTACCCACTCCCGTCCACAGAAGGGCTGATCACCATGCCTCTGACCACCACCGCCTACGACAACGGCGACGACCTCGGCGCGTACACCGACTCCCTGATCGCCTCGAAGGACTCCCGGGTCGCCGACTTCGACACCCTCTCCTTCCAGGAGAAGGCGGGCCCGCAGTACCGCCGCGGCCAGATCCGCTACGTCGGCTCCGGCGCCACCGGCAACCACGAGGGCGACCAGCGCATCCTCCCGTCCGGCGGCTTCACCTTCTCCAACATGCTGCTGCCGCCCGGCGCCGAGGGCCCGGCCCACACCCACCACGACGTGGAGGAGGCGTTCTTCGTCCTGGAGGGCGAGGTCCGGGTGGGCGTCCACCGCGGCCCGGACGAGGTCGAGTACCGCACCCTCGGCTACCGCGACATGATCGTGGTGCCCGCCGGGGTGACCCGCTCGCTGAAGAACGAGGGCGACACCGACGCGCTGTTCTGCGTCGTCATCGGCACGCAGAAGCCGCAGGTCCCCTCGTACCCCGCGTACTCGCCGATGCACGGCGTCACCCGTGACTGACGCTCCTGTGGTCGTCGTGACCGGGGCGGGCCGCGGCCTGGGACTGGCCATGGCCCGCCGGGCAGGCGCCGACGGCTTCCGGGTCGTCGTCGCCGAGGTCGACGCCGAGCGGGGCGCCGCAGCGGCGAAGGCGCTGCGGACCGAGGGCAGCGACGCGCATTTCGTGCGGTGCGACGTCGCCGACCCGGCGTCGGTCGAGGAACTCGCCGCATTTGTCGGGGGCTTGGGGCCGCTGTACGGGCTCGTCAACAACGCGGCGCTCGCCAACGGGGTCGGCGGCAAGGAGTTCCAGGACATCGACGTCGAGGCCTGGGACCGGCTGATGGCGGTGAACGCGCGCGGGCCGTGGCTCGTGGCCAAGGCGCTGTACCCGCTGTTCGGCCCCGTGGGCCGCATCGTCAACATCGCCTCGGACGCCGCCCTGTACGGCTCGCCCCGGCTCGCGCACTACATCGCGTCCAAGGGCGCGGTGATCGCGCTGACCCGGGCGATGGCGCGGGAAGCGGGCGGGCGCGGCATCACCGTGAACGCCCTCGCCCCGGGCCTCACCGAGTGCGAGGCGACCGAGACGGTGCCCGCGGAGCGGCACGGGCTGTACGCCGCGCACCGGGCGGTCCCGCGGGCCCAGCAGCCCGACGACCTGGTCGGTCTCGCCTCCTTCCTCCTGTGCGAGGAGTCCCGCTACCTGACCGGACAGGTGATCGCCGTCAACGGCGGCTTCACCATGAACTGACCCTTCACACCTAGGAGTTCGCAGCAATGGATCTGGGCCTCGCCGACCGGACCTATGTGGTCACCGGAGGCAGCTCGGGCGTCGGCCTGGCCACGGTCCGCGCCCTGCTCGACGAGGGTGCGCGCGTCGCCACGTGCGGCCGCGACGCCGGTCGCCTGACGCGGATCGGTGCACACGAGCGGCTGTTCACGGGCGTGTGCGACGTCCGCGACGCCGACGCCGTACGGGACTTCGTGGCCGCGTCCGCCGACGCCCTCGGCGGACGGATCGACGGACTGGTCAACAACGCCGGGCAGTCCCGCATGAAGCGCCTCGACGAGACGACGGCGGACGACTGGCGCGACGAACTGGACCTGAAGTTCGCGGGCGTGCTCCACCCGCTGCACGCGGCGCGCCCCTACCTGCGCGCCGCGGACGCGGCCGCGATCGTCAACGTCAACGCCGTCCTCGCCAAGCAGCCCGAGCCCCGCCTCATCACGACGAGCGCGGCCCGCGCCGGCATCCTCAACCTCTCCAAGTCCCTGGCCGTGGAGCTCGCCGCCGACGGCATCCGGGTCAACTCCGTCTGTCTCGGCCTCATCGACACCGGGCAGTGGACCCGCCGGCACGCCGCCTCCGGGTCGGACCGGTCCTACGAGGAGTGGCAGGCGGAGCTGGCCGCGGACCGGGGCGTCGCCCTGGGCCGGCTCGGCCGGGCCGAGGAGGTCGCGTACGCGATCCTCGCGCTGCTCGCGCCCCGCGCCTCGTACATCACCGGAACCAGCATCGACGTCTGCGGCGGAGTCGGCCGCGGCATCCTCTGAGGAGCGCGCATGCAACAGCCCGTGCAGTACGCCGACGGGGGCGACCTCCTCGTCGCCGTCCTGAAGGAACTCGGCATCGACACGGTCTTCGGGATCGTCTCCGTGCACAACCTGCCCCTGGTCGAGGCCGTCGACCGGGAACTGCGCTTCGTCCCCGTGCGGCACGAGGCGACCGCGGTCAACGCCGCCGACGCCCACGGCCGGGCCCGCGGGTCCCTCGGCTGCGCCCTCACCTCGACCGGCACCGGTGCGGGCAACGCGGCGGGCTCGCTCGTCGAGGCGCTCGCCTCGGGGACGTCGGTGCTGCACGTCACCGGGCAGGTGGAGGCGCGGTTCCTGGGCAGCGGCCGGGGCTTCATCCACGAGACCAAGGACCAGCTCGGCATGCTGGAC
>NZ_JAAGMG010000173.1 GCF_010548525.1 Streptomyces sp. SID14478
TAGCGGCGGCCCTTGAAGACGACGCCGTGCACCGGGCCGCCCACGCTCTCGTCGGCGGCGAGCTGCTGCAGGGCGTCGGTGAGCTGGATCTCGCCGCCGCGGCCCGGCTGGGTCTTGCGCAGTATGTCGAAGACCGCCGGGTCCAGCACGTACCGGCCGATGATCGCGTAGTTCGAGGGGGCGTCGGCCGGTTCCGGCTTCTCCACCAGATCGGTCACCCGCACCACGTCACCATCCGCGGTGGTGCGCACCGCGGCGCAGCCGTACAGGTGGATCTGCGAGGCCTCGACCTCCATCAGCGCGATCACGCTGCCGCCGTGCTGCTCCTGGACCTCGACCATCCGCGCGAGCAGCGGGTCGCGCGGGTCGATCAGGTCGTCACCGAGCAGCACCGCGAACGGCTCGTCGCCCACGTGCGGGGCCGCGCACAGCACCGCGTGGCCCAGGCCCTTGGGGTCGCCCTGGCGCACGTAGTGCATCGTCGCCAGGTCGCTGGACTCCTGGACCTTCGCCAGCCGGTCGGCGTCGCCCTTCTTCTGAAGCGCCGACTCCAGCTCGTAGTTGCGGTCGAAGTGGTCTTCCAGCGGACGCTTGTTACGGCCCGTGATCATCAGGACGTCGTCGAGACCCGCGGAGGCCGCCTCTTCGACCACGTACTGGATCGCCGGCTTGTCGACCACCGGAAGCATCTCCTTGGGAGTCGCTTTCGTGGCCGGCAGGAACCGGGTGCCGAGACCGGCCGCCGGGATGACAGCCTTGGTGATCCTGGTGTGCGAGTCAGTCATGCCCGTCACCATATCCGGCACCTATGGGCGGATTCTGTGGGTCCGCTTTGATGGCACATATATGCGCGGATGAGGAGAGGTTTGTGAGCCGACTGTGAGCCCGCACACGAGCAACGCACGTGGCGCCCACCCTGACAAGCGCACGTTGCGACGAGAGTTCCTCGCGGTGAGGAGCACGTTGCCAAAGGATGACGTACAGGGGGCGGAAAAAGTTCTCGCCGAGCGGGCCTTCGAGGTCGAGGAGTTGGCCGGGGCCCGCACCGTGGCGGCGTACGTCTCCGTAGGCAGCGAGCCGGGCACGGGGGCGCTCCTGGAGGCACTTCGCGCGCGCGGGACGCGGGTTCTGCTGCCGGTGCTGCTGCCCGACAACGATCTGGACTGGGGAACGTACGAAGGAGCCGCCTCCCTCGCACGCGTGCAACACCCGGGGAAGATGGCTCTGTTGGAGCCCGGCGGCGCACGGCTGGGGCGGGACGCCGTGCTGGCGGCGGACGTCGTGCTGCTGCCCGGGCTCGCCGTGGACGCGCGCGGGACGCGCCTCGGGCGGGGCGGGGGGTCGTACGACAGGGTGCTCGCCCGCCTGGAAGCGGCCGGTGCGCACCCCGCCCTCGTGGTGCTGCTCTACGACACCGAAGTCGTCGCCCACGTCCCCGGGGAGGCGCACGACAAGGCGGTGCACGCCGTGGTGACGCCGTCCGGAACGCATCGGTTCACCTAGGTCGCCGCCTGACGGGAGTCGGTCCGCTCAGGCGGCTTCCCGTAGGCCACGCTTCAGGAAGCGCGAAAGGGGCCTCCACGCGTGCGTGGAGGCCCCTTTCCGTGCCGCTTCTCTACCGCCGCTTACCGCGCCTTACCGGCGCTCTACGGCTTCAGGAGCAGCGTGTCCGACGTGTTGTCGTCCACGGCCTTCTTGGAGTAGTGCCACGGCAGCAGCTCGCCCTTGACCCACTTGTCGGTCTGGTCCGTGTAGTGGGCGCTGTAGGTGTGCCCCGAGGCGCCCGTGAGGTTGATCCACTTGGACTTGTCGAGGTCGTCCAGGTTGACCACCATGCGCATGGACGGGACCCAGTCGACGCCGTAGCCGCCCGCCGCGTTCCAGCCGGTCGCGTTCACCGCGGCCTCGCCGCCGCCGAGCTTCCAGGGGCCGCGGTTGAGCACGTACTGCAGCCAGCCCGGGCCCTCGGTGCCGAGGGTCTGGTTCTTCAGCTCCAGCTTGTGCAGGCGGCCCCAGCTCCAGGTGTCGATGTCCTTGCCGAGCTTGGCCGTGAGGTCCCAGCGGGCGTCGTCCATGGCGCGTGCGAACAGCTCGTCACGGTTCTCGGTGGCCTTGTCGGTGCGCGTCTTCGGCGCCTTCCACCAGTCGTTGTCCTCATCGTTGATGATCTTGCGGATCACCTCGAACCAGCGGTCGCCGCCGTCCGGCTGCGCCGAGTCCGCGTCCCGCTGACCGCACTCGCGCACCTTGCGGTCCTCGTCGGCGGGGCCCGTGTTGTCGACCGGCTCGACGGACAGGCACTGCCCGTCGACGCGCAGCTCCTTGGGGAGCTTGTTGCCGAAGGCGAGCTTCAGGACGTTGCGCCACACGGAGTTGAAGTACGCGGCCGCCGCCGAGTCCGGGTTCTGGGTGTAGTCCCAGTTCTCCAGGAGCTGCTGCGCCTCGCGGACGTACGGGTCCTTGATGTCGATCTTGAGCAGCTTGGGCACGAGCAGCTTGGCGATCTCGCTGCTGCTGTCCATCTGCATGGTGCGCATGTCGTCGGTGGAGATCTTGCCGCCGTCCTTGATCTTCGACTCGATCAGGTCGGTGATGCGCTGGCTACGGGTGCCGTAGCCCCAGTCCGTGGTGAGCGTGTACGGGTACTTGTCCTTGTCGACCACGGCCTGGTTGGCGGTCACGATGTAGCCGCGATCGGGGTTGTACTCGTAGGGCAGCGCGGACTGCGGGATGTAACCGGTCCACCTGTACTTCGCGTCCCAGCCGGGCGAGGGCAGCGAGCCGTCGCCCTCGCCGCGGATCGGGATGCGGCCCGGCAGCTGGTAGCCGATGTTGCCGTCCACGTCGGCGTACGTGAGGTTCTGCGAGGGCACCTGGAAGTCCGAGGCCGCCTTGCGGAACTCGGTCCAGTTCTTCGCCTTGTCGATCTCGAAGACGGCGTCCATGGTGTTGCCCGGGTCGAGCGCGGTCCAGCGCAGCGAGATGCCGTAGCCGTCGCCGCGGTCGGGGGCCGTGGTCCCCACCGGCGCCTTCTTGCCGACCTTGACGAGTTCGTCGTTGCGGTCGGACAGCAGCGGACCGTTGTCGGTCTCGCGGATCGTGATCGTCTTGGAGCTGCCGCCGGCGACCTTGATGACTTCCTTGCGGGTCTTGAACGGCACCGTCTTGTCGTCGTACAGGTAGCCGTCGCCGCTGAACTTCTCCAGGTACAGGTCGGTCACGTCGGCGCCCGAGTTCGTCAGGCCCCAGGAGATGTCCTGGTTGTGCCCGATGACGACGCCCGGCATGCCCGCGAACGTGTAGCCCGTCGCGTCGTACTGGCACTTCTGCGACAAGGACGTGCAGTGCAGGCCCATCTGGTACCAGACGGACGGCAGTTGCGGCGCCAGGTGCGGGTCGTTGGCGAGCAGCGGCTTGCCGGTGATGGTGTGGGCGCCGGAGACGACCCAGGAGTTCGAGCCGATGCCGTTGCCGTTGGGGCCGAGGCCCGCGGAGTCGGGGATCTGGTCCAGGGCGTCGGCGAGGCCGCCCAGCTGGCTCTGGAGGCCGCTGGGAGCCTGTGCACCGCCCGTCAGGCCGGTGCCCGCGGCTCCGGTCCCCTGCGCGCCCGTGGAGCCCGAGGACGAGGGGTCGTACGTCTTCGTGGCGCTGTCGTAGGCGCCCTCCTGCACGATCGGCTTGTGCCGGTCGTACGGGTACTCGGGGTAGAGGTCGGCGATCTGCTTCGGGCCGAGGCGGCTCGTCATCAGGGAGCGGTCGATCTCGTCCTGCATGTTGCCGCGCAGGTCCCAGGCCATCGCCTTCAGCCAGGCCACGGAGTCGACCGGGGTCCACTTCTGCGGCTTGTAGCCGTTCTCGAAACCGAGCGCCACGTACTCGGCGGAGAGGTCCTTGCCGCTCTTGCCCGCCAAGTAGGCGTTGACTCCCTTGGAGTACGCCTGGAGGTACTTCTTGGTCGCGGGCGAGAGCTTGGAGTCGTACTCCTCCTGCGCCACCCGGTGCCAGCCGAGGGTGCGCAGGAACTCATCGGTCTTGACCTGACCCTTGCCGAACATCTCGGAAAGCCGACCGGAGGTCGTATGACGGCGCACGTCCATCTCGTAGAAGCGGTCCTGCGCCTGCACGAACCCCTGCGCCATGAAGAGGTCCTCGTCCGAGGAGGCGTAGATCTGCGGGATGCCGTAACCGTCCCGCTTGACCTGCACGTTCCCGTCGAGGCCGTCGAGCTGCACGGAACCCGTGGTCTGCGGCAAGGAGGCGCGCACGCTGTCGACGCCCCAGTAGGCGCCGTATCCGATGCCCGCGATGACGGCCAACACCAGGACGATCACGATCAGTCGGGCTCGGCGCCCCTTCTTCCTGCCCGACTGGCGACCGGAAGGGGCGTTCGTAGTGGAGGGCATCGCGATCCTTGCTGTCCTTCGCTAGCGGCTGGCTGGAGCAACCATACGAGCAGTGCGGTACGGCCCCGGACGCGGAGTCAGGAAGCGAGGGGGTGCGGGGGTTCGCGGCGGAGGGCCAAGCGTCAAGAAAGCGTCAACGATTAGGTAAGGTAACGAAGTAACTCCCCGCTTCCGGAAGGAACAGCCCCTGACTGTCCACCACCTCAACCAGCTCCTGCTCGTGAGCGCGCTCGTCCTGCTCATCGCGGTCGCCGCGGTGCGCATCTCCTCGCGCAGCGGGCTGCCCAGCCTGCTCCTGTACCTCGGCATCGGCATCGCGATTGGCCAGGACGGCATCGGCGACGTCTCCTTCAGCGACGCCGAGTTGACTCAGGTCATCGGCTACGCGGCCCTCGTCGTGATCCTGACCGAAGGCGGTCTGGGCACGAAGTGGAAGGAGATCAAACCGGTACTCCCCGCGGCCGTCGCGCTGTCTCTCGTGGGAGTCGCGGTCAGTGTCGGGGTGACAGCTGCGGGAGCGCACTACTTGGTGGGCCTGGAATGGCGGCCGTCCCTCATCATCGGCGCGGTGGTGTCCTCCACGGACGCGGCAGCCGTTTTCTCCGTCCTACGTAAGGTGCCGCTCCCGGCGCGCATCACGGGCGTCCTGGAGGCGGAGTCCGGCTTCAACGACGCCCCCGTCGTCATCCTTGTAGTCGCGTTCTCGGCCGCCGGACCCGTGGAGCACTGGTACGTCCTCGTCGGCGAGATCGCGATGGAGCTGGCCATCGGCGCCGCGATCGGGCTCGCGGTCGGGTGGCTCGGCTCGTACGGGCTGCGGCACGTCGCACTGCCCGCCTCCGGCCTCTACCCGATCGCCGTGATGGCCATCGCCACCGTCGCGTACGCCGCGGGCGCCATGGCCCACGGCAGCGGCTTCCTGGCCGTCTACCTGGCCGCCATGGTCATGGGCAACGCCAAGCTGCCGCACTGGCCCGCCACCCGGGGCTTCGCCGAAGGTCTCGGCTGGATCGCACAGATCGGCATGTTCGTGCTGCTCGGGCTGCTCGTCACCCCGCACGAACTGGGCAACGACATCGTGCCCGCGCTCGTCATCGGACTGATCCTCACGATGGTCGCGCGCCCCTTGGAAGTCGTCATCAGCCTGCTGCCCTTCCGTATGCCGTGGCAGGAGCAGGCCCTCATGTCATGGGCAGGGCTGCGCGGAGCGGTGCCCATCATCTTGGCCACCATCCCGATGGTGACCGGAGTCGCGGACAGCCGGCGGATCTTCAACATCGTCTTCGTCCTGGTGGTCGTCTACACGCTCATCCAGGGACCCACGCTCCCCTGGCTCGCCAGGAAGCTGAGCCTGGGCGACTCCTCGGAGGCCGCCGACCTCGGCATCGAATCCGCGCCCCTGGAGCGGCTGCGCGGCCACCTGCTGTCCGTGTCCGTGCCCAAGAGCTCCCGGATGCACGGCGTGGAGGTCGGTGAGCTGCGGCTGCCCAAGGGCGCCGCCGTCACCCTGGTCGTGCGCGACGGCACGTCCTTCGTGCCCGGACCCACCACGGTCCTGCGCCGGGGCGACGAACTCCTGGTCGTGGCCACCGACCCGGTCCGCGACGCCGCGGAGGCGCGCCTGCGGGCCGTCGCCCACGGCGGCAAGCTGGCCGGCTGGCTGGGCACAGAGGGCAAAACCGCCCGTTAACATGGACGGACAGACCAAAAGATTCACCGACTCTGCCTGAAGTGGAGCCGGCGCGACCGCAAAGCGGCCGCGGTCCCCTTGCAGCACTGTCTTCGCAGTGCCTGATCTGCTTGGCCCAGGGCCTCTCCTGGCGCGGACCGTAGGTATCACTCGGTTCCCGGCGTATGAGGACGGCTCTCGGCACGCCCCGCACAACGCGTGTCATCAGGCGGCAGAAAGGCAAGGACCGTGCCGGAGAAGGCCACGGTCACCGATCCCGTCAACAAGACCGCCAAGACCGACAAGCCCGCCCAGCGCCCGGGCTACGGACAGCTGCTGCGCACGCGCGGGGCCTGGACGTTCCTGCTCCCCGGCTTCGCGGCCCGCCAGCCGTTCGCGATGCTGACCATCTCCATCGTGCTGCTCGTCCAGCACACCTCCGGCTCGTACGGGACCGCCGGCGCGGTCTCCGCGGCGACCGGTGTCTCCATGGCGTTGTTCGCGCCCTACAGCGGCAAGCTGGCCGACCGCTTCGGCCAGCGTGCCGTCCTGCTGCCCGGCGTCCTCGTGCACACCGCCTCGGGACTCACGCTCACCGTGCTGGCCCTGTCCGGAGCGCCCACCTGGACGCTGTTCCTCGCCGCCGTGCCGACCGGCGCCTCCACGCCGCAGGTCGGGCCGATGGTGCGCGCCCGGTGGGGCGTCAAGCTCCAGGGCTCGCCGCTGATGCAGACCGCGGCCGCCTTCGAGTCGGTCACCGACGAGTTCACGTTCGTGCTCGGCCCGCTGTTCGCCACCGCCCTGTGCACCGGCGTGCATCCCGCCGCGGGCCTCTTCACCGAGGCCGCGCTCACCCTCGTCGGCGGACTGCTGTTCGCCGCCCAGAAGAGCACACAGCCCTCCGTGGCCGAGATCGCCGGGCACGCGCGCGTGGAGCACGCTTCCGCGCTCCGCGTGCCGGGCGTGCGGGTCCTGATCGTGGCGTTCCTCGGCATCGGTTCCGTCTTCGGCGGCATGCAGGTCTCGCTCGCCGCCTACACCGAGGCGATCGGCGAACCCGGCCTCAACGGCGTCCTCTACGGAACGTTCGCCGCGGGCAACATGCTCTCCGGCATCGTCTGCGGCGCCATCGCCTGGAAGATCGCCCCGCAGCGCCGCCTGCTCGTCGGCTACACGGCCCTGGCGCTGACCGCGTCCGGGCTGTGGGCCGCGCAGTCCGTGCTGCTGCTCGCCGGGCTCGGCCTGCTGGTCGGCGTGTGCATCGCACCCGCGCTGATCACCGGCTACACCCTCGTCGAGAAGATCGTCCCCGCCGGCGCCCGCACCGAGGCCTTCACCTGGCTGACCGGCGCGGTCGCACTCGGTCAGGCGGCCGCCGTGACGGTGGCCGGACAGCTCGAGGACCGGTTCTGGGACGGTGCGGGATTCCTGGTCCCCATGGGCGGCACCGTGCTCGCCCTCGGGATCATCTACCTGCTGCGTTCGCGGCTCGTGCCACCCTCTGGAGGGCGGACCGTCGCACGTGGCGTGGGTCACCGAGTGCCTGTGGCAGTGGACTGATCCCGTGGAATAGGCCACTATGGACCGTCGTTAGCACTCACTGAGTGAGAGTGCCAGGAGGAAGACACAGTGCCGACTTACCAGTACCAGTGCACCGAGTGCGGCGAGGGCCTCGAGGCGGTGCAGAAGTTCACCGACGACGCCCTGACCGAGTGCCCCAACTGCGGTGGCCGCCTGAAGAAGGTGTTCTCGGCCGTCGGCATCGTCTTCAAGGGCTCCGGCTTCTACCGCAATGACAGCCGCGGCTCCTCGTCGAGCAGCAGCCCGGCGCCGTCGTCCGCGAAGTCCGGTTCGTCGAGCTCGACCTCGGGTTCCGACTCGGGTTCGTCCTCCTCCGGCTCTACGTCGTCGTCCTCGACCTCGTCGTCGACCTCGTCCGGCTCCTCGGGTTCCTCGAGTTCTTCGAGTTCCTCCAGCTCGTCGTCCGCCGCCTAGGCGCGACCTGCCACGAACGTCTTACGAGACCCTGTCGTCCCCGACGGCGGGGTCTTCGGCGTTCCCGCCCTTGGTTACTGTGCTGACCATGGCGACCAACACGCACACCCGTACCGACGCCGAGATCGGCGTGATCGGCGGCTCCGGCTTCTACTCGTTCCTCGACGACGTGACCGAAATCCAGGTCGACACCCCCTATGGGCCGCCGAGCGACTCCCTCTTCCTGGGCGAGGTCGCCGGTCGCCGGGTCGCCTTCCTGCCCCGGCACGGCCGCGGCCACCACCTGCCGCCGCACCGCATCAACTACCGCGCCAATCTGTGGGCGCTGCGCTCGGTGGGCGTGCGCCAGGTCCTCGGGCCGTGTGCGGTGGGCGGGCTGCGGGCCGAGTACGGGCCCGGCACGCTGCTGGTGCCGGACCAGTTCGTGGACCGCACGAAGTCCCGGGTGCAGACGTTCTTCGACGGACACCCGCTGCCCGACGGCACCGTGCCGAACGTCGTGCACGTCTCGCCCGCCGACCCGTACTGCCCGGTGGGGCGCAAGGTCGCGGTGAAGGCGGCGCGCGGCAAGGACTGGGAGCCGGTGGACGGCGGGACGCTCGTCGTCGTCGAAGGGCCCCGTTTCTCGACCCGGGCCGAATCGCGGTGGCACGCCGCGATGGGCTGGTCGGTCGTCGGCATGACCGGGCACCCCGAGGCGATGCTCGCCCGTGAACTGGAGCTCTGCTACACGTCGTTGACCCTCGTCACGGACCTGGACGCGGGCGCCGAGACCGGTGAGGGCGTCTCGCACGACGAGGTGCTCCAGGTGTTCGCCGCGAATGTGGACCGGCTGCGGACGGTGCTGTTCGACGCGGTCGCCGGACTGCCGACGACCGAGGAGCGGGACTGCCTGTGCGTGGGGGCGCTCGGCGGGATGGACCCGGGGATCCGTCTGCCGTGACGCCGGCGACAGGGGCGGGGGCGGAGGCGAGGGCTGCGGCAGGGGCGGGGGCGGGGTCGGCGGCAGGGGCCGGCGGCGCGACGGTGTGGAACTGCCCCATCGAACTACCCCATCGGGTGAGGGAGTTGTCCACAACCTCTCGGTAGTGCACGGGGCTCAGCAGGATCTGCCGGGGAGGCGGATCGTGGTCGGCGAGACGGGCGCGGTGCCCGTCCGTTCCGGCTCCGACCGCAGGCGGTGACGACCATGTCCTCGACCCCCTCTTCCTCCTCGCTCCCCTCCCCCCTCTCCCCGGCTTCGACGACTCCCCCGGCCCAGCTCAGCACTCCGCCGACGTCGGAGGTTCCCTCTTTCCCGCCCCTGCGCGTCCGCGGCACGCGCCGACGGCCCGGGCGCACGGGCCGCCGTCGCCGCC
>NZ_JAAGMG010000212.1 GCF_010548525.1 Streptomyces sp. SID14478
ACGGGCTCACCGAGGCGCTGCGGCGCTGGCTCGGGGCCGCCGCGGCCTGACACCGAGCCCCGACGGGCTCCCCGAGTCGCCGCGGTGCCGGCTCGGGTCAGCGCGAGCTGACGCCGAGCCGGTCGAGGAGCCGGAAGAACAGTTCCTCCGCCGACGGTTCCGCCTCGGCGCGCAGCACGTCGTACAGCGGCTGGTCCCCGACCGTGCTGCCGCCCTCCGCGGCCCACGCGACGCCCCGCTCCGCCGCGTCCCGCGGCGGCAGGAAGTAGTCCTCCAGGGAACGCTCGTCCCCGCCGATGTACCCGGTCATCGCGGTGCGCCCCAGACAGGTCGTCCAGGCCCCGCTCTGCGGCGCCGCCGCCTCGACGACGGCGCAGCGGCTGTCCATGACGTAGGCGAACAGCGCGGGTGAACCGGTCTCCGCGGCAAGGGAGTTCATGCTCCCGACGTCGCGCGGCTGCTCCTCGCCCCCGCCGGGGCACTCCCACACCTGCCAGCCCCCGTCGCGCTCCTCAAGGAGCGTCAGCTCGTCCCGCACGGCGCCCAGCGCCTCGAGCTCCTTCAGCGGACTGCCACTTCTGGCCACCACGTAATAGCCCCAGTAGCCCATACCGTGTCCCCCGTCCCGGTGTTCTGTGCTGTTCTCAGCGGCTCTGTGGCCGAATAGACCACAGGGGTAAGGGACTTCGCCACCAAAAACGCAAAGTCAGCGCAGGTGCCGTCAGCCGCCCAGCCGGTCCGCCAGCTCGACGAACTGCGCCCACGTCAGCTCCGGCTTCCCCGGGTCCCACAGCTTCTGCACGGTCGCCCGTAGCGGCATCCGCACGCCCCGGGCGACCTGCGCCTGGCTCTGGGACTGCGCGAGGTCGCACCAGACGGCGAAGGTGCCGCCGAGGATCTGGTCGTCGTACTTGGCGGGCACGGGGCTCGTACCGCGCACGACGAGCGGCGTCCAGCTCTCGTAGATGCGCTGCCCGGTCGGGTAGACGAAGGTGTTGGGCTGGCCGAGGACGTAGTACAGGTACTCGTCGTTGTAGTTGGTCAGCTTCCGTCCGGCGCTCAGGTACGAGACGGGTTCGCGCGCCCCGATCTCCTTGCCCGTCCAGTACGCGACCTCCAGGCTCTTGTCGGCCTCGACGACGCCGCCCGTGTAGAAGCCGTCGTTCCACGCCTTCAGGTTCCGGTCGAAGGGCGCCATCGCCTTGACCCGGTCGTTGAGCCAGCCCTGCGCGAGGTCCTGCACGCCCGCGTTCGCCCCGTACTTCTGCCGCGCGGCGGAGGCGAGCTGCGGGTAGGAGGCCGCCGGGTCCTTCACCGTCAGCGCCCGGTACTCGTCGCCGCCCAGATGCCAGTACGCGCCCTTGAACAGGCCCGCGTACTCCTTCAGCAGATCGTCCACGATCCGCGCCGACCCCGGCTTGGAGATGTCGACGGCGCCGCGCGCGGCCACCCCGCTCGCATCGCGCAGCTGGAGGTCGGGGTGCGCCTTGATGACGGCGCCGAGGTGTCCGGGCGAGTCGATCTCCGGGACGACGGTGACGTGCCGCTCGGCGGCCAGCGACAGGATCTCGCGGACCTGCGCCTTCGACAGGTGGTCCGCCGAGACGACCTCCGGATGCGTGTCGGACTCGATCCGGAACGCCTGGTCGTCGGAGAAGTGCAGCCCCAGCTGGTTGTACTTGAGGTCCCCGATCTCCCGGATGCGGTCCTTGATCCAGCCGGCCGTGAAGTGCTTGCGCGCGATGTCCATCATGAACCCGCGCTGCGGCTTGGCGGGCTCGTCCTCGACGACCCCCTCGGGCGCGCTCGCCCCGCCGTGCACCTCCTGCTTGAGGGTCCGGGTCCCGTAGAACACGCCGGTGTCGCTCGGCCCGACGATCCGCACCCGGCCCTCGCCCACGGTCATCCGGTACGACTCGGCTCCCGCGCCGCTCGCCCCGCCGAGCGCCAGCTCGACGTCCCCGGCCCCGGCCTCGGCGTGCTCGCCCCCGTACGTGAGGCCCAACTCGTCGGCGACCAGCCGCCCCTCGTCGGCCAGGCCCGCGTCCCGGACGACGACCCGGCCGCCGTCCGGCTTCCAGCCGGGGCCCCGGGCGGCCGTGAAGTGACGTACGGCGGGGATCGTGCGCGGCGGCGACGACAGCGGATACGACCTGCTCGGCGAGGGCGTGGACGACACCGTCCGCCCGGTCTTCCCGTCGGACGGCGCCACCCCGGAGGAGCTCCCGTCCCCGTCGGGCCACATCACCGCGGTGATCGCCACGGCTCCCGCGGCCACCACCCCCGCCCCGACGAGCAGGGCCTTGCGCTGCTTCTCCACACACACCTCGATCAGCCGGGCGCCCCGAAGGGACGCGGGACGTGTCATTGAGCGGCTCCGCCGCGGGGGCGCGACCAGCCTCAACGAGTCGGCACCCGCCCACGAAACAGGACCGCGGCGGCACAAAGGCGTCAATGTCCACCGCGCGCCGCCAAACTCTCCCGTCCGGGTGAAATTCGCGCATCCGTCGGACACCCGCAATCACCCATCGCTAGCGTTACGCCACCAACACCCTGCACGCACGACCCACCAGTTCCCGCCGGAGGCACCCGCTGGCCGCGCACCGCCCCCCTCACGTTCCCGGCCGTCTGCCCATACCGGCCCAGGCCACACCGCACGGGGAGCTCACCCGCTTCAACGCGCTGCCGCGGGACGCCGCCGAGGCCGCGCTCCTCCCCTGCTGCGCCAGCCTCGCCTGGGCGCACCGGCTCGCCGCGCACCGCCCGTACCCGGACCTGGACGCGCTGCTCGCCGCCGCCGACGAGGCGGCGTACGACCTCACGCCCGACGACCTCAGCGAGGCGCTGGCCCACGAGGAGCTGCCGAGCCTGCCGGGCGCCACCGCCTACTCGGCCGCGGGCACCGCGCTGGCCGCCGCGCACCACGCCTACGAGCACCGCTTCGGGCACGCCTTCGTGATCTGCCTGGACGACATCGCCCCCGGTGAGGCGCTGGACCACCTGCTCGCGGGGCTGCGCGAGAGCTTCGGCACGGACGCGGAGGAGGAGCGCGTGCGCGCGGCGGAGGAGCTGCGTCGACTCGCCCGGGGCCGCATCACCCGTCTTGTCCGCAATCTTCCGCCCGGCCGGGGCGAGACCCCGGACGCAGCACGACGGGAAAGCGTCGCCAATAGCCCGTACGTGCCTGTTTGATTGCCTGTTTGATCACACCAGAGGCCCCCGGGCGAACGAGCCGACAACTCGTCGATACGATGACGAGCGGCCGGTGGACCGTACCCGGCCGGGCTCGTCCGACACCGAAGCCGGCCGGCCCCTAGTCCCCGCTCCCGGAGGGTTCTTCCGTGCCGGCTGGAACGCTGTACCGCGGCCGGGAAGGCATGTGGTCGTGGGTGGCTCATCGAGTCACCGGTGTCCTCATTTTCTTCTTCCTGTTCGTGCACGTCCTGGACACCGCTCTCGTCCGCGTCTCCCCCGAGTCGTACGACGATGTTGTCTCCACCTACAAGACGCCGATCGTCGCGCTGCTGGAGTACGGCCTCGTCGCCGCCATCCTCTTCCACGCGCTCAACGGCCTGCGTGTCATCGCCGTCGACTTCTGGTCGAAGGGCCCGCGCTACCAGAAGCAGATGCTCTGGACCGTCGTGGGCATCTGGGTCGTCCTGATGGTGGGGGCCCTGTACCCCGTCCTCGGCCACGCCGTCCGTGAACTCTTCGGGAGCTGAGGCCAGACATGTCCGCTGACACCACCCCCGCTCCGTCCGGCGTCGGGCCCGTCGAGAGCGCCCCGCGCTACGACGTCGACAACCCGGCCCCGTACATCGAGGCGCCGCGCAAGCGCACCTCGAAGACCGGCAGGAGCAGCCGCGGCAACTTCGAGATGGCCGCATGGCTCTTCATGCGTCTGTCCGGGGTCGTCCTGGTCGTTCTCGTCCTCGGCCACCTGCTGATCCAGCTCGTCCTCGACGGCGGCGTCTCCAAGATCGGCTTCGCGTTCGTCGCGGGCCGCTGGGCGTCCCCGTTCTGGCAGGGCTGGGACCTGCTGATGCTGTGGCTCGCGATGCTGCACGGCGCCAACGGCCTGCGCACGGTCATCAACGACTACGCAGAGCGCCCCAACACCCGCCTGTGGCTGAAGGGCCTGCTGTACGCCGCGACGGTCTTCACCGTCCTGCTGGGCACGCTGGTGATCTTCACCTTCGACCCGAACATCCGTTAAAGCCGAGGCGAGCGAACCCGTGAAGATTCACAAGTACGAGACCGTCATCGTCGGCGCCGGTGGCGCGGGCATGCGCGCGGCCATCGAGTCGACCAAGCGCAGCCGCACCGCCGTGCTGACCAAGCTCTACCCCACCCGCTCCCACACGGGCGCCGCGCAGGGCGGCATGGCCGCCGCGCTGGCCAACGTGGAGGAGGACAACTGGGAGTGGCACACCTTCGACACGATCAAGGGCGGCGACTACCTGGTCGACCAGGACGCCGCCGAGATCCTGGCGAAGGAGGCCATCGACTCGGTCCTCGACCTGGAGAAGATGGGCCTGCCGTTCAACCGCACCCCGGACGGCACCATCGACCAGCGCCGCTTCGGCGGTCACAGCCGTAACCACGGCGAGGCGCCGGTGCGCCGGTCCTGCTACGCCGCGGACCGCACCGGCCACATGATCCTTCAGACGCTGTACCAGAACTGCGTGAAGGAGGGCGTGGAGTTCTTCAACGAGTTCTACGTCCTGGACCAGCTGATCGTCGAGGAAGACGGCGTCAAGAAGTCGGCGGGCGTCGTCGCGTACGAGCTGGCCACCGGCGAGATCCACATCTTCCAGGCCAAGGCGGTCATCTACGCCTCCGGCGGCACCGGCAAGTTCTTCAAGGTGACGTCGAACGCGCACACCCTGACCGGCGACGGCCAGGCCGCCTGCTACCGGCGCGGGATCCCGCTGGAGGACATGGAGTTCTTCCAGTTCCACCCGACCGGCATCTGGCGCATGGGCATCCTCCTGACGGAGGGCGCCCGCGGTGAGGGCGGCATCCTGCGCAACAAGGACGGCGAGCGCTTCATGGAGAAGTACGCGCCGGTCATGAAGGACCTCGCGTCCCGTGACGTCGTGTCCCGCTCCATCTACACGGAGATCCGTGAGGGCCGCGGCTGCGGTCCCGAGGGCGACCACGTCTACCTCGACCTCACGCACCTGCCGCCGGAGCAGCTGGACGCCAAGCTCCCGGACATCACCGAGTTCGCGCGGACGTACCTCGGCATCGAGCCCTACACGGACCCGATCCCGATCCAGCCGACCGCGCACTACGCCATGGGCGGCATCCCGACCAACGTCGAGGGTGAGGTCCTCGCGGACAACACCACCGTCGTTCCCGGTCTGTACGCCGCCGGCGAGGTCGCCTGCGTCTCCGTGCACGGCGCCAACCGCCTCGGCACGAACTCGCTGCTCGACATCAACGTGTTCGGCAAGCGCGCCGGTGTCGCGGCCGCCGAGTACTCCCACACGACCGACTTCGTCGAGCTCCCGGAGAACCCGGCGTCGCTCGTCGAGGAGCTGGTCGAGCACCTGCGCAACTCCACGGGCACCGAGCGCGTCTCGGTCATCCGCAACGAGCTGCAGGAGTGCATGGACGCCAACGTGATGGTGTTCCGCACCGAGCAGACGATCAAGACGGCTGTCGAGAAGATCGCCGAACTGCGCGAGCGCTACCGGAACGTGGCGATCCAGGACAAGGGCAAGCGGTTCAACACGGACCTGCTGGAAGCCATCGAGCTGGGCAACCTGCTCGACCTGGCCGAGGTCATGGCGACCTCCGCGCTGGCCCGCAAGGAGTCGCGCGGCGGTCACTACCGCGAGGACTTCCCGAACCGCGACGACGTCAACTTCATGCGCCACACCATGGCGTACCGCGAGGTCGGCGACGACGGCTCCGAGTCCATCCGTCTGGACTACAAGCCGGTCGTCCAGACCCGCTACCAGCCGATGGAGCGTAAGTACTGATGGCTACTCCGACCATGGACAAGCTCGAGGCGCTCGAGGCGGACAACGGCTCGCACCTCATCACGGTCACCTTCCGGATCCGCCGGTTCAACCCGGAGGTCTCCGAGGAGTCGAACTGGGTCGACTTCAAGCTCGACATCGACCCGAAGGAGCGCGTCCTCGACGCCCTCCACAAGATCAAGTGGGAGCTGGACGGTTCGCTGACGTTCCGTCGCTCCTGCGCGCACGGCATCTGCGGCTCCGACGCGATGCGCATCAACGGCAAGAACCGCCTTGCCTGCAAGACGCTCATCAAGGACATCAACCCCGAGAAGCCGATCACGGTCGAGGCCATCAAGGGCCTCACCGTGCTGAAGGACCTCGTGGTCGACATGGAGCCGTTCTTCCAGGCGTACCGCGACGTCATGCCGTTCCTCGTCACGACGGGCAACGAGCCGACGCGGGAGCGCCTGCAGTCCGCCGAGGACCGCGAGCGGTTCGACGACACCACCAAGTGCATCCTGTGCGCCGCGTGCACGTCGTCCTGCCCGGTGTTCTGGAACGACGGCCAGTACTTCGGTCCGGCCGCCATCGTGAACGCCCACCGCTTCATCTTCGACTCGCGTGACGAGGCCGGGGAGCAGCGCCTGGAGATCCTCAACGACCGTGACGGTGTGTGGCGTTGCCGCACCACCTTCAACTGCACGGACGCCTGCCCGCGTGGCATCGAGGTCACCAAGGCGATCCAGGAAGTGAAGCGCGCGCTGATCACGCGTCGCTACTAGGACTTCCTCGTCGCACGGCCCCGTGGGCCCCGCTCCTCAAGGGGAGCGGGGCCCACGGGCGTTCAGCGGCGTATCTGGCTGACGATCGTCGGGTCCGTGACCGACGTGTCGTCCGCGAGCATCAGCGCCTTGCTGAGCACGACGGCCAGCGTCCGGTCGCCCTCGAAGGGCAGGTAACCGGCCTGCGCGGAGGCGCCGCCGCCCGGCTTCGGGACGATGCACAGGTACTGGTCGTTCGGCGTCATCAGGATGTTCCCCGACCCCAGATGGATCTTGTACGTGCGCAGGTCGCCCCTGACGTGCAGGAAGCGACCCTCCAGAGTGCAGCGGTCGGCGATCGCGAGCCGCGGGACCAGGCGCTCCAGCAAGGCCCGGCGGGTCTGTGCGCTCTGGTTCAACTCGCCGAAGCCGTACGACGTCCAGTACTCCCGGAACCGGCCGCCGGGGCCGCCGTCCTGCCACGTCGGGTCGTTGCCCACGCTGGCGACGCCCACGAACAGGTCGACGTCGCGCAGGACCTCGGACAGGACGAGCGGCGGGATCTGCGCCAGCGGCAGCGGCTCGACCGGTGCGGCGCCGTCACGCAGCCACATGCGGTACTCGCCGCCGTAGCAGTGCGCCGCGTTCTGCGGGGCGTCGATCGGGTAGAAGCGGACCTGGTCGGTGCGCAGCCGCAGGTAGCTGCCCGACTCGGTGGTGTCGACGCCGTACTCCTCGCCCTCCCCCTCGATCCAGTACTCGGCGCGCAGGCCCCACTGCGGCAGTTCGCGCGTCGCGGGCGGCGCCTCGTCGTCGACGCACAGCCGCAGTTTGTTGCGCCAGCCGCGGACCGCGGCCAGGGAGTGGAGCTGGTGCTGGCGGACGATGTGCGCCGCGAACCGGTTCGAGTACGTGCCCGTGGCGCGCTCGGCGTCGGTGAGCAGGTACACCTCGCGGTGGGCCTGCTTGAACGGCTGGGTGATCGCGTGCCGCTCCAGCCAGTCGCGCCAGGCGACGACCTCGGCGGGCTCCCGGTCGACGGGATGCCACAGGGTCACGTCGGTCCCCGACACGACCGGGTCGTCGGTGAGGGTGCGCAGCGCGCCGTCCGCGAACCCGACCGGGGTGCCGTCCACGATCCACAGGAGGCGGCGGGCGAGGGTGCCGACGAGCGGGTGGTCGAGGTAGCGCTCGCGCCAGGCGGTGAAGGCCCAGCCGCGCCGGGCGAGGAACTGCCGGTCCAGGCGCTCGGACTGGGCGCTGAGCATCTTGTCGATGTCCTTGACGGCGGCCTTGAGCTCCTTGAGCTCGTCGGGGTGGTCGCGGCGCACGGCCGCGGGCACGCTCTTGACGGTCTTCCCGTTCGCGCCGCGCCAGCACAGGGCGGCCTTGGTGCCGCGGACCTCCAGGGAGGCCGTGCAGTCACCGAGCCGTTCCTCCCGGCGGCCGACCTCGGTCAGCCCGTAGGCGGGCACGGCCAGTTCCTCGATCTCCTCGCGGGTGAGGCCGAGGGCGGTGGCACGGGTGTCCAGGGCCGCGTCGAGCAGCTTGGCGGTGGCCTTGTAGGTGACGCGGGTGGTCAGGCGGGCCAGCTCGGCGAGGGCGGTCTCGCCGTCGATGCGGGCCAGTGCGGTGACCCCCGCGTTGGCCACCTTGGGGTTGACCGGTCCGAGGCCGGACACCTTCTTGAGCGCGGTCTCGACGAGCGCCCCGAGGGTGCGGGCCGTGTCCGGGTGGGCGGGCAGCAGGGCGAGGCACCAGGCGATGCCGCGCAGGGCGTCCGCATTGCACGGGTCGAACGTCAGGTTCGGGTCGGTGCCCCAGCGGCGGTGCAGGAGCGGGTGGGTGCGCGGCCGGCCCACGCGCCGCAGCCAGCCCGTCAGCCGCTCGCGCACCGCTTCCGCGCCGAGCGGCTCGATCAGGGCGCGCGCCGCCTTGTCCCACTTGGCGGAGGGGCGGGCCGCGGTCGCGGTGCCCGCGTGGGCCAGCAACTCCCGCCACTTCGAACCGTGTTCCGCCACGTCGGCCAGGGCCAGGTCGGACCAGGCCTCTCCCGGGTTCACCACGGGCTCGGTCAGTCGTTTCACCAGCTCTCCGAGCGGTCTGTCGTGGTGGTACCGGTCCAGAGCCGTGCGGCGCACGACCGCGACGAACGCGCCGGGCACCTCCCGGCCGTCGGCTTCTTCGAGCTCGGCGAGCCGGACCAGCTGGGCGTGGTCGCGGTGCGTGTCCTGGTCCGCGGCGATGCGCAGCAGAACGCGGCGCTCGTCACGCGACTGCTCGGGCACCGTGGTGCGGCCGTACGTCAGGGCGTACAGCAGGGCCACGATGCTGCGCCGCGCGGCCATCTGCGTGCCGGCTGCTTCGTAGCGGAGGGCCAGCGTGCGCCTCAGGGCCGCGGAGTACTGCTCGTCCGCGTCGCGCAGCGCGTCCACGATCTTGCGGCCGAGGTGCGCCCACTGGTCGTCCGTCAGCACGCCGAGCGCCAGCAGCTCGGGGACCAGGGGCTCGATCTGCGCCCGCTCGATCAGGCCGAGGCACTGCTCGGCCTGGTGCGCGTACTGCGCCGGGGTCGCGGTCATCAGCCACCCACCAGCGGCACGAGCTTCAGGAACGTCACCTCGACGCCGAGCGCGAGCTCGATCTCCTCGTCCACGTCGGTCACCTGGCGGTCGCCGACGAGCACCAGGAACCCGTTCCCCGCGAACGCGGCCAGGGCGCGCGCGGTCTGTGTCTGCGGGTCTATCCGCCGCGGTGTGCGCAGCGCGTACCCGTTCAGCACGCGCTCCGTGTCCTCGGGCTGGACCAGGCCCTGGAACACCTGGGCCGCGGAGTGCGCGTGGAACTCCGCGACCTCCTGGAAGACCCGCCGGCGGATCAACTCCCTTACCGTGAGCCGCTCCTCGGCGATCTCCAGGCCGAAGGACGCGGCCCTGCCCCCTGATGTCGTCTCGTCGACGAACGTCACCATTCCCATGCCGAGGAACGGTACGAGGCACCACTGACAATCAGTCGGCGGCCACCGCGACGGGCCGCTCGAAGAACGTCTCCAGGACCACCGTCGCCTGCGTCCCGCTGACTCCGTCGATGGTGTACAAGCGCCGCAGCACGTCCTGGAGTTGCTCGGTGGTGGCCGTGCGCACCTTCACCAGGAGCGAGGCGCTGCCGGCGATGACGTGGGCCTCCACGAGTTCGGGGATCGCCGCGAAGGCGTCCCGCGACTCGCCCATCCAGGCCGACGACTCGACCATCACGAACGCGAGGACACCCCGGCCCAGCGCCGCCGGGTCCACGTCCACGGTGGTGCGCCGGATGACGCCCCGCTCGCGCAGCTTGCGTACGCGCTCGTGCGTCGCGCCCGCCGAGAGGCCCACTTCCTTGCCGAGTGCCGCGTAGGCCGTCGTCGCGTCACGCTGCAGCGCCGCGATCAACTTCCGGTCAATCTCATTCACGATCTCCATGGCGCAACCATATCTGGTTCTGCCATAGTCGGTCCCGGCAGAACAAAATTCGGTTCAGAGCTTTCGGAGGCTCATCGTGTCCACCCAGACAGTCCCCGTCTCGTACGAGATCCTGGACGAGCGTTTCCGCACCGGCCGGTGCGCCAACGGCGACCACTTCTTCCAGGTCCTGCACAGCGGCGGCCGCTGGGTCGAAGGACCCGTCTACCTCCCCGCCTGGCGCCAGCTCATCTGGAGCGACATCCCGAACGACCGGCTGCTGCGCTGGGACGAACAGAGCGGCGCCGTCAGTGTCTTCCGCGCGTCCTCCGGGTACGCGAACTGCAACACCCTGGACCGCGAGGGCCGGCTCATCAGCTGCGAGCAGGGCAACCGGCGCGTGACGCGCACCGAGCACGACGGGACGACCACGGTGCTCGCCGACCGCTGGCAGGGCAAGCGGCTCAACAGCCCGAACGACGCGGTGGTGCGCTCGGACGGGTCGATCTGGTTCTCCGACCCGGACTTCGGGATCACCAGCGACTACGAGGGCTTCCGCGCCGAATCGGAGATCGGCGCCAACAACGTCTACCGGATCGACCCCGACAGCGGCGAGGTACGGCTGGTCGCCGACGGGTTCGGAGCGCCGAACGGGCTCGTCTTCTCGCTCGACGAGAGCCAGTTGTACGTCTCCGACACGCGCGGCGGCGTGCTCCGCGTCTTCGACGTGCGTGACGACGGGACCCTGTCCGACGGCAAGGTGTTCGCCGAGATGAAGGAGGGCCTCGGGCGGTTCGACAACATCCGCTTCGACGACGCCGGGCGGTTGTGGGCGGCGGCGATGGCCGGCGGCGTGCACTGCTACGACCCGGACGGCACCCTGCTCGGGCGGCTGCTGACCCCCGAGCCGGTCGCCAACATCGCTTTCGGCGGCACCAAGAACAACATCATGTTCCTCGCCGCCTCCACGTCCCTGTACTGCCTGATGACCGCGGTGACCGGGGCGCCACGGATTCGCCGCTGACGCGCATGACGATGGAATTGCCCGATCCATGGCTAATCTGACGGTATGTCACTTGAGGCGAACGCGCTGGAGATCCTCGGCTTCGACAACACCCTGCTGCCCGTCGGCGACCTGCCCGAGGCCGTCGCCTTCTACGAGCGGGTCGGGCTCCCCGTGAAGTTCCGTCTCGACGAGGCCGGGATCGCCCTGCTCGGCGTCGGCAAGGAGACACCGGGGCTACTGCTGCGCACCGAGGACGGGTTCGGCCACCGGCCGCCGTCCTGGCCCGCGGCGCGGCTGTGGCTGGAGGTGCCCGACGCCCGCGCCGTGGCCCGCTCCCTGAGCGCCGCCGGCATCACCCCGCTCGACCCGCCCTTCTCCACCTCCACCGGGTACGTCGTCGAGATCGCCGACCCGTGGGGCAACGTCCTCGGGTTCACCGACTACCTCAAGCGCCCGGAGCTGGCGCGGAGTTGAGCATTCCGCTCACCCCTCCCTGAGACCCCCGTCACGTACGGCACCTCTCGCTTGAACGTGTTCAAAAACAGGTCTACATTCCTTCCCGTCAGCGTTTTTGAACGCGTTCAAGGAGGGGTGGGGCATGGACCTCACAGTTGTCGCTTACGTCGTCTACCTCGTCGTCAGCCTCGGGCTGACCATCTGGGTGGCGCGCACCCTGAGCCGTAACGGAAGGGTCTTCCTCTCCGACGTGCTGCAGGGGAACGAGAAGGTGGCCGACGCCGTCAACCACCTTCTGGTGGTCGGCTTCTACCTGGTCAACCTCGGGTTCGTCGCCCTCTACCTGAGCGGCGACGAGACCATCGGAACCGCCCGCCAGGTCTTCGAGGCCCTCTCCACCAAGCTCGGCGTGGTGCTGCTGGTGCTCGGCGTGATGCACCTGGGCAACGTCTTCGTCCTCAACAAGATCCGGCGGCGCGGCGCCATGGAGCGTGAGCAGCGGCCGCCGGTCCCGCCGCAGGGGTGGGCCGCTCCGGCGACCCGGGCGTGACAGCGGTGGGCAGCACGGGGAGCACGGGGGAGGCTGTGGACCGGGACGCCCGGGGGGACGTCCCGGTCCGCCGGCTCACCGTGCTGTACGACGCCGAGTGCCCGCTGTGCACCTTCGCGCGCGGCTGGCTCGCCAGGCAGCGGCAGCTGGTGCCGCTGGAGTTCGTGCCCGCCGGCTCCGGCGAGGCCCGGCGGCGCTTCCCGGCCGTCGACCACGCGCGGACGCTCAGCGACATCACCGTCATCGGGGACGGCGGGCAGCTCTACCGCGGGCCCGCCGCCTGGGTCGTGTGCATGTGGGCGCTGCGCGAGCACCGGGCCACGGCGCACCGCATGGCCACGCCCGCCGGCATGAAGGTCGCCAAGCAGGTGGTGCTGGGCGCCGCGAAGTACCGGGAGGCGATGTGGCAGCGGCGGCAGACCGGGGGCGGGGCCTACCGGCGCGAGGACGGATGGTCGTACGACCCGAAGGACGGCTGGTTCCATCAGCCGTCCGGGCAGGCGACTGCCGCGGCCGGTTCCGACGCCTGTGACAGCGGCTGCCGCGTGGGCGATTAGGCTCAGGGACCGTGGCAGCACAGAAGGCCGGGGAGACCGGGGGCAAGGGCGCGAAGAGCGAGCAGACGCGGGCGCTGATCCTGGAGACCGCGATGCGGCTGTTCCGGGAGCGGGGCTACGACAAGACGACGATGCGGGCCATCGCCCAGGAGGCCGGGGTCTCCGTCGGCAACGCCTACTACTACTTCGCGGGCAAGGAACACCTCATCCAGGGGTTCTACGACCGGATCGCCGCCGAGCACCAGGCGGCGGTCCGGCCCGTCCTCGACGCAGAGACCGATCTTCAGGCGCGGCTCGCGGGAGTGCTGCGGGTGTGGCTGGAGATCGCGGAGCCGTACCACGAGTTCGCGGCGCAGTTCTTCAAGAACGCGGCCGATCCGGACTCGCCGCTCAGCCCCTTCTCCCCCGAGTCCGAGCATGCGCGGGAGGCCGCGATCTCCGTGCACCGGGAAGTGCTCGCCGGGTCCAAGGCCAAGGTTCCGGCGGAACTTGCGCAGATCCTCCCGGAATTGATGTGGCTCTCCCAGATGGGGCTCGTCCTGTACTGGGTCTTCGACTCCTCACCGGAACGCGAACGCAGCCGGCGGCTCGCCGAGCGCGGGGCCCGGCTGACCACACGGGGCGTGGCGCTGGCCCGGTTCCGGGTGCTGCGGCCGCTGGTCCTGGAGGTGCACGAACTGTTCATCGACTTCCTGCCGGGGATGACGCAGCCGCGCGCGAAGGCCTGACCCTCCGGCCCCCGACCCCTCTTACCTTTGCCTCAGCTTCGGCCGGTACGGTCGGCTGATGCCCGGCACTACCCCCTCCGCCCCGCAGCCCCACCAGCAGGTCAGCCGTCGTACCGCGCTCGGTCTCGGTCTCGGTGCGGCCGCCACGCTCGCCCTGCCCGCGCAGTCGGCGTCCGCCGCGCCGGCCGTCGGCGGCGCACGACTCGCCG
>NZ_JAAGMG010000255.1 GCF_010548525.1 Streptomyces sp. SID14478
CTCGTCGGCTGTGCGGCGGCGACGCGGACCGGTACCGCCGGGTCGCTGCTCGCGCTCGGGATCGTGCTGAGCCTGATCGCGACGGTCGTCGCGGGGCCGCTGCTCGTGCGTCCCGTCATCCGCGTGCTGGGCGGCGCGTTCCCCGCCGTGTTCGGCTCGATCGGCCGGATGAGCCAGCGCAACGCGCTGCGCAACCCGCGCCGCACCGGCGCCACCGCCGGCGCGCTGATGGTGGGTCTCGCGCTGGTCGCGGGCATGTCCGTGGCGAGCGCGTCGATGAGCAAGTCCTTCGACCAGCAGATCGACAAGACGCTCGGCGCCGACTTCACCGTGCAGAACGCCAACTTCGTGCCGTTCCCGCGGGAGGTCACCGAGAAGATCGGCGCCACCGAAGGCGTGGGGCTCGTCGTGCGGCAGCGCTTCACGCCGCTCGCGGTGCGCATGCCGGACGGCAAGCGGATCGAGTCCACCGCGGCCGGGTACGGGGCACGGCTCGACGACGTCGCCCACGTGACGTACGCACAAGGGGACTCGGCGGCCGCCCTCGCACCGCAACACCTGGCGATGCAGCAGGAGTTCGCGGACGACCACGGGGCGAAGGTGGGCAGTGTGCTGCAGGTGGAACTGCCCGGCGGGAAGCGGGCTTCGTTCACCGTGGGCGCGCTCACCGACCAGGAGGGCAGCGGCTTCGGCATGCAGGGCGGATTCCTCATGGGGCTGACCACGCTGGAGAAGTACGTGCCCGGGGGCCAGGACTCGGCGGTGTACGTGAACGCGGCGAACGGCACCTCCGCGGACACGTTGCGGGCCCGCCTGGACCGAACGCTCGGCCCGTATCCGCAGGTGCAGGTGCGCGACCTGGCCGACTACAAGAAGCTCATCCACGACCAGATCGCGGTGCTGCTCTACCTCGTCTACGCACTGTTGGGCCTCGCGATCGTCATCGCGGTCCTCGGCGTGGTCAACACCCTTGCCCTGTCGGTCGTGGAGCGCACCCGGGAGATCGGGCTGCTGCGGGCGATCGGGCTCGCGCGACGGCAGTTGCGCCGCATGATCCGCCTCGAGTCGGTGGTGATCGCGGTGTTCGGCGCGGTCCTCGGGCTCGCCCTCGGCCTGATCTGGGGCGTGTGCGCACACCAGGTGCTCGCCCTGGAGGGCATGGAGGCCCTCGCCGTTCCCTGGTCGACGATCGTCGCGGTGGTCGTCGGTTCGGTGCTCGTGGGGCTGGCGGCGGCGCTGCTTCTGGCGCTGCGGGCCTCGCGGATGAACGTCCTGGCGGCGATCGCGCACGAGTGACGGCGCGGGCGGCGTCGCGCGGGCCGACTCCGCCGAAGGCCGAACCGGCTGCGCGACGACCTCCGGAAGGGCTATGCCTGCGAGAAGCCCGAGAGCAGCAACTCGCCGCGTACCGAGGAGAGTTCATGACGCGTCCGTTCCGCTTCGGCGTCAACATGATCAGCCCCGCCTCCGGCGACGCCTGGCGCGCCAAGTGCCGCAGGGCGGAGGAGCTCGGCTACGACGTGATCCAGGTCGCCGACCATCTCGGCATGCCCTCGCCGTTCCCCGCGCTCGTCGCCGCCGCGGAGGCGACGACACGACCACGCGTCGGCACGTTCGTCCTCAACTGCGCTTTCTGGAACCCGGTGTTGCTGGCCCGCGAGGTCACGACCGCGGCCGAGCTGACCGACGGCCGACTCGAAGTGGGCCTTGGCACCGGGTACGTGCGCGAGGAGTTCGAGCGGGCCGGAGTGGAGTGGGGTACGCCCGGCAGTCGCGTCGACCGACTGGTGCGGTGCGTCGCGGAGTTGGAGCGGCTGCCCCTCACGCCGGACGGCACTGCGCGGCCCGCGCTGCTGATCGGCGGCAACGGCGACCGGATGCTGCGGATCGCCGCCGCGCACGCCGACGTCGTCGCGTTCACCGGCGCCGGCCCCGGCCCGGCCGACGCCGGTGGCCTGGTGCCGCTGTCGCCCGACGAGCTCGACATCCGGGTGGCCGCGTACCGGAAGGCGGCGGTGGGGCGGGCCGAGCCCGCCGAGCTGAACCTGCTGCTGCAACTGGTGGCGGTCACGGACGATCCGTCCGCCGCCGCCCGCCCCTGGCTGGAGCACATGCCGGACCTGACCGAGCAGGACGTGCTGGACTCGCCGCTCGTGCTCATCGGCACCCGGGAGGAGATCGTGGAGCGGCTGCTCGCCCGCCGCGAGCGGTACGGGTTCTCGTACCTCACCGTCCTGGAGCCGTACGTCGAGACGTTCGCGCCGGTCGTCGAGGCGCTGCGTGGCCGGTGAGGCGCCGCGCGGCCCCGGGCTTGGGGTCGTCCGGCATGTGAAATCCACGGCGCACCGCGCTCGGGCGGTGGTGGGATCGGCCCATGAACGCACTTCGCATCCGGTCCGCCTCCCCCGCCGATCTCGACGCCGTCCTCGCCTTCTGGAAGACGGCGGCCGAGGGCACGAGCATCAGCGACGACCGCGCGGGCGTGGAGCGCCTGGTCGCCCGGGACCCCGACGCGCTGCTGCTGGCGGAGCGCGACGCGGAGCTGGTGGGCACGGTCATCGCCGGCTTCGACGGCTGGCGGTGCCACCTCTACCGGCTCGCCGTACACCCGGACGCGCGGCGCCAGGGCATCGGTTCGGCGCTGCTCGCCGCGGCGGAGGAGCGGTTCGTGGCACTGGGCGGGCGGCGCGGTGACGCCATGGTCCTGGACCGCAACGAACGGGCGCAGCACACGTGGAAGGCCGCCGGTTACACGCCGGAACCCCAGTGGTCGCGCTGGGTCAAGCCGCTCGTGCGGGACGGGGACCGGCCCGGGGAGGGAGCGCCGCTTTGCTGATCCTTTACCATGGGTGGGTCACTCGAACTCTGCGAAAGGTGTGAGCGTCCGCCCATGGGCGAGCCCCCCAGTACCCGGTCCATACCCCTGCGCGGCCCCCGAGCGCGCGCATCCGTCCCGTCCCTGGCCGATCATGGGACGGAGGTGACGACCCGATGACCGAAGTACTTCTGCTCGCCGTCGCAGTGCTGCTGTCGCTGGCCTGCGGCGCCTTCGTCGCGGCGGAGTTCTCGCTGACCACCGTCGAGCGCGGGGAGCTGGAGCGCGCCGCCGAGCGGGGTGAGCGCGGCGCCGCCGGTGCCCTCAAGGCCGCACGGAACCTCACCTTCCAGCTGTCCGGCGCCCAGCTCGGCATCACCGTGACGAACCTGGTCGTCGGCATGCTCGCCGAACCGTCCATCGCCAAGCTGATCGCGGGACCGCTCGAATCGCTCGGCATCCCGTCGTCGGCGTCCACCTCGGTCGCGCTGGTGCTCGGCACCGCCCTGTCGACGGTGTTCTTGATGGTCGTCGGCGAACTGGTGCCGAAGAACTGGGCGATCTCCTCCCCGCTGGCCGTGGCCAAGCGGGTGGCGACGCCGCAGCGCTGGTTCAGCGCGGCGTTTCGCCCCTTCATCACGCACCTGAACAACACCGCGAACCGGATGGTGCGCCGCTTCGGCATCGAGCCGACCGAGGAGCTGGCCTCCGCCCGCGGACCGCAGGAGCTGATGGCGCTCGCCCGGCACTCCGCGAAGGAGGGCGCGCTGGAGGCCGACACCGCGGAGCTGTTCGTGCGCACGCTCAACCTGGCGGACCTGACCGCCGAGAACGTGATGACGCCGCGCGTCCAGGTCGTCGCCCTCGACGTGCAGGCCACCTGCGAGGACGTCGCCAACGCCACCCGGGCCACCGGACTGTCCCGCTTCCCCGTCTACCGGGGCTCCCTCGACTCCGTCGTCGGCGTCGCGCACATCAAGGACATCCTCGCCGTGCCTGCCGAGCAGCGGGGGCGCAAGCGGGTGTCCGAGCTGCTGCGCGAGCCGCTGCTCGTCCCGGAGAGCCTGACCGTGGAGCGGCTGCTCGACCGGCTGTCGGGCAGGCGCACCATGGCCGTCGTCATCGACGAGTACGGCGGCACCGCCGGGGTCGCGACCCTGGAGGACATCGTCGAGGAGGTCGTCGGCGAGGTCCGCGACGAGCACGACCCGCACGAGACGCCCGACATCGCGCCCGCCGGCACCGACGAGGGCGGCCGCACCCTGTACTCGGCCGACGGCGCCGCACGCACCGACCAGCTCGCGCGGGTCGGGCTGCGGGCGCCCGACGGGCCGTACGAGACGCTGGCCGGGATCGTCGCGTCCGAGCTGGGCCGCATCCCCGACACCGGCGACAGCGTCGAGGTCGCCGGCTGGCGCCTCGACGTCGTGGACGCGCACGGACACCGCGCTGCCCGCGTGCTGCTGCACGCACCGCTCGCCGAAGAGACCGGCAAGGAGGGGGCCCGATGACCGCGGTCCAGCTACTGATCGGACTGGCGACCCTGGTCGTCAACGCCTTCTTCGTCGGCGCCGAGTTCGCCCTGATCTCGGTCCGCCGCAGCCAGATCGAGCCGCACGCCGAGGAGGGCGACCGGCGGGCCCGCAGCGTCCTGTGGGGCCTGCAGCACGTGTCCGCCCTGCTCGCCGCGGCGCAGCTCGGCATCACCCTGTGCACGCTGGTCCTGGGCATCGTCGCCGAGCCGGCCATCGCACACCTCCTGGAGCCGGTGTTCGACGCGGTCGGGATGCCGCACGGGCTGATCCACCCGATCTCGTTCGTGATCGCGCTGACCGTGGCGACGTATCTGCACATGCTCCTGGGCGAGATGGTCCCGAAGAACATCGCGCTCGCGGAGCCGGTGCGCTCGGCGCTGCTGCTGGGCCCGCCGCTGGTGGCCCTGGCGCGCGCCCTGCGCCCGGTGATCTTCACCATCAACGCCTTCGCGAACACGCTGCTCAAGCTGCTGCGCGTGGAGGTCAAGGACGAGGTCGCGGCGACGTTCTCGGACGACGAGCTGGCCCGGATGGTCAAGGACTCCTCCGAGGCCGGGTTGATCGACGACCGGGCGCAGGAGCGGCTGCACGACGCGCTGGAACTGGGCCGCCGCCCCATCAAGGACGTCGTCCTGCCCCTGGAGAAGGTGGTCTACGCGCGCGTGGGCGTCACGCCCGAGCAGTTGGAGCGGCTGTCCGCCGAGTCCGGGTTCTCGCGGTTCCCCGTCGTGGACGAGGGCCGGCGCATCGTCGGCTACCTCCACGTGAAGGACGCGCTGGACGCGCAGCCGCGCGATCTGCCGTTCCGGGTGCCGGAGATGCGCTCCATCGCGCGCGTACGGGAGACGACGCCGCTGGACGACGTCCTCACGGCGATGCGCGGCAGCCGTACGCACGTGGCGGCGGTGCTCGGCGCGGACGGCCGGCTCGCGGGCATGGTGACCATGGAGGACGTGCTGCGGGAGCTGTTCGGGCAGCCCGCCTGACGTACCCGGCTCAGACGGCCGGTCCGTCGGTGCGGGCCGTCGGCGGCGTGGGGGTCTCCAGGATCCCCGGGCCGTGCGGCCCGACGCCGGCGGCGCCGATCGCGGTGAGCACCGCGAGCACCGTGGCCAGCCCGGCGGTGCCGAGCGCCGCGGCCCAGTCCACGTCCAGCAGGTTCGTGGCGCCCGCGACGAGGAGAGCGGCCAGTGCCTGTGCGAAGGTCCTGATCGCGCGTTCGGCGGTGGCTTTCCAGAAGGCGACGGTCCAGATGCTGCCGGCCATGGCGATCTCCCCCGAGGGTGTCGTGCGCGGTACCTGTTCCTGGCATACCGCTGCCGGGAGCCGCTGCCCAGCCCCACCGCGTACCCGTCGGTCACCGGCCGGGTTACGATCTCTGGCGCCATGCAGATGAATGCCACGTACACCAGCCTTGTCGCGGTCGGCGACTCCTTCACCGAGGGCATGTCGGACCTGCTGCCCGACGGCTCCTACCGCGGATGGGCCGACCTGCTGGCCGCTCGCATGGCGACGCGCAGCCCCGGCTTCCGGTACGCGAACCTCGCGGTGCGCGGCAAGCTGATCGGGCAGATCGTCGCCGAGCAGGTCGACGTCGCCGCGGCGATGAAGGCCGACGTGGTGACGCTGGTGGGCGGGCTCAACGACACCCTGCGGCCCAAGTGCGACATGGTCCAGGTGCGCGACCTGCTCACGGAGGCCGTCGAGAAGCTGGCCCCGTCCTGCGAGCAGCTCGTCCTGATGCGCAGCCCCGGGCGCGACGGCCCCGTGCTGCAGCGTTTCCGCCCGCGCATGGAGGAGCTGTACGCGTGCATCGACGACCTCGCGGCCGAGCACGGCGCCGTGGTCGTCGACCTGTACGGGGCGCCGGTCCTGGGCGACCAGCGGATGTGGGACGTGGACCGGCTGCACCCGACGGCGGAGGGGCACCGGCGGATCGCCGAGGCCGTCTGGCAGGCCCTCGGACACGAGCCCGAGTCGGACTGGCTGGAGCCGCTGCCGCCCGCCGTGCCGCTGGGCTGGACCGCGCGGCGCGTCGCCGACGTCCGCTTCGCCAAGCAGCACCTGGTGCCGTGGATCGGGCGCCGGCTGACCGGCCGGTCGTCGGGTGACGGACGGCCGCCCAAGCGCCCTGAGCTCCTCACCTACGCCCAGGACGAGACCGCGCGGTAACCGTCGACGGCACGGCATTGTCCGTGGTCCGTAACGATCCCGAACGGGCTGCTAAGAGCGGACCGCACCGCGGGCACACTCCCCTCGCACCGCTTCTTCGATCATGCGCATCACCATGTGCGCGGAGCTACGGGGGAACTGTCCATGCGTGCGATGCACAACAGCAGGAAACTGCGCGTGCTGGGAGTGGGAGTGGCCGTCGCCGCGGCCCTGACGACCGCGGCCTGCGATGCGGGCGCGAGCGACGGCAAGGACGATGGCACGACGAGCCCGTCCGCGACGCGCTCCTCCGCCGCCCCGCGGACGCCGTCGAAACCGGCCGCGGCCACGAGTGACACGAGTGACGGGAAGGGCGACGGGGGCCACGCCGATCGGCAGACCCCGCCGACCGGTTCGGTCTGCGACCACGACGGGCAGGGCCCGTACGGGGCGATCGAGTCCGTGAACATGGGGGGCGAGAGCCCCTACCCGGTGGTCGGCCTGGTCCTCGGCAGGTACGAGTGCGCGGACGCGGGTCCGACCTTCGTACCGACGAGCGCGACCGGGGCGGCGTCGAACGTCTTCGTCGACACCGACCACCTCAAGGTGGTCGTCGGCGGCACGCTCGCGAGCGACCTCGGCACCAGGACCCCGAGCCCCGACGCGTTCCTCGACGCGTTGGTGAAGAAGGAGGACAGGGGAGAGCTCCGGGGCCGCTCGGCGCCCCGGTTCTACTTCCGGATCGACGCCGCGTCCGACGACGTGAACGCCATGCCGGACGACGACTCGCACATCATCTACCTCTACCAGCTCACCGACGGGGGCTGATCCGACGGTGCCCGGTCCGACCGCGGCCGCCGCCCCGGTGGGGACGGCGGCCGCGGCACGGTGGCCCGAGGGTCAGTCGGCCGGGGAGCGCGCCCTCACCGCGAAAGCCCGGCGCCGCCCGCCGGTGGCGCACAGTCGGCGGTGGCCTGTCCGGCGGCGTAACGGACCGCGCCCAGCAGCAGCGCGCGGAACGCCGGATCGGCGTACGACTCGGCGGTGTGGCCGAGGCCGGTGTAGAAGGACCGGCCGAGGCCTTGGGGATGGCACCACGTGATGGGGTGGTCGCCCGCCATCTCCCCGCCGCTGTACGACGATTCGTCCAGGCTCTGCAGGACGTGCACGCTCGCCCGGGGATCGGTGCGGTAGTTGTACCACTCGTCGGTCCGCGTCCAGGTGGGGTCCAGGTGCGCGGTCGCCGGGTGCGACCGGTCCTCGTTGACGACGGTGGCCTGCTGGATCGCCGGGTGGCTCTTGAACCAGGCGCCGACGAGTTGCCCGTAGTACGGCCAGTCGTACTCGGTGTCGGCGGCGGCGTGCACGCCGACGTAGCCGCCGCCCGCGTCGACGTACGCCTGCAGCGCGTCCTGCTGGCCGCCGTCGAGGACGTCGCCCGTCGTGCTGAGGAAGACCACCGCCTCGTATCCGGCGAGGTTGCCGGCGGTGAACGCGGTGGGGTCCTCGGTGGCCGTGACGGTGAAGTCGCCGTCCGTGCCGAGGGAGCGCAGGGCGTCGATGCCCGCCGGGATCGAGTCGTGGCGGAAGCCCGCCGTCCTGGAGAAGACCAGGACGTCGAAGGACGCGGCGTCGGCGGCCCCTGCCGGGGCCGTCGGTACGGCGAGTGCGGTCGCCACGGCGCAGGCGAGGACGGCGCAGCCGCGGGCCAGTCGGTTCCAGGGACGGTTCATGGTCGTCAACGTCCCTTCTTCGCCGGGCTCTTGGCCGCGGACGTCGTGCCGAGGGTGAAGGCGTCGACGTCGAAGAGATTGCCCTGCCCGGTCGGGCCCTTGAAGACGAGCACGAGGTCGGCGGTGCCCGACGGCGCGCCCGACAGGTTCGCCGTCACGTCCTGGAAGGTCTCCCAGCCACCGGTCGGCGGGACGGCCGCCGAGCCGAGCAGCGTTCCCGTCGGCGAGCCCGCGCGCACTTCGAGGGTGCCTCCGGGGCCGCCGGAGGAGACGCGGGCGGTCAAGGAGTTCGCGTTGCCGAGCGCGTACGGCTTGAAGGAGATCCAGTCGCCGTCGTCGGTGAAGCCCACGGTGTTCGCGCCCTCGGCGGGTCCGTGCCCGGCGACCTGGATGCCGGACTGTGCGGTGAAGTGCTCGGCCTGGCGGTGGCGCGGCTGCAGGGTGTGGCGGGTGTGGGTGGTCAGGCCGGCCTGGTCGGTGTACTCCGCGTCGAAGACCCCGTACAGATTGGCCGCGCTGTCGTGCTCTCCGTCGACCGGTACGGGAATGCTGCCGCTGCAGCCGTTCTGGGCGGTGATGGAGTGGGCGTGGCTGTCATGGCCGAGGAGGTAGGTGACCTTGACCTTGGCGCAGTCGACCGCGCCGTCCTCCGGGTCGGTCACGTTCACCTTGAAGGGCACGGTGTCGCCGAACGAGAACAGCTGTCCGTCGGCGGGCAGTTGGAGGTCGACGGTCGGCGCCGTGTTGCCCGCCGTGACGACGAGACTCGCTGTGCCGGCGAGCCCTTCGGGGTCCTTGACGGTGAGGGTGGGCCGGTACGTTCCCTTCGTGCTGTACGTGTGCGAGGGGTTGGCCTGTGTCGAGGTGGCGCCGTCGCCGAAGTCCCAGCTGTAGCTGAGGTTCTGGCCCTCGGGGTCGGAGCTGCCCGCGGAGGAGAACTGCACGGTCAGCGGGAGGGCGCCGGAGGTCTTGTCCGCGGCGGCCTGGGCGACCGGGTTGCGGTTGCTGCCGCCGAGGTACTCGATGCGGTACAGGGCCTGGTCGTTGGCCCCCGTGCCGTAGTCGAGGACGTACAGCGCCCCGTCGGGGCCGAAGTCGCTGTCGATGATCTGCGTCCCGGTCCAGGGGAAGTCCTCGATCACGCCGCGCGAGCCGTCGCTCTTCACCTCGATGGGTTTGATCCACTTGCGGCCGTACTCGGTGGCGAAGAAGCGGCCGTCGAGGGACTGCGGGAACTTCACGGAGGAGTTGAGGTCCGGGTCGTAGTGATAGACGTCGCCGGCCATCGGCGACTCGGAGCCGCTGCCCAGCTCGGGCGGTGAGTCCGTCCACCCGTACTTGATCCAACTGGCCTGCGCCGCCGGTAGCTCGGGCTGCCCGGTGTTGCGGAAGGAGTTGTTCGTGGGGCCGCCCGCGCAGTCGTACTTGGCGCCGGAGGGGCCGCTGGGGAACGTGTACTCGTTGTAGGTCTCGGCGGTGGTGTTGGTGCCGGTGCAGTACGGCCATCCGAAGTTGCCGGCCTGGGTGATGCGGTCGAACTCGACCTGGCCGCCGGGGCCCCGGTCGGCCGCGCCGTCGCCCGCGTCGGGTCCGTAGTCGCCGACGTAGACGGCGCCGGTCTTCTTGTCGACGCTCATCCGGAACGGGTTGCGAAAGCCCATCGCGTAGATCTCGGGCCGGGTGTTCGCGGTGCCGGGTGCGAAGAGGTTGCCGGAGGGGACGGTGTAGCCGCCGTCCGCGGTCGGCTTGATGCGCAGGACCTTGCCGCGCAGGTCGTTGGTGTTGCCCGAGGAGCGCTGGGCGTCGAACTGCGGGTTGCGGTCGGTGCGTTCGTCGAGCGGGGCGTAGCCGGAGGAGTCGAAGGGGTTGGTGTCGTCGCCGGTGGTCAGGTACAGGTTCCCGGCGGCGTCGAAGTCGATGTCGCCGCCGACGTGGCAGCACTGGCCCCGGTCGTTGGCGACTTCGAGGACGACCTTCTCGCTGGCGAGATCGAGGGTGTTGTCGGCCTTGAGCGTGAAGCGGGAGAGGTTGAGGTGGCCCTTCCACTGCGCGAAGTCCGCGGCGCTGCCGGTGGCCGGGGCGTCTCCGTCCGGGGTGTCCAGCCTGGGCGAGTAGTAGGCGTAGACCTGGCGGCTCGTGGCGAAGTCGGGTGCCGCGGCGATGCCCTGCAGCCCTTCCTCGTCGTGCGTGTACACGTTGAGCTTGGCGGCCGTCGTGGTGTTCCCCGCGGGGTCCGTGAGTCGGACCGTGCCGTCGCGGGCGGTGTGCAGGACCGAGCGGTCCGGGAGCACGGTCAGCGACATGGCTTCACCCAACTCCGCCGCACCCGCGGCGAGTTGGACCTGCTGGTAGTCACCCGGCGGAACGTCCTGGGCGGCCGGTGCGGCCGACGTGGCCTGTGCGGTGGCACCGGCCAGGACGAGTGCGAGTGCGGTGAGCAGTTTCAGCCCTGTACGAGGGCGTGGGGACATGGGGCTACCTCCTGACGCTTGGGGGCGTGTCAGGCAGGGCGCGCGCCGGCCGCGCTTGCTGCGCTGCGATGGGACAGCGGAACAGTGAACAGGTGGAACGGACGGAACACGCACACCGATGGGTGCATGGGGCATCTAGGCATGCGTGAATTGCGTGTTCAGTGCGGGGGATTACGCAGAATTGCGAGCGTCTTGCACGATGGTCCCCCGGCCTGGATTTGTCAAGGCACTGTCAAAATTGACGGACGCAGCGCCTCGCCTCCCCTACGTCGCGGAGCAGGACCGAAGTCCCTATTTTTTTCGAGGCAGTCCTTATATGTCCTGTCCTGCGGATACGGGCCCTATGGCAGGATTCCGACCCACTCGCCGGAGCAGCCACCGTGTGGTGCGGGATCGGAACAGGAGCCCTACGTGATCGCCATCGCCGCGGCCGTCGCGCAACTCGCGCTCGTCCTCGTCCACCGCGGACGCGCGCGCGGTGCCGCCCCGCAGGGCGCCACCTGGTCGTACGTGGCCCTCTGTCTGGCGGGAGGCACCGCCGGATGGCTGGTCATCGGCCGGCCGGCGCTCGCGTGGGGGGATCTGTGCCTGTCCCTGGTCTGGGGCGTGGCCATCGGATCCGAGGCGGCCGCGGCGGCCGAGGCCCTCTTTGGACGCGCCCGGACCGGCCGGGCCGTGGCCGTCGCGGGGGGCGCGGCCTCGGCGACGTGGCTGCTCGACGGCCCGCTGCCCTTCGTCTGACGTACGGCGCCCTCTGGGGGCATCCCGGCGACCCCTCTGACCTGTAGGTTCCTCCATCACACGGGCGGTTCGGAGCCTGTAGGGACGCCCGGTAAACTCCGTCCACGTGACTGCGCCTGCAAAGCCCCGTATCCCGAACGTTCTCGCCGGACGCTATGCCTCCGCCGAGCTTGCCACCCTCTGGTCGCCCGAGGAGAAGGTGAAGCTGGAGCGGCAGCTCTGGCTCGCCGTGCTGAAGGCCCAGAAGGACCTCGGGATCGAGGTGCCGGACGCCGCGATCGCCGACTACGAGCGGGTGCTCGACCAGGTCGACCTGGCCTCGATCGCCGAGCGCGAGAAGGTCACGCGGCACGACGTGAAGGCCCGTATCGAGGAGTTCAACGCGCTCGCCGGGCACGAGCAGGTCCACAAGGGTATGACGTCGCGCGACCTCACGGAGAACGTCGAGCAGCTGCAGATCCGGCTCTCTCTCGAGCTGGTCCGCGACCGCTCCGTCGCCGTGCTCGCCCGCCTGGGCAAGCTGGCCGGCGAGTACGGCGAGCTGGTCATGGCGGGGCGCTCGCACAACGTCGCCGCGCAGGCCACCACCCTCGGCAAGCGGTTCGCGACCGCCGCCGACGAACTGCTCGTCGCGTACGGCAGGGTCGAGGAGCTCCTCTCCCGCTACCCGCTGCGCGGCATCAAGGGCCCGGTCGGCACCGCGCAGGACATGCTGGACCTGCTCGGCGGCGACGACGCGAAGCTGGCCGATCTTGAGCAGCGGATCGCGGACCACCTCGGCTTCGGCCAGGCCTTCACCTCGGTCGGCCAGGTCTACCCGCGCTCGCTCGACTACGAGGTCGTCACCGCGCTGGTGCAGCTCGCCGCGGCGCCCTCGTCGACCGCCAAGACGATCCGGCTGATGGCCGGGCACGAGCTGGTGACCGAGGGCTTCAAGCCCGGTCAGGTCGGCTCGTCGGCGATGCCGCACAAGATGAACACTCGCTCGTGCGAGCGCGTCAACGGCCTCATGGTGATCCTGCGGGGCTACGCGTCGATGACCGGCGAGCTGGCGGGCGACCAGTGGAACGAGGGCGACGTGTCCTGCTCCGTGGTGCGCCGCGTCGCGCTGCCGGACGCGTTCTTCGCGCTGGACGGTCTGCTGGAGACGTTCCTGACCGTGCTGGACGAGTTCGGCGCGTTCCCCGCCGTCGTCGCCCGTGAGCTGGACCGCTACCTGCCGTTCCTCGCGACCACGAAGGTGCTCATGGCGGCGGTGCGCGCGGGCGTCGGCCGCGAGGAGGCCCACGAGGCGATCAAGGAGAACGCGGTCGCCTCCGCCCTCGCGATGCGCGAGCAGGGCGCCGAGCGCAACGAGCTGCTGGACAAGCTCGCCGCCGACTCCCGCATCCCGCTGGACCGTGCGCAGCTCGACGGGCTGATGGCGGACAAGCTGTCCTTCACGGGTGCGGCCGCCGGACAGGTGGCCACGCTGGTCTCCCGCATCGAGGAGATCGCGAAGCAGCACCCGCAGGCCGCGGGGTACACGCCGGGGGCGATCCTCTGACGCGCCTGACCCGGGCAGACCTGGAGGCCGCTCGCGATCGTCCGGTGCCGGACGTCGTCGCGAGCGGCCTTTCGGTGCTCTTCTCCGGCATCAACCCGGGACTGATGACGGCGGCGACCGGGCATCACTTCGCGCGGCCCGGCAACCGCTTCTGGCCGGTGCTGCACCTGTCCGGTTTCACGCCGCGCCTGCTCAAGCCAGCGGAGCAGGAGGAGCTGCTCTCGTACGGGCTCGGCATCACGAACGTGGTCGCGCGGGCCACGGCGCGGGCGGACGAGCTGCGCGCCGAGGAGTTCAGGGAGGGCGGCCGCGTCCTGGAGGAGAAGGTGGCACGGCTCGCGCCGCGGTGGCTCGCCGTCGTAGGGATCACGGCGTACCGGACGGCCTTCGGTGAGCCGCGGGCGCAGATCGGGCCGCAGGAGCGGACGGTCGGCGGCGCCCGGGTGTGGGCGCTGCCGAACCCCAGCGGCCTGAACGCGCACTGGACGGCGGCCACGATGGCGCAGGAGTACGGGCGGCTGCGCGCCGCCGCGTCCTCCCCCTGACCTCCCGGATCGGCCGGGTACGCCTCAAGACGTGCCCCCGACCTCGGATCGGCCGTGTACGCCTCAGGACGCGCCCTGGACCTCTCCGATCGGCGGGGTACGCCTCAGGACGCGCCCTCGACCTCCCGGGTCGGCCAGGTACTCCTCAGGGCTTGCGGGCCACCACGCCGAACTGGGCGACCAGTGGGCCCTCTTCGGTGCCGTCGGGGCGCCAGCGCGCGCAGGAGACCAGGCCCGGGTCCACGATCTCCAGGCCGTCGAGGAACGCCTTGACCTCGGCGCCGGTGCGGGCGGTGATCGGCGGGGTCGCGTTCTCGTTCCAGAACTTCATCGCCGCCTCGTTGCCCTCGCCGCCCAGCTCCAGGGTCGGGTGGGTGAGGACGACGTAGCTGCCCGAGGGGATCGCGTCGACGAGGCGGCGCACGATGGCGGTGGCCTCCTCGGTGTCGAGCACGAAGTTCAGGATGCCGAGGAGCATCACCGCGATCGGCTTCTCGAAGTCGAGGGTGTCGGAGGCGGCCGCGACGATGGCCCGCGGGTCGTGCGCGTCCGCGTCCACATAGCTGGTGGCGCCCTGGTCGGAGCTGGTGAGCAGCGCGCGGGCGTGGGTGAGCACGATCGGGTCGTTGTCGACGTAGACGATGCGGGAGTCGGGCGCGATGCGCTGGGCGACCTCGTGGGTGTTGTCGACGGTCGGCAGGCCGGTGCCGATGTCGAGGAACTGGCGGATGCCCGCCTCACCGGCGAGGAAGCCCACGGCGCGGCCCAGGAAGGCACGGTCGGCGCGCGCCACCTCGCCGATGCTCGGGTACATGGACGTGACCATGTCGCCGACCTGCTCGTCCACCTCGTAGTGGTCCTTGCCGCCCAACCAGTAGTTCCACACACGGGCGTTGTGCGCGATGTGGCTGGCGATCCGCTCCCCCGGCTGCTGCGCGCTGTCGTCGCTCATGTGCTCTCCTTCATGCGGTGTGCGGCGTGGGGCCCGGGCGAGGCTCCCGGCCCCGGGCTCAAGATCCCATGGTGGCACGGGAGTTGCCGGCATGCCTGCCGCGGGTGCGTCACCCGGGGGCGGCGTCCGTGATGACGGTGAGGAGCTGGTACGGCTGGTCATCGCCCTGGCGGGCCACCGCGAGGGCGACCCATCGCTCGCCGACGCTCCACAGGTGGAGGTCCTGGGCGCAGGCGCTCAGCCAGCCCCAGGGCTCGGCCATCTCCTCACCGTGCTCCAGCGCCCGCGTGTGCAGGCTCCACAGGCTCAGCCGGTACGGCTCCCCCCAGCGCGCGGTGAGCAGCGCGGTCAGGCCGTCCCGGTCCGCGTCGGCCCGGGCCTCGGCGAGGTCGCGCACCCCGTGCCGGCGGCCCAGCTCGGCCATCAGGTACCCGGGCCCGCCCCAGCCCGCGACGGACCCACCGTGCTCGGACGGGAAGGGACTCGCCCACAGCAGGTCGATCGTCGCGAGGAGCTCCGCGCTGCTCATTCCTCCAGTGAAGCGGCCGCCACTGACAACGGCCGACGGGCCGTCAGGCGTCCCTGCGGCGCACCGCCCACCAGCCCGCCAGGAGGGCCGCCGCGGCCCACAACGCGGTGACGGCGAGCCCCGTCCAGGGACCCAGGGAGCCTGTCGTGTCCTGGCGCAGGACCTGTTGGCCGGCGCGGTCGGGAAGGAAGTCGGCGGCCGACCCGGCGAGGTCGCCGACGACGAACGACACGATCAGCAGGAACGGCACGAGCACGCTCAACACGACCACCGCGCTGCGCAGTACGGCCGTGAGGCCCGCCGCGAGCAGCGCCATCAGCGCGAGGTACACGCCGCCGCCGACGCAGGCCCGCAGGGCGCCCGGATCGCTGATCCCGAGCGCGTCGGCCCCCAGGAACGCCTGCCCGGCCAGGAACGCGGTGAAGGTGGTGCCGGTGCCGACGACCAGCGCGCAGCCCCCGACGACCGACGCCTTCGCAGCGAAGAACAGGTTCCGGTCGGGGACGGCGGCGAGGGACACGCGCAGTGCCCCGTTGAGGTACTCCCCCGAGACGGACGTGGCGCCGAAGGCCAGGGCCGCGATCTGGCCGAAGTTGAGGGCGTAGAAGGCGCCGAGGAGCGGGTCGTCGCCGCTGTCGGCCCGGCCGACGGTGGCGAACACCAGCGTGGTGACGGCGACGGTGGCCACGAAGACGGCGAGGAGCGAGCCGAGGGTGCCGCGCAGCGATCTGGTCTTGATCCACTCGGAGTGCAGTACGGCGGTGGTGCGCGGGGACATCGTCAGGCCTCCTGGAGGGGGACGGCGGCGAACTCGGCGGCGTGCGCGGTCAGGGCCAGGTAGGCCTCCTCCAACGAAGGCTGGTCGTCGGCGAGTTCGAGGAGGGGGATCTCGTCGGCTGCGGCCAGGGCGCCGACGTCGGCCGCGCTGGCTCCGGCCACGGTGCAGCGGCCGTCGGCGGTGGGCCCGACGGTGTGGCCCGCACGCGCGAGGGCGGCACGCAGGCGGTCGGGTTCGGTGGTGCGCACGCGCACGGAGCGGGTGGCGTACCGGGCGAGGAAGTCCGGCATCGAGGTGTCGGCGAGCAGCCGTCCCCGGCCGAGGACGACGAGGTGGTCGGCGAAGGTCGCGGTCTCGTTCATGAGGTGGCTGGAGACGAGGACGGTGCGTCCTTCGCGCGCGAGGTCGCGCAGCACCTCCCGGATCCAGACGATGCCTTCGGCGTCGAGCCCGTTGGACGGCTCGTCGAGCAGGACCACGTCGGGGTCGCCGAGCAGGGCCGCCGCGATGCCGAG
>NZ_JAAGMG010000302.1 GCF_010548525.1 Streptomyces sp. SID14478
CCGCGGGCGGCCGCGCACGCCCTGACCGCGCACGTCCCGCTGGCCGTGGTGACCCTGGGCGCGGAGGGCGCGTACGCGGTGGACGGGCGGACCGGCGAGACGGCGTCCGTCCCCGCCATCGAGGTCGCGGCGCTCGACCCGACCGGCGCCGGCGACGTCTTCGTCGCCGGATTCGTGACGGGCACCCTGGCGGGCTGGCCGCTGGCCGACCGGCTCGCCTTCGCCGGACTCACGGCGGCGCTGTCGGTGCAGGAGTTCGGCGGCTCCCTGTCGGCACCGGGCTGGACGGAGGTCGCGGCGTGGTGGCGGCAGATCCAGGCCTACGAGGAGCGCGGCGACCAGGACCCGGCGGCCCTGGAGCGGTACGCGTTCCTGGAGCCGCTGCTGCCGGAGTCGACCCGCCCGTGGCCGCTCACCCGCGCGGTGCCGACGATCGGATTCGGGCGCTCGGCCTGAACCCTCCGGAGACAGGCGACCCGTCCGCCGGAACCGGCGCGGCGGCACCTGTCCGTCGACACCCCGCGCGCCTACGAGGAGGCGGTCACGGAGGATCACGGGCGCCGAACCGCGCCGGCGGCGTCCGGCTCGGGAAAAGCCTTCGGTCCTGTCAGTGGCGCGTCGTAGGCTTGAACGCATCAGACACCGGCTGTCACAAGGAGAATGCGGCCCTCAGAGCCCGCCCATGACGCAGACACCCTCCAGCACCAGCGCACGGTTCACGGTTCCGGCGAAGCACCCCATGGTCGAGGTGCTCGGCTCCGGGGACGCGCTGCTGCGAGTGATCGAGAAGGCCTTCCCGGAGGCCGACATCCACGTCCGGGGCAACGAGATCAGTGCGACCGGAGAGCCCGCCGAAGTGGCCCTCATCCAGCGACTGTTCGACGAGATGATGCTGGTCCTGAGGACGGGAGCCCCGATGACAGAGGACGCCGTGGAGCGCTCCATCGCCATGCTGAAGGCGACGCAGGGCGGTGAGGTCGACGGCGAGGAGACCCCCGCCGAGGTGCTCACGCAGAACATCCTGTCGTCGCGCGGCCGCACCATCCGCCCCAAGACGCTGAACCAGAAGCGCTACGTCGACGCCATCGACAAGCACACGATCGTCTTCGGCATCGGCCCCGCGGGCACCGGCAAGACCTACCTGGCCATGGCCAAGGCCGTCCAGGCCCTGCAGTCCAAGCAGGTCAACCGCATCATCCTGACCCGCCCCGCGGTCGAGGCGGGCGAGCGCCTCGGCTTCCTGCCGGGCACCCTCTACGAGAAGATCGACCCGTACCTGCGCCCGCTGTACGACGCCCTGCACGACATGCTCGACCCGGACTCGATCCCGCGGTTGATGGCGGCGGGGACCATTGAGGTGGCGCCGCTGGCGTATATGCGCGGAAGAAGTCAGCCAGTGTGGACCAATGTCCTGACGCCCGACGGCTGGCGGCCTATTGGCGGCCTTCAGGTTGGTGACCTGGTCGTCGGGTCCGACGGCGAGCCGACACCAGTGTTGGGCGTCTACCCGCAGGGTGAGAGGGACATCTACCGCGTCAGCGCCCAGGACGGTGCCTGGACCCTGGCGTGCGGCGAGCACTTGTGGACAGTCAGAACGCGTGACGACGCCCGCCGCGACAAGCCGTGGCGAGTCCTCGAGACCCAGGAGATGATCGGCAACCTGCGTGCGGGGCATGCGCACCGCTACGAGCTGCCGATGCTCACCGCGCCGGTGGAGTTCCCGGGGCGGGACGTGTCGATGGATCCTTACGCGCTGGGACTGCTGCTCGGCGACGGCTGTCTGACGGATTCCACCACGCCGTCCTTCTCGACGGAGGACCAGGAGCTCGCCGATGTGCTGGAGAACGCCCTGCCCGGCATCGCGGTGCGCCACAGGTCCGGCCCCGACCACGTCCTCGACCGGGTCAAGTCGCCCGGCGATGTGGTCACCATCGAGAATCCGGTGACCGCGATGCTGCGTGAGCTGGATCTGGTCGGCGCCCGTTCGCACTCCGAGTGCGTGCCGGACGACTACCTCTACAACTCCGCCGCAGTACGTCTCGCCGTGCTCCAGGGCCTCCTCGACTCCGACGGCGACCCCGTCACACAGGAGGACCGCACCTGCCGGGTCCGGTTCTCGACGGCGTCCGTCCTCCTGCGCGACGACGTCATCGCCCTGGTCCAGTCGCTCGGCGGTGTCGCCTCCACGCGACGACGACCGGCACAGGACCGCCGCGACACCCACGACGTCGACATCCGTCTCCCCGAAGGCATCGAACCCTTCCGCCTGGCCCGCAAGGCCGAGACGTACCGCGAGGCCGGCGGCGGCGGACACCCCATGCGGTTCATCGACTCGATCGAGCCCGCGGGCCGCGAAGAGACCGTCTGCATCCAGGTGGCGGCCGAGGACTCCCTCTACGTCACGCAGGACTACCTGCTCACGCACAACACCCTGAACGACGCCTTCATCATCCTCGACGAGGCCCAGAACACGAGCCCCGAGCAGATGAAGATGTTCCTGACGCGCCTCGGTTTCGAGTCGAAGATCGTGATCACCGGTGACGTGACGCAGGTCGACCTGCCCAACGGGACGAAGTCCGGACTGCGGCAGGTGCAGGACATCCTGGAGGGCCTCGACGACGTGCACTTCTCGCGGCTGTCGTCCCAGGATGTCGTGAGGCACAAGCTGGTCGGCCGTATCGTCGACGCGTACGAGAAGTACGACACCGAGCACGGCACGGAGAACGGCACGCACAAGGGCCGTTCCAGAGAGAACCAAGGAAAGTAGTCCAACAGCGCCATGTCGATCGACGTCAACAACGAGTCCGGAACCGAGGTCGACGAGCAGGCGATCCTCGACATCGCCCGCTACGCGCTCGCGCGGATGCGCATCCACCCGCTCTCCGAGCTCTCGGTGATCGTCGTGGACGCCGACGCCATGGAGCAGCTGCACGTCCAGTGGATGGACCTGCCGGGTCCCACGGACGTCATGTCCTTCCCGATGGACGAGCTGCGCCCGCCGGTGAAGGACGACGAGGAGCCCCCGCAGGGGCTGCTCGGCGACATCGTGCTGTGCCCGGAAGTCGCGAAGAAGCAGGGGGAGGACGCCCCCACGCAGCACTCCATGGACGAGGAGCTCCAGCTGCTCACCGTCCACGGAGTGCTGCACCTGCTGGGCTACGACCACGAGGAGCCCGACGAGAAGGCCGAGATGTTCGGGCTCCAGGCGGCCATCGTGGACGGCTGGCGTGCGGAGAAGGGGATGACCGGTCCTTCGCCGGCCCCGACCGTGTCATGAGCCTCTCCCTGATCGCCGGCGCCGTCGCGCTGGTCGTGGTCGCCTGGCTCGCCGCCTGCGCCGAGGCCGGCATCGCCCGGACGTCGAGCTTCCGCGCCGAGGAGGCCGTGCGGTCCGGGCGGCGCGGCAGCGCCAAGCTCGCCCAGGTCGCCGCCGACCCCACGCGCTACCTGAACGTGGCACTCCTGGTGCGGGTGGCCTGCGAGATGGCGGCCGCCGCGCTCGTCACGTACGCGTGCCTGGAGGAGTTCGACGCGACCTGGCAGGCGCTGCTCGTCGCCATCGGGGTCATGGTCCTCGTGTCGTACGTGGCCGTGGGCGTCTCGCCGCGCACCATCGGCCGCCAGCACCCGCTGAACACCGCCACCGCCGCCGCGTACGTCCTGCTGCCGCTGGCCCGGATCATGGGGCCCATCCCCCCGCTGCTGATCCTGATCGGCAACGCGCTGACCCCGGGCAAGGGGTTCCGGCGCGGGCCGTTCGCCTCCGAGGCCGAGCTGCGTGCCATGGTCGACCTCGCCGAGAAGGAGTCCCTCATCGAGGACGACGAGCGCCGCATGGTGCACTCCGTCTTCGAGCTGGGCGACACCCTGGTGCGGGAGGTCATGGTGCCGCGCACCGACCTCGTCGTCATCGAGCGGTACAAGACCATCCGGCAGGCCCTCACGCTCGCGCTGCGCTCCGGGTTCTCGCGCATCCCGGTCGTCGGCGAGAGCGAGGACGACGTCGTCGGGATCGTGTACCTCAAGGACCTGGTCAGGAAGACGCACATCAACCGGGACTCCGAGGCCGAGCTGGTGTCGACGGCCATGCGGCCCGCCGCGTTCGTGCCGGACACCAAGAACGCCGGGGACCTGCTGCGCGAGATGCAGCAGCTGCGCAACCACGTCGCCGTCGTCATCGACGAGTACGGCGGCACGGCCGGCATCGTCACCATCGAGGACATCCTGGAGGAGATCGTCGGCGAGATCACCGACGAGTACGACCGGGAGCTGCCGCCCGTCGAGGAGCTGGGCGACGACCGTTTCCGGGTCACCGCGCGGCTCGACATCGGCGACCTCGGCGAGCTGTACGGCATCGAGGAGTACGACGACGAGGACGTGGAGACCGTCGGGGGTCTGCTGGCGAAGGCGCTCGGCAGGGTTCCCATCGCCGGGGCCTCGTCCGCGGTGACCCTGCCGGACGACCGGGTGCTGCGGCTCACGGCGGAGGCCGCCGCCGGACGGCGGAACAAGATCGTGACGGTGCTCGTCGAGCCCGTCGGACCGGTGGGACCCCAGGAGGCGGAGTGACCCCGCAGGAGCTGCGCGCCCTGTGCCTGTCGTTCAACGCGACGGTGGAGGACTTCCCGTTCACTCCGCAGACCTCGGTCTTCAAGGTGCTGGGCAAGATGTTCGCCCTCAGCCACCTCGACGGGCAGCCCCTGACCGTCAATCTCAAGTGCGACCCCGAGGACGCGATCCGGCTGCGCCGGGAGCACGAGGGGCTGATCGTGCCCGGGTGGCACATGAACAAGCGGCACTGGAACACCGTGACCGTGGCAGAGCTCCCGGACCGGATGGTGAAGGAGCTGGTCGAGGACTCGTACGACCTGGTGGTGGCGGGGTTGCCGCGGGCGGAGCGGCTGCGGCTCGACCGCGCCTGAGCGGCGGTGCACGGCCCGCCGTGCGCTGCCCGTGCGCCCCGAAATGGCCCGACTGCCCCTCCCCAAGGAGGAGTCGTGGAGGCAGAATGGTGTGGCGGCGCCCCGCGACGCCACCGCTCCGGGCGAGCCTGCCAAGGGAAACTCGGAACGGCAGCGTCTGTCTAGGGTGTCCGTCGCTCTTGGCCCCGGCCCTCGGGTCGGGGCTGATTGCTGTCACACGTAGGGCAGGATCCACTCTTCGGCGATCTTGTGGATCGCGACGAGGAGATTGACCAGCGGGATGATCAAAGCCACCCGCTCGGCCCAGGTGCGCTTGGTCTTCTGCGGACGGACCCCTCCTTCCTCTTCTCGTGCGTCGGCCATGGCCTTCGACTCCTCTCCGCTACCGCTCGTCGCCGCGTCAAGTGCGGCGAACCCCGAACGGGTGCAATCAATGCGTGCCGGGTTCCTGTCCAAGTGCCGCTCAGGTGGCGGAGGTTGGGGCTGATGGATGATCAACTCCTCTGCTGATCTCGGGTGTTGACGGGTCGCACCTGTCGACGCTCTTCCGTCAGCGTAGGCCAGACGTGGCGATTGGGACAGTACCTATGCGGACTCTCCTCTATGGAGAGTCCCAATCTGCTACATGGCAGAGTGCGGAGTAAGGTTAGGGTGTGCGCATCACACCCGGTGTGCGGCGTGCGCACACCGGCTTGAGCGGTATTGAAGTGTCGCTACTAAGAGGTCTCGATGAGTCACATGTATAGCTGCTATGTTGCACAAAGCCGGATGCGGTCGGGGGTGAAGCAGTCATGGCGGTGACCAGTGCGGCGCTGCTGCGGCTGCAGCTGCGGACCGAGCTCCGCAAGGCGCGGATCGCGGCAGGTCTGACTCAGCGACAGGTCGCCGACCGGATGGAGTGGAGTCCCTCCAAGCTCATCCGGATCGAGGCGGGCGAGGTCGGCATCTCCGTCAACGACCTGCGGCCGCTCGCCGCGGCCTACGGCATCTCGGACCGGCGCAAGCTGGAGGAGCTGCTCGACATGGCCCGCGGGAGCCGGCGCATGCCGTTCACCGAGTACCGGGACCTGTACAGCAAGGACTTCATGCAGCGCCTCGCGCTGGAGTCGGCGGCGTCCGCCCACCGGCAGTTCGCTCCGCTGGTCCTTCCGGGTCTGCTGCAGACCGAGGAGTACATGCGGGCCGTGATCACCGCGTACGGCAAGGACGCGCCCGACGAGGACATCGACCGCATGGTCGAGTCGCGCCTCGCGCGCCAGGAGGTGCTGGAGCTGGAGGACGGGCGCGAGTTCAGCTTCGTCCTGGACGAGTCCCTGCTGCGTCGCGTGACGGGGGGCCGTGGGGTGATGCGGGCGCAGCTGGAGCATCTGGCCGAGCTGTCCGCGCGTCCCCAGGTCACCATCCAGATCCTGCCGTTCAGTGTCGGCGCGCACCCCGGCGTCCAGGGCCCGTTCACGTTGTTCGAGTTCCTGACCGAGGGGATGGAGGACTCGCTGTTCCTGGAGGACTCCCGTGGCGTGACCATCGCGTCGACCTCCGCGGAGGAGACCAGGCAGTACCTGGAGCGCTTCTGGGAGCTGGAGGACCTGTCGCTGAAGGACGGGGTCGGCGTGGTGCTGCGGCGTCTCGCGGAGCGCGTCGAGGAGGGAGGGGACGAACTGGAGGGGCTGCTGCAGCAGGACCCCGCCTGAGCGACCGCCGTCGCCAACTTGCCGTGATCGACGGCAAGTTGGCGGAAATTGTCATGCCTGCGTGCATGGTTTCTGCACGTACCATGAGAGGTCTGCCGTGTGATCCACGGCGGCTTCACGGGGGACGCCCCCGGCTGGGCGGTCCACAACCGGGGTGGAGGTCGAGGGTGACTCAGGCACGGGCAAGGGCATGGGCGTGGCGCAAGAGCAGTCGATCGGTGAACAAGGACGACTGCGTCGAGATCGCCAGTACGGGCGTCGGGATCCGCGTCCGCGACTCCAAGCGCCGACGGGGCGGTGTGATCGCCGTCGCCCCCGCCGCGTGGGACTCCTTCCTGGGGTTCCTCGGCGACCCGCGGGACGGGCGCCCCTAGCCCGCTCCTTATGCTCACCCCATGACTGAGAGCACCGACCTCGGCCCCGAGGACCGCAAGATCGTCACCCTGGCCCGCTCCGCGCGGGCCCGCAACGGTGTGCCCGAGGGTGCGGCCGTGCGGGACGAGACGGGGCGTACGTACGTCGCGGGCACCGTCGCCCTCGACTCGCTGAAGCTGAGCGCGCTGCAAACGGCCGTCGCCATGGCGGTGGCGTCCGGCGCGCAGTCCCTGGAGGCGGCGGCCGTGGTCTCGGCGGCGGACGCCGTCGCGGCCGAGGACCTGGCGGCGGTGGGGGATCTGGGCGGGGCCGGGACGCCGGTGTTCCTCGCGGCGACGGACGGGACCGTGCGGGCCTCGGTGGCGGCCGGCTGACCCTCCCCGTGCGGGAGGCGTGGGTCACAGCATCTGCCGTTTCCCCAGGTGGGAGGCGATTGTGGCGTGGCGCACGTGAAGACGCTCACGTATGTGCCGGTTCGGGACTTTGGTCCCGAACCGGCACTTTTGCGTACAGGCCGTACGGGACACGGGCTCCAGCGGCCGGGGACGGGCCCCGGGGCCGCGACAGCGCCGCGTGCGGGTGGGACCAAAGTCCCGTCGGTGGGACTTGTGGCCCCTGGGGCGAGCCCCGGGCCGACGGTCATGGTGGAGCAGTTGCCAGGCGCCGATCGCGTTCCGACAGCGTCCCGTCCCACGGGAGGCGCCCTGGCCGTCCCCGTCTCCGAACAAAGGTTTCTACGTGTTCTCCACCGTGCGTTCCATCCGCCCCGCCCGTGTCCGTCGCATCGCCGCCGCCACCGCCCTCGCCGGCGCCAGCGGCGTGCTGGTCATCGCGGGCACCGGTTCCGCCTCCGCGGCGCCCGCCGCGGCCCCGACGGGCTCGTGGGACTCCGTGGCTCAGTGCGAGTCCGGCGGCAACTGGGCGGCGAACACCGGTAACGGCTTCTCCGGCGGTCTGCAGTTCACGCAGTCCACCTGGGCCGCGTACGGCGGCACCCAGTACGCCGCCAACGCCCACCAGGCCAGCAAGGGCGAGCAGATCAACGTCGCCAACAAGGTCCTCGCCAGCCAGGGCAAGGGCGCCTGGCCGCACTGCGGCGTCAACCTCTGACACCGCCGGTAGCGACTCAGACGGCGTCGGGGCCCCGCTCGCCCGTCCGCACCCGCACCACGGTGTCGACGGGCACGGCCCACACCTTGCCGTCACCGATCTTCCCCGTCCGCGCGGCCCGCACGATCGCGTCCATCGCGGGCTCGGCGTCCTCGTCGCCGACGACGACCTCGATGCGCACCTTCGGCACCAGGTCGACCTGGTACTCGGCGCCCCGGTACACCTCGGTGTGGCCGCGCTGGCGCCCGTAGCCGCTGGCCTCCGTCACCGTCAGCCCCAGCACACCCAGCTCCTGCAGTGCCGTCTTGACCTCGTCGAGGCGGTACGGCTTGACGACCGCGGTGATCAGCTTCATGGCGCGACCTTTCGGGCAACGGGAGCGGTGGCGGGGTGCGTGGAGGCACTGAGGACGCCGTGATCGTAGCCACTCTCCGCGTGCACCGTCTGGTCCAGGCCCGTCATCTCCTCCTCGGCCGAGGCCCGGAAGCCCATCAGCTTGTCGAGGGCCTTCCCGATCCCGTACGTCACGAGGAACGTGTACGCCGCCACGACCAGCACGGCGAGCAGCTGCTTGCCCAGCTGCCCGAACCCGCCCCCGTACAAGAGCCCCTGCTTCGCTGTCGACCCCGTCATCGCGGACGTCGCGAAGAGGCCGATGAGGACCGTGCCGACCACACCGCCGACGAAGTGCACGCCGACGACGTCCAGCGAGTCGTCGTAGTCGAAGCGGAACTTCCAGGCGACGGCGTACGAGCAGACGACCCCGGCGGCGAGTCCGACGACGGCCGCGCCGAGGACGCCCACGACGCCGCACGCCGGGGTGATCGCGACGAGCCCGGCCACCGCGCCGGACGCGGCGCCGAACGTCGTCGGGTGCCCGTCCCGCTTCTGCTCCACGAACAGCCAGCCGAGCAGGCCCGTGCAGCCCGCGATCAGCGTGTTGAAGAGGGAGGCCGCTGCGAGGCCGTTCGCGCCGAGGGCCGAGCCGCCGTTGAAGCCGAGCCAGCCGAACCACAGCAGGCCGGCGCCCATGATCACCATCGGCAGGTTGTGCGGGCGCATCGCGTCCTTCTTGAAGCCGATGCGCGGGCCGAGGACCAGGCACAGCGCCAGACCGGACGCGCCCGAGGCGATCTCCACGACGAGCCCGCCCGCGAAGTCCAGGGCGCCCAGGCGGTTCGCGATCCAGCCGTCGGGCCCCCACACCCAGTGCGCCACCGGGACGTATACGAGCAGCGCCCACACCGGGACGAAGACGAGCCAGGCCCCGAACTTCGTGCGGTCCGCGACGGCCCCGCTGATCAGCGCCGCGGTGATGATCGCGAAGGTCAGCTGGAAGGTCGTGAACAGGAACGTCGGGACCGTGCCGGTGACCGAGTCCGGGCCGACGCCCGCCATGCCCGCGTGCTCCAGGCCGCCGATCAGACCGGCGAAGGAGTCGTCGCCGAAGGCGAGCGAATACCCCGCGACCAGCCACACCACCGTGACGAGCGCGATCGACACGAAGCTCATCATCAGCATGTTGAGGACGCTCTTCGCGCGGACCATGCCGCCGTAGAACAGGGCGAGGCCCGGCGTCATCAGCAGGACGAGCGCGGTCGCGGCGAGCAGCCAGGCGGTGTCGCCCGTGTCGAGTGCGGAGGCTTTCCCGGCGGCGAGTGTCACGGTCATCGGGACAGCGTCACGGGCCCGCGTTTCCGAACTCCTACCCCGGCGTTTCCGCCGTGTTTCGTGTTGCTTCGCGGTTACCGGAACCTCACGGTGCTGCGCCGCCCCCGGCATCAGGGACAATGGGCGCCATGAGCGTTCACACCCCCGCACCCGGATCCGCGCACCGCGCCGGCTTCGCCTGCTTCGTCGGCCGCCCCAACGCGGGCAAGTCCACCCTCACGAACGCTCTGGTCGGCAAGAAGGTGGCGATCACCGCCGACCAGCCGCAGACCACGCGGCACACGGTGCGCGGCATCGTCCACCGTGCGGACGCGCAGCTGATCCTGGTGGACACCCCGGGACTGCACAAGCCGCGCACGCTGCTGGGCGAGCGGCTCAACGACGTGGTCCGCACCACCTGGGCCGAGGTCGACGTCATCGGCTTCTGCCTGCCCGCGAACGAGAAGCTCGGCCCCGGCGACCGGTTCATCGCCAAGGAACTCGCGTCCATCAAGAAGACGCCGAAGATCGCGATCGTCACCAAGACGGACCTGGTCGACAGCAAGGCCCTCGCCGAGCAGCTCATCGCCATCGACCAGCTCGGCAAGGAGCTCGGCTTCGAGTGGGCGGAGATCATCCCCGTCTCGGCGGTCGGCGACAAGCAGGTGGATCTGCTGGCCGACCTCATCGTGCCGCTGCTGCCCGAGGGCCCCGCGCTCTACCCCGAGGGCGACCTCACCGACGAGCCCGAGCAGGTCATGGTCGCCGAGCTGATCCGCGAGGCCGCGCTCGAAGGCGTACGGGACGAGCTGCCGCACTCCATCGCCGTCGTGGTGGAGGAGATGCTGCCGCGCGAGGACCGGCCCGCCGACAAGCCGCTCCTGGACATCCACGCCTTCGTCTACATCGAGCGGCCCAGCCAGAAGGGCATCATCATCGGCCCGAAGGGCAAGCGGCTCAAGGACGTCGGCATCAAGTCCCGCAAGCAGATCGAGGCGCTGCTCGGCACGCCGGTCTACCTCGACCTGCACGTGAAGGTCGCCAAGGACTGGCAGCGCGACCCGCGCCAGCTGCGCAAGCTCGGCTTCTAGCGCCTTCGTTCTGACGGGTGCCCTACGGGCTGCTCGGATTGTTTTCCGGGCTGCTCGGGGTGAAGTCCTGGAGCCCTATCACCCGCAGCAGCTCAAGGCGCTCGTACGTGTCCGTGCCCGGGCGCGCCGAGTGCACGACGAGCCGCTGGCCGCCGTCGTCGCTGAGCAGCACCTCGCAGTCCAGGTCCAGGACGCCGACCACGGGGTGCACGAACCGCTTCGTCGACGCACGGCGCACCGCCACCTCGTGCAGCGCCCACAGCGCGGCGAACTCCTCGCTGGAACCCAGGAGTTCGGCCACGAGCGCGGCGGGACCCGGGTCGTCGGGGCGGGCCGCGACGACGGCCCGCAGGCCCGCCACGTGCGCGCGGCCGTGCTTCTCGTAGTCCTCCGCGGGGATCAGGGAGCGCACGGCGGACTCCGTGAAGTAGCGGCGGATCATGTTCTCGCCCGTGCAGTCGCCGGACAGGGCGACCGCCATCGTGTTCTGCGCGAGCACCTCGCCCCAGTCACTGATCACCTGGGCCGGGACGTCGTGCAGCCGGTCCAGGATCAGCAGCAGCCCCGGCCGGACGTGGCCGCAGGAGGCACCGGGCCGGGGCGGCTCCTCGCCCGCCAGGTGGAACAGGTGGTCGCGCTCGTCGGCGGTCAGCCGCAGCGCACGGGCCAGCGCGGTGAGCATCTGCCGCGACGGATGGGAGCCGCGGCGCTGCTCCAGACGCGTGTAGTAGTCCGTGGACATCCCGGCGAGCTGGGCCACCTCCTCGCGGCGCAGCCCCGGCGTACGGCGCCGGGCGCCCGTGGCCAGGCCCACGTCGGAGGGCGCCAGGCGGGTACGGGCGCGGCGCAGGAAGTCGGCGAGTTCGATTCGGTCCACGCCTCCAGGGTGCCTCGGGTCCCCTCCCGTATCCAGGGAGCGCCGGTCCCTGGACAAGCGCGTCTCTCCCGCCGCGACGACCTTTCCCGGACGGTTGTCACATGGCTACGACAACGAGGAGGCGGCCATGCTGACATTGGTGACAGGCGCTACGGGCCAGGTCGGGCGGCGGTTCGTGCCGCGGCTGCTGCAGGATGCGCAGGCCGGGGACGAGGTGCGGGTGCTGGTGCGGGACGCGGCGCGCGGCGAGCGGTTCGCCGCGCTCGGGGCCCAGGTGCTCGTCGGGGACCTGCGCGACGCGGAGGTGCTCGGCAAGGCGACCTCCGGGGTCGACGCGGTGGTGAACGTCGCCGCCGCGTTCCGCGGGGTGCCGGACGAGGAGGCGGTCGCCGTCAACCGGGACGCGGCCGTCGAGCTGGGCCGGGCCGCGGTGGCCTCCGGCGTGCGACGGTTCGTGCAGGTCAGCACGGGGCTCGTCTACGGTGCCGGGCGCGGGCGGCCGCTGGTCGAGGGCGACGAGACGGTACCGGGCGGCGCGCTGTGGGGCGCCTACCCGCAGTCCAAGTGGGAGGCGGAGCAGGCGCTGGTCGCCCTGGACGGCCTCGACGACCTGCGCATCGGGCGGCTGCCGTTCGTGTACGGCGAGGGGGATCCGCATCTCGCCGCCGCGCTGCAGTGGGCGCCGAACTGGCCTGCCATGCAGCGCCTGCACATGGGGCACCACGTGGATGTCGCGCAGGGGCTGCGGCGGTTGCTGTACGCGCCGGGGGCGAGCGGTGTCTACAACATCGCGGATGACGCGCCGGTGACCACGGTGGAGGTGTTCCAGGTGAACGGCGTGCCGGTTCCTCCGGAGGTTTACGAGAAGGTGGATGCGGATCCTTGGCACGGGGTGATGTCCACGGGGCGGATTCGGCGGGAGCTGGGGTATCGGCCGGTGTTTCCGTCGGTCTGGGCGGCTCGGGACGCCGGGGTGCTGTAGGAGCTCGGGGCTCTGCCCCGGACCCCGCTCCTCAATCGCCGGAGGGGCTTGATGGGCTCGCCGGAGGGGCTTGATTGGGGTGGGGTCGTTGGTGGGGCTTGGGGCTCTGCCCCGGACCCCGCTCCTCAATCGCCGGAGGGGCTTGGGTGTGCGGGGGTCGCTATCAGGGCTGTGGCTGTGGGGTGGAAGCCCAGGCGTTCGTAGAGGCGGGCCACCTCCTTGCTGCCGGCCGACAGGAACACCGTGGAGACGCCGGAGGCGAGCGCCTCCGTGACGAGCGCCGCCGTCACGGCGATGCCGAGGCCCCGGCGCCGGGCGGCAGGCAGCGTGCCGATGCCGGCGATCTCCGTGACGTCACCGACGGGCATGTGCATTCCGGAGCTGAGCACGACCCCGTCCTCGACGGCCGCGGCCACCACCGAGAGGCGCTTGCGGACCCGGTCCTGGGCGGCGGCCACGGAGCCGTCCGCGGCCCGCGCCGTGATCTCCGCGGTGAGTTCGGCGGCCCCCGCCGGGCCCACCGCGGTCCCGGGGTGGGCGAACGCCACGTGGCCCAGCGCCAACGCCCCCGCCAGGAAGGGGTCCTGGGCATCGAGGACGCGGACCAGCGGGTGCGCGGCGCCCGGGGTGAAGGCCGCGGC
>NZ_JAAGMG010000343.1 GCF_010548525.1 Streptomyces sp. SID14478
GCACCGCACCCGCCGTCGCCGCCCCGGCATCACGGCGCGATCCGGCACCCCTCGACCGCACCGGGCGGGCCGCCCCCTGGACGCCGTCCTACCCGGACGGCCGACCGGTGGCGACCAAACGGCTCGACGCCCGAGACGCCGGGCCCGTCCTCCTCCACGGCGGCGGGCCGAACGGCTGCGATCGCCTGGGCGCGCGGGACGTATGGGTGTACCGCGACGGCGGCACGCTCTACATGAACTACGACGCGGCCGGCGACCGGGGCTGGCTCGCCGCGCTGGCCACGAGCCGGGACGGAATCCATTGGACGCGGCACGGCCCGGTCCTCGACCTCGGAGCGCCGGGAACGGACGACAGCGGATCCGCCAGCTATGGCGTCACGTACCGCAACGGCCCGGGCGACTGGCACATGTTCTACCTGGGAACTCCCCACACCAGCCCTGCCCCGGACCGCATCCCGGCCTTCCCCTACCTCACGCTCAAGGCGCACGGGCCCGGCCCGGCCGGCCCGTGGACCAAGACTCCTGAGGTGGTCCCCTTCCGGCCCGGGCAGGACACGTACTACTCGGTGACGGCGAGCCCCGGCCACGTCGTGCGGCACCGGGGCGGGTTCCTGCAGTTCTTCAGCGCCTCCACGCAGGACGCGAACGGCGCCACGCTGCGCACCATCGGCCTGGCCCGCACCCGCGACCTCAACGGCCCCTGGCGGACGGACGACCGGCCCGTCGTCCCCCTCGCGGAGCAGGTCGAGAACTCCTCGCTGTACTACGAGCCCGCAGGCGACACGTGGTTCCTGTTCACCAACCACGTCGGCCTCGACGAGCACGGCGAGTACACCGACGCGATCTGGGTCTACTGGACCCGGGACCTGGAGCACTGGGACCCCGCGGACAAGGCGGTCGTGCTGGACCGCAACAACTGCACCTGGTCCCCCTTCGTGATCGGCCTGCCGTCCGTGGTCCCCATGAACGGACGGCTCGCGGTCTTCTACGACGGACGGGCCGCCCAGGACACCTCGCACATGGGCCGCGACGTCGGACTCGCCTGGCTCGACCTGCCCCTGCGCCCACCACGGGATTGAATCGTTCAACTCGCAGGTGTCCGACCTCACCTGGACCCTCCCACGCCCCGCCCGCGGGGGACGGACGAAACCACCGACCAGCCCACCGGACGAATCGAGGCAGGCATGGCCATGTTCTCCCGCAGATCCCTGATCGCGGCCGGGGTCGCCACCGCGACCACCGGAGCCGTCTCCCTGCCGGGCGACGCGCAGGCACGTACACAGGAGCAGGCCGACACCGCCGCGGTGGCGCGGGCCGAGCAGGCGGAGGCCGCGAACTCCGCCCGCCTGCCCGCGCCTTTCACCGCGGAGTCCTTCAGGTCGCCGGGCGTGCACCACAGGCCGGGCGTGCGGTGGTGGTGGTCGGCACCGCTGTCGGTCGAGGAGAGCGTGCGCGAGGTGACGGCCATCGCGAAGGCGGGCTTCGGTGAGGTCGAGATCGCCTACTCGACCGATTCCTGGGCCGACGACGCCCAGCGCGAGAACCTGCGCGCCGTGCTCGACGCTGCCGCCTCGCTCGATCTGCGGGTGAGCATGACGATGGGCGCCAACTGGCCGGTGCAGACGCCCAACACGGGTGCCGGATCCGGCTACGCCCAGCAGGAGGTGCAGTACGGTCGCGCCGACGCGAAGCACGGCCGCTTCTCCGGTGAGGTGCCCTGGCCCTTCGACGACCCCGACAGGAAGCGCAAGGCGGAACTGGTCGCGGCCACCGTCGCCCGCGTGGTCGAGCGCGGGCCCGCGGCCGAGCTCCTGCCCGAGGGCCAGCGCCCGCCGTACGGCACCCCCATCAGGGTTCCGTCCAAGTCCACCGTCCTGGACGCCGGTTCACTGCGCGACGTCACCGACCAGGTCACCGACGGCAGACTGACCTGGAGCGCCCCCGCCCGGGGGGACTGGATCGTCTTCGGGTTCTGGCGCCGCGACGGCGAGCGCGGCGTGACGAGCGTCTTCGACGCCGCCGCGGCGAAGAAGGCCACCGAGTACCTCGACGAGCACCAGGTGGGCCGGGACAACGTCGACGCGCTCAAGCGGTACGGCAACGACTTCTTCGAGGACTCGCTCGAACTGGACGCGGACTCGCTGTTCTGGGCGCCGTCGTTCCCCGCCGAGTTCAAGGCACGGCGCGGCTACGACATGACCGCCTACTTGCCGCTCATGTTCCAGCACGGCATGTGCCGGTACTGGGTTCCGGCCCGGCCTCCCACGGCGGACTTCGTGTTGGACGACGGCCAGGGCCCCAAGGTGCGCGCCGACTACTACCGGCTGCTCACCGACCTCTACGTGGAGCAGCACCTGAGGCCCTACCAGGACTGGGCGCGCGGCTACGGCATGTCGCTCAAGGCCCAGGCGGCCTACGGCCAGGACCTGGAGCCCATCCGCAGCAACCGTGAACTGGCCCGCGCGGGCGGCCGGGTGGAGGGCGAGTCGTACAACTCGGGCGACCGCTTCCCCACGGGCATCCGCGCCTACGGGTGGCGCTACGCCCTCGACTGGCAGCGCGTCGTGGTGAGCGGCGCCCACCAGGGCGGCACCCTGCGCGTCTCCACCGAGTTGGGCGCCCAGCCCGAGCAGTGCCATCAAGTCACCCCGGGCGACTACAAGGAGATGATCGACAAGGAGTGGGCGGCCGGCATCACCCAGCCGTTCCTGCACGGATTCCAGTACATGAGCGCGGGGGCGCCCTGGCCGGGCAAGTACCGCTTCGGCGACAGCCTCGACAGCTTCAACGACCGCCACAACCCACAGTGGCCCGCCCTCGCCCGGACGACCGCGTACTGGGCCCGGGGCACGCTCGTCCTGGAAGCGGGTGCACCGCGCACCGACGTGGCCGTCTACCGGGACGGCTTTCTCACCACCGCTGCCCGTCTGTCCTCGGACGAGGGCACCCAGCCGGCGGCGCTGTTCGACGCGCTCGCCCTCGAACGGGACGGTTACTCCCTCCAGTTCATCGATCCGGAGGGGCTCGCGGAGAAGGGCGCTGTCGGGCGCCGCGTGCTGTGCCCGTCGGGGCCCCAGTACCGCGCCCTGGTCGTGGACGAGCGCGCCCTGCCGCTCGCTGCGGCCGAGGCCGTCGAGCGGGCCGCGGACGCCGGTGTCGCTGTCGTCTTCGTCGGTGAACTCCCGCACACCGCAACGGGGTTCAGGACGGACGGCAACGACGACCGGAAGGTGGCCGAGACCGTCGCACGGGTGCTGCGAGGCCGCCACGCGAAACGGGTCGCGACGCAGGCCGACGTCCTCGGCGCCCTGCGCGGACTCGGCGTCCGCCCGCGGGTCTCCTGGAGCGGCGCCCACGTGCTGACGCAACTCCGTTACGCCGACGGCGTGCGGTACCTGTTCCTGTACAACCCCACGGACGACGTCGTGGAGTTCACCCCGGCGATCGAGGGCACCGGCGCCGTGCGTGTACTCGACCTGTGGGACGGCTCCGTCGAACCCGCCGCCCAGTACTCGGTCGAGGGGGGACGCACGCGCGTGCCCACGCGGCTGCGGGCACGGGAGACCCGCGTGCTCGCTCTCGACACCCGCGGCACGGCCCCCGTGCACGTGGTCGACACCGCGCTCGACGACCTCATCGTGGTGGACGGCCGGATCGAACTGCACACCACCCGTGCGGGCACCAGGACGTTCACCTTGAGCGACGGACGCCGGGTCACCACCACCGCGCGGCCCGCACACGAGGATGTCGCGCATCCGGGCCCGTACACCTGGAGCCTGTCGGTCGAGGCCGACACTCCCGACGGCCCCCGCACGACCACCCTCCCCGCGCTGTCCGGCACCTACCCCCTGTGGGACTGGCGCGACCGCGAGCAGATCGCCTCGGCCTCCGGCGTCGGCACCTACACCGGCACCCTCACCGTCCCCGAGCACTGGGTCGGGCGCGGGAGGGGTGTACGGCTGGACCTCGGCGACGTCGACGGCACCGCCGAAGTCCTGCTCAACGGCAAGGCCGTGGGAACGCAGGTCGTCTCCGGGGTCACCTGGGATGTCACCGCCCACCTGAAGGCGGGTGCCAACGAGGTCCGGGTCGTGGTGCGCACGACACTGCGCAACGCCGTGACCCACTACAACAAGTCCAGCTCGCGCACCTCGTCGTACGGGCTGCGCGGCCCCGTCCGGTTCACCCCGTTCGCGGTCGCGGTCGTCCACCCCGCGGACGGCTGAGGCCCTGAAGGCGGCGCCGGGTCACACAGGCGCAGCCCGGGCATCGCCGGATGCCCGGGCCGACGGCGTTGGGGTGCAGCGGGAACGCGTCGCGGGTGCGGTGCGCTCACCGCCAGAGGCGGCGCTCCTGCTCTCGCGGGGACGCGACGAGGGTGGCTCCCTGGGCGCCGAAGGTCATGACGGGCCGGTCCTCGTCCCACCGCGGCCAGCCCGGGTCGCCGTCGGTGGCGAAGGACACCCATGCCGCGTGCATCGCGCGGGCCAGCGAGCGGGGCGCGCTGTCGCCCGTGAGCAGGCGCGTGTCCGGTGCGTCGAGGGTGTCGAAGACGAAGCCGAGCTCCAGGGCGTGGCAGGCGCCGAGCCCTTGTACCGGCGACGGCCACGCGAACTCGTAGACGTGCGTGCGTCCGGGCCTCCGCGCGCGTGCGTCGGCGAGGCGGTTCATCGGGACGCGCAGGAGCGTGTCGGTGGCGATGGCGCCGAGGATCTCGCCGGGGGACGCCCCGGGCCTGCCGGCACGGTAGACGCGGGCGGCCCGCCACGGCGCCCGCTGCTTGATCAGGGCCGCCCGCAGGGTCAGCTCGCCGATCCGGTCGACGAGCCCGCTGGGCACGAACCACAGCCGGTACTCGTCGGTGGTGCTGCCCATGAGGACGTCTGTGCCGTCGCTCGCACCGTCCGCCAGTGCGGCGGCGGGGTCCCGTGGTACGACGTCGTCGTCGAGCACGATGTGGAAACCGAGGCCGCCGGTCAGCGGGTTGCCACGCTGCGTCACGGCCCGCTGTGCGGCCAGGAGCCGGCCGCGGTCCGCCCGCGCGAAGGCCTCGGCGGTGGGCGCGATGCCGAGGTGTTCGGCGAGGGACGTGGTGGTGCGCGCCGCCGTCGCGGGCGCGACGGCCGTGGGGGTGCCGCTCTGCAGCACGGCCCGGCGGAAGAGTCCCTGGGCGCGGGGGCTCGCCAGCAGTGCGCCGATGCTGGTGGCGCCGGCCGACTCCCCGAACACGGTGACGTGGTCCGGGTCGCCGCCGAAGGCACCGATGTTGTCGCGCACCCAGGTCAGGGCGGCCAGCTGATCGTGCAGGCCGAGGTTGGCCGGAGCGTCGGGAAAGACGCCGAACCCCTCGATGCCGAGGCGGTAGTTGAGGGAGACGAGGACGACGCCGTCCCGGGCGAAGGCGGCGCCGTCGTAGGTGGGGACGGCGGAGGAGCCGTTGCGCAGGGAACCGCCGTGGATCCACACCATGACCGGCCGGGGGCCGTCACTCGGTGCGGGCACCCAGACGTTGAGGTTGAGGCAGGCGTCACCGGCGATGTCCGGATCGGGCAGCAGTGCGTCCAGCGGCGCCGCGTAGGGGTTCTTGGGGGCGGTGGGGCCGAACGCGGTGGTCTCCCGGATGCCCTGCCAGGGCTCGACGGGGGCGGGCGGGCGAAAGCGCAGGGGCCCCACGGGAGCGGCCGCGTACGGGATGCCGCGGAAGACGGTGATGCCGTTCTCGACGGTGCCGCGCACGGCGCCGTGTGCGGTCTCGACGATGCTCACGCGCACTCCTTCTGGAGCTCGCGCTTGAGGATCTTTCCGCTCGGCCCGAGCGGGAGCTCCGTCAACAGCCGTACGATCCGCGGGTACTTGTGCTTGCCGAGCCGTTCGCGAGCCCAGGCGACGATCGACTCGGGCGCCTCGTCCGCTCCCGGGCGCAGCACGACGGCCGCGCAGATCTCCTCCCCCTTGGCCTCGTCGGGCAGTCCGACGACGCTGACCTGGGCGACGCAGGGGTGGCGGGCGAGGATCTCCTCGACTTCGCGGGGGTAGACGTTGAAGCCGCCGCGGATGATGAGGTCCTTCTTGCGGTCGACGATCGTGAGCCGGCCGTCGGCGTCCCGCACTCCCAGGTCGCCCGTGCGGAACCAGCCGTCGACGACGGCGGCCGCGGTCGCCTCGGGGTTGTCGAGGTACCCGGCGAAGATGTTGTGGCCGCGCAGCACGACCTCGCCGATCTCGCCGTCGTCCAGGAGCACGATGCGGTCCTCGGCACCCGGGTCGGCGATGCCCGTCTCGACGCCCCAGATGGGATGGCCGACAGTGCCCGGACTCCGGCCCCGCGACAGCTGGTTGAAGGTGGCGGCCGGTGAGGTCTCGGTCAGTCCGTACCCCTCGAGGATCACGGCCCCGAACGTCTCCTCGAAGCGTTCGAGGACGGCGGCGGGCAGCGCCGCTCCGCCGGAGACGGCCAGGCGCAGGGTGCCGGGCACCGGCCCGTCGTCGCCCGCGGCCGTGGTCAGCGCGTGGTACATGGTGGGTACGCCCATGAAGACCGTGATGCCCTCCGCGGCCAGGATCTCCAGTGCGCCGGGGCCGGTGAAGCGGGAGCACAGGACGAGGGTGGATCCGGCGCGCAGGGCGGCGTTCATGGCGCAGGACTGGCCGAAGCTGTGGAAGAGCGGCAGGCAGCCCAGGACGACGTCGTCGGGCGTGAGCGCGAACAGGTCCTGTGCGCAGATGGTGGCGTTCATGACCAGGTTGGCGTGCGTGAGCAGGGCGCCCTTGGGCCTGCCGGTGGTGCCGCTCGTGTAGAGGATGACGGCCGTGTCGTCGGGGCGGCGCGGCTCGGCACGCTCCAGTGCCGCTGCCCCTTCGCCGTCCGCGCGCAGTACGTCGATGCCGACGTCGGCGGCGGCCGCCTCGGCCACGGGGGCGAGCGCGTCGGCCGTGACGACGGCGCGGCACCGGCTGTGCCGCAGGACGTAGGAGACCTCGTCGGCCACGAGCAGGGCGTGGACGGGCACGACCGTCGCACCTGCGGCGAGGGCTCCGTAGTAGGCACGCGGGAACGCGGCGGTGTTGGGCAGCAGCAGCGCGACGCGGTCGCCCGGCCCGATGCCGTGGGCGCGCAGGCGGCCGGCGAAGCGGAGCGCGTCGCGCCACAGCGTGCCGTAGCTGATGCGGGCACCGTCGTCGACCACCGCCGTCCGGTCGGGATGACGGACGGCGGACTCTTGCAGGATCGTGGCGACGTTCAACTGCACGGCGGCTCCCTTGCCGATACGAACGGTGATCTCCGGCCGCCTCAGCCTGCGCCATTCCCGTGGCGGGTGCCATGTGCAACGGCCCAGCTCGCGGCGGGCGCACGCTGGGCAGCGGCACCCGCTCCCCCTCCGCCGGGTCAAAGAGCCGGGTCGACCGCGCGCAGCGCCAACGCCCAGCCGAGCCGGGCCTCGCCGGAGTCGGCCGGCCAGCCGGTGAGTTCGGCGACCCTGCTGATGCGGTTGAGGACCGTGTTGCGATGGCAGAACAGCTGCGTCGCCGTACGGGAGGCCGAGCAGCCGGAGTCGAGCCACACCCGCAGCGTCCGCAGCAGGTCGGGGCGTTCGCTGCCGCTGCGCAGGACCCCGTCCAGGTAGCGCAGGACGAGACGGTCGGCGATCTCCGGCTCCGCGCCGAGGGCGGCGTGCACCAGCCGCTCGTCGAGGTCGGCCACCTGTCCGCCGCCCTCGGGGAGCGTCGCCAGTGCGCGCTGGGCCAGACGCAGTCCCTGGTCGGCGAGGGCCAGCTCCCCGAAGAGCGGGGAGATTCCGGCCCGCAGGCCTACCTTGTGGCGCAGCGTGTCGGTGAGCAGCGCCGGGTCGGCGGTCCCGACCCGCACCAGGCCGGCGACGGTCTCCGCTCGCGGCCGCCACAGCGACCACAGGCCCGCGGCGTCCAGGGCGGGTGCCGGATCGACCGGTGCCGCGGGGTCCTGGGCGTCCTGGGCGACCACGACGACCGCGTACCGCTCGTACCGGGGCACGCCCAGTGCGGTCGCGGCAGCGGCGGCGACGGCCGGGTCGCCGCCCCGCCCGTCGAGGAGCGCCTCGAACAGGGCGCCGCGCCGGGAGGCTTCCCGGTGCTCCAGCTCCAGGGTCCGCAGCCGGTACGCGTCGGCCATGGCGGAGGAGAACCGGTCGATGGTCTCCCAGACCACGCCCGCCATGTCCCCGACCATGCGCTGCTGGGCGGGCGGCCGGTCCCGCATCCAGTCGGCCATCGCCTGCCACAGCACGCGGCCGCCGCGCCGGTAGGCGCGCAGCACGGTCGCCAGCGGCATGCCCTGTTCGGCGCGCAGGCGCCCGTTGCCGGCGGCCACGTCCTCGAACCGGCCTTCGCGGGAGGGAAGTTGGCCGAATTCGTTGAGCGCGAGTTCCATGTTGCCGCGCAGGGTGAGCCGCAGGTCCTCGTGGGTCACCGGGCGTCCGCTCGCGTAGCGGGTGCTGTGCGCACAGATGTCGGCCGCGAGGTCGCCGATGAGGGGGTCGAGGTCGTCGAGCAGTGTCGCGGCCAGCTCACGACGCAGCGCCAGCTCGTCATTCATGGCCGCAGGATAGGCATCTGCCCTGCTCAGGGGGAAGAGGAGGGGGCCGTCGCCCAGCAGGCGGGTGCTCCGGCTGGGCGACGGCACAAGGCCCGGGCCTTCCCGCCTCATGCGCGGTACTAGTCGACTTCTGCGCGGTACTACTCGACGGTCCCTTTCTGCCTGGTTACTCGGCCCGGCTACTCGGCGGCCGCGGCGACCTGGGCGCGCACGGGCTCCCGCTCCCGGCTCACGGTCCACTTCAGGGCGCCGGCCAGCAGGCTCCCGACCAGACCCGCGACGACGACGAACGCGAAGGGAGCACGGGCGCTGCCGGTGCGGTCCTCGATGAGCCCGAAGACCAGCGGACCGACGAACCCGCCCAGCAGCCCGACCGTGTTGATGAAGGCAAGTCCCGCCGCGGCCATCAGGCCGGACATGCGGGACATCGCCACCGACCAGAACAGGGGCAGCGTCCCCATCAGGAAGAAGTTGGCGACGAAGAGCAGGGCGAACCGCGAGGGGGCCGCGTCGGCCGTCAGATACAGGGCCATGGTCGCCGTCCCGGCCAGGGCACACAGCACGATCAGCCCGGTGTCGTTGCCGACCCGCCCCTGCAGCCACGGGAAGAACAGCACGCCGCCCAGGATGGCCACGCCCATGCTGCCGGTGACCAGCCCGATGGACATGGTTCCCGCGACGCCGAGGTCCTCGACGATCGACGGGAGGTTGAACCCGACCGCGGACGCGACGAGTTGGTTCACCAGATAGGTGGCGGCCAGGAGCAGCACGACGGGACGCGCGAAGGCCAGCCGGAAGTTCCCGCGCAGACGCTGCGGCGACGGGGTGTCGTGGGCGGCCGCGCGTTCGGACAGCGCCGCGGCCTGCTGCGGCGACAGCCACCGGGCGTCCTGCGGGCGGCTGGGCAGTACGCGCCACACGAGCAGCCCGATCACGACGGTCACCAGTCCCTCGACGAGGAACATCCACTGCCAGCCCGTGAGCCCGGCCGCGCCGTCGAGGCTCATCAGGCCTCCCCCGGCCGGGCCGCCCAGGATCGTCGCGAGCGCGGGCGCCGTGTAGACGAGTCCGACCACGGGCACCCGGTGGCGCTGGGCGAACCAGAGCGTGACGGTGTACATCAGGGCCGGATACAGCCCGGCCTCGGCGGCGCCGAGCACGAACCGCAACACGTAGAACGAGGTCTCGCCGCGGACGAACATCATGGCCGCCGAGACCAGACCCCAGCTCACCGCGATCCGCGCGATCCACACACGCGCTCCCACCCGGTGGAGCACGAGGTTGCTGGGCACCTCCAGGAGTGCGTAGCTGACGAAGAAGATCCCCGCGCCCAGCCCGTACGCGGCGGCGCCGACACCGATGTCGGCCTCCAGGTGGGTCTTGGCCAGGGCGATGTTCGTGCGGTCCACGTACGACATGAAGTAGGCGAGGCCGAGCAGGGGCAGCAGGCGCCGCATCGCGAGACGGGTCGCGGCCGTGTGCACCGCGTCGGGTTGAGTGAACATCACAGTCCTTCCCGCGGGCACACGTCGACCGTGCGCCGGGGTGTGCGTCGAGGAGAGAGCCGCCCGCACGTCGCCGTCACCACGGCGGCGGGGGCGTCGCCGGTGGGTGTTCAGCATTGAGGACGACGCTCGGCACCTGCCATGTGCAGGCGCCCACCTCGGACGACGACCCCCTGGGCGCGGGCCTATCCCTTGCCGTACCGACGTCGGCCGGGGATCCTGGGCCGGTGCCGGGACAGGCGAGGAGGAAGCGGCGCCAGGAGGCCCTGCGGCGGCGTCAGGACGCGCGCAACGCGCCGGACGCGGGCCGGTGGGAAGTGGTGCTGGAGACGCAGGACGAAGCGGAGCTGCGGGCGCACCTGCGCGGGCTCCGGGCCGCGCGGACCGACGAGTCGACGCTCCGCGTCGAGACGCTGTGCCGCCGCCCGGCGCGGCTGACCTCGTACCGGTTGAGCCGGTTCGTCGAACGCGCGCCGGGGGACGACATGTTGCCGAAGTAGGCGGCTCACACCTTCACGTGGACGAACGGGAGGCCGAGCAGATCGGCCACCGCCTTCAGGTCCTTCGCACGGTGCCCGACGCACAACGCCCAGTGGTGTCCGATGCCGGAGGCGCTCCAGGCGTCCGTCCACTCGCCGGGGTCGCAGCCGAAGGCGACGCGCGAGGTGGTGTTGCCGATCCGCAGCAGCGGGCCGGGGACCACCTCGCCCTCCGAGGCGATCACGGTGTACGTGCCGTCCGCCTCCTGTCCCAGGCCGAACGTGGTCACCGGGCCGTGCTGCACGTCGAACTCCACGCTGACGCCCCAGCCGCGCTTGCCGTGGTACACGCCGAGGCCGCGCAGCAGCGGGTCCGCACTGCTGATGGCGAGGTGGGCGGGTCCGTCGTGCCCCATCTCGACGACGCCGTCGTCGAAGTTCAGGGCCTGCAGTTCGGTGAAGGAACCGCCCGCGCCGAGGCGGTCGGCCATCAACATGGCGAGGCTGGTGCGCAGTTCGTACTCCCCGGCGGCGGGGACACCGCGGGCCGTGAGCAGCGACGCGCCCAGGATCATGCTGGCGCCCAGCCGCTCGTGCGTCTCACCGTCGAGGCCCCGGTGGTAGTAGGCGAGGGAGTCCAGGGCGAAGTCCTCGACGAGCCGGTCCAGGCCGACCGACACCTTGGCGCCCCAGCGCAGGTCCTCGTCGACGACCGACTCGTCGAAGGTGAACACCTTGCGGGCCACGGCGACCCGCTCGTCCACCTGATCGTCCGTCACTTCGGCGACACGAACGCGCAGATCGTCCACTTCGAGGACTTCCACGTGCGAGCCGAACTGAGCGGAGACCAGCGTCAGATCGGTGGAGACGTCGAGCATTCCCGGATAGAGATGTCCCATGAGGCCGTGCCGCCCGTGCCGCATGGCGGCGCGCACGTCGGCGGCCCGGATCCAGCGCTCGATCCGCGCCCAGGCGTGCTCATCGCGCAGGTGTCCCGTCACGGACCGGAAGGGGATCCCGGCCCGGCGGAAGACGTTGGCGATCTCCGGGAGCGGGCACTGGCCGCAGTAGGCGAGCCACTTTCCGGTGTCGAAGGAGTCGTGGTCCATGGCAGCGGTCGGCTGCAGGTCGATGACGAGGACGGGCGCCTGACCGCGCTGGGCGATCGGCAGCACCATCGACGCCGTCAGATAGGTCGTCAGGAAGGTGACGACGAGATCGCAATCGGCCGTACGCAGCCGGTCGGCCGCGCCGGCCGCTTCCTGGGCGTCGGACACGAAGCCGACGTCGACGACCTCGCATCCCATGGCGCTGAATCGTTCACGAACCTCGCGAGCCGATCCTTCGAGCTGCTCACGCAACCCGGGGAACTGCGGCCAGTAGGCAGCGAGACCACCCGCGACCAGGCCGATCCTCGTCTTGCGGAAGCTCGTCCGGGGCAGTCCCGCCGCGTCGAGCGCAGTGATGTCCGTAGGCACGGGTGGCTCCTTCTGATCAGTCGACTTTCTCGGTCAAAAACGTTTCAAAACATGGCCGACCGGGACCGTAAAGCGCGTGCGGGAGTGCGTCAAGAGGCCCGGACGGAAGGCGAGTCGAGACCTGGGGCGTACGCGGGAGTCCCGTCGTCCGCCCGCACCGCGGGGTAGACGAGGCCTTCGCAACGGGACCCTCGCAACACGCCTCAGCCCGCGCGGTGCTCCATGAGCGACCCGGCGGGTGCGGGGCCGCTGGAGGTGCGGGTCACCAGCTCGGGCCGGAACACCACGGTGGGGCGCTCGGCGGTGGGATCGGCCACCTCTTCCAGGAGCAGCTGCGCCGCGCGCCGGCCGATCTCACGGGCGGGCTGGCGCACGGTCGTGAGGGCCACCCCCGCGGTCTCGGCGAAGTCGATGTCGTCGTACCCGACGATCGCCAGCTCCTGCGGCACGGCGATGCCCAGCCGCATCGCCGCGTTCACCGCGCCGATCGCCAGCAGGTCGTTCGCGCAGAACAGCGCCTGGGGGCGCCGGTCGGCGGGGCGGGCGTACAGCTCGCCGAGCGCGCGTGCGCCCGCACGGATGGTCATCTCCTCGACGTGGACGACGTCGATCTCGTGGCCGCGGAAGGTGGCCCGCAGCCCGTGCAACCGGTCGGTCACCTGACGCAGCGCGGCCGGCCCGGCGACGTACGTGACCCGCTGGTGCCCGGCGGCGGCGAGCAGCTCGCCCACCAGCGCGCCGCCGTGCACGTCGTCGACGGAGACCGAGGCGAACCCGGGGCCGGTGGGCACCCGGTCGACGAACACCACCGGCGGCCGGCTGCGCTGGGCGGCGAGCAGCTGGGCCGCGGCGGTCTCCTGGATCGGCGACAGGAGGACGCCCAACACCCGCTGCTGGCCCAGATGACGCAAGTGTGCCGTCTCCCGCGCGGGATCGCCCGCGCTGTTGCAGACGATCACCGCGGCGTCGTGCGCGGCGGCCACGTCCTCGGCGCCCGCGATGAGTTCGGCGAAGAACGGGTTGGCGATGTCCAGGACCACGACGGCGATGGTGCGGCTCTGCCCCGCGCGCAGCTGCCGGGCGGGCTCGCTGCGCACGAACCCGAGCTCGGCGATGGCACTCTCGACCCGGGCCTTCAGTTCGGGACCGACCCGGTCGGGATGGTTGAGCACGTTGCTGACCGTGCCCAGGGACACGCCCGCAAGCCGTGCCACATCCTTGATGTTGGCCATCGTCCCCTCCGATCTCGCCGACCGGCCCACCCTACCGGCAGGCCGACGGGGCGCCCGGAGGGTTCAGGTCGTGACCCGGGCCGCCCGCACGCGCTCCGCCGGCGCGTCCGAGAGCACCTCCCCGTACCGTTCCGCCTCGATCTCCTGCAAGGTCCTGCCCTGGGTCTGCGGCGCCCAGAGCGCCCCGATGACGAGGGCGAGGACGAGCAGCCCGATCATCACGAGGCCGACGGCGGGCACGCCCTGGTGGTCGAGCATGGTCGGGAAGTAGTAGCTGAGCCCGCCGATCGACACCCGCGCGGCGAAGAAGAGCACTCCCTGGGCGCCGGCCCGGTACCGGGTGGCGAACATTTCGCTGGTCCACACCGCGTAGAAGGCCTGGGCGCCGATGCCCGCGGACAGGCCCCAGCAGACGGCGAACGCCAGCAGCACGGGCAGCGTCGCATGGACGAACACCAGGAGCACCCAGGCGACGACCGCCAGCGCCGCACCCACGACGTACAGGAGGCGACGGCTGATCCGGTCGCCGTACTTCATGAACCCGAAGTACGTGGACAGCACGGTGACCGACCACATCAGCACCTGCAGCAGGTTCTGCTGGGCGGTGCTCTCCACGCCCGAGGTCTCGTAGACGCGGGGCATGAAGATGCCCATCTGGCCGGCGACCACGCCCCAGAAGCCGTAGATCCCGAAGAGGAACAGCAGCGCCTTGACGTTCGGGCGCCGCGAGAACACTTCGCGCAGCCCGCCCTTGCCGTCCGGGCTCTCCCTGCTGGACTTCCACAGGGCCGACTCGCTCAGCCCCTGCCGGATCCACCAGACCACGAAGGCCACCACGAAGAGGTGCAGGAAGATGAGACGGCTGCCCAGCAGGCCCAGCGGTCCGGTCAGCACGACGGCCAGCAGGAAGCCGATCACCGGGCCCATGGACCAGGCGAGCTGGGCGGCGCCGACGCGCTTGGCCCGCTGCTCGGGCGGGGCCTCCTCCGCGATGTAGGTCCACGAGGCGGGCACGCCTGCGCCCACCGCGATGCCGGTGATCAGGAACGCCGCGAGCAGCATCCCGTAACTGACGGCCGCCGCGGCCATCAGGACGCCGAGCATGTAGAGCAGCAGGTCGTACGTGTAGATGAACTTGCGGCCGTAGCGGTCGCACAGCGGTCCCCCGATGACGGCGCCGATCGCCGCACCGAAGGCGTTGGCGCTGAGCGCGGCCAGCAGCCCCACGGCGAAGTCGTCGACGCCGAAGCGTTCTTGCCACAGGCTGAGACTGGTGGCGATCGCGATGATCGACCCCGCCTCGATGTAGTTGGACATGGCGACGGATACCGTCGCCTTCCAACCTCGTGTGTCCGTTGCCCCGATGCGCATCGCTGGTGCCCTCTCGGCAGTGGTCGAGCGAAAGAATCGGCCCGGCGTCTGCGCCACGCCGGGCGGGTCGTACGTCACCTCTTGAACTCGCCTATGAATGAAGCGTTTCAATCATGTGACTCCGGGACGCTGTCACGCCCGGCGCCGAAAAAGCAAGGGTTCCGCGGGACGCATACCGGCACGCCGGGCCGGCGCCGAGGTCACGAACTGCGCAAGACGCGCCCTCGCGACCATATGTCCTATATCGGGAACAGGACTCGATAGCCGGACAAGGCGATGGATCGGCCCCGATACACCGCATCCGCCGGGCGGTCCGGGCGTGGGCCAACCACCGCCCCGGCAAAGGGATTTCACGCCGTCGTAACCGTTGACGGCCCCCTCCGGAAACCCCTACCGTCCATGAAACGTTTCATGGTCTGCCCTTCCCCTCGACCCCGTGGAGCACCGTTGAACGTCACACCAGTTGTCGGCGTGTCCGCCGCCCATGATGCGTCGCTGCCGTCCCGGCGCACGGTGCTCGCGCTCGCCGGCGCCGCGGGACTGTTCGCGGGCTCGTCCCTGGTCGGCCCGGACCGGGCCGCCGCCGCGCCCGCGCCGGACGGGGGGTTCAGCGGGGCGCGCTTCTCGCACCCGCGGGCCGACAGCGTGCCGACCGTCCTGTGGTTCTGGAACGGCAGCGTCACGACCGATCTCGTCCGGGACCACCTCGCCGATCTGCGCGACAAGGGCATCCTCGAAGTCCTCGTCTTCCCCTTCCAGACCGCCGCCCTCCAGCCGGCGTTCTTCTCCGAGGGCTGGTTCTCGGTCGTCGAGTTCACGCTGCGCGAGGCCCAGCGGCACGGCATGCACGTGTGGTTGTTCAACGACGACTACTTCCCGAGCGGCCGGGCCGCCGGGCTCGTCGTCGGCGGCGGGACGGTGGGCGGGCGCACGCTGCCGCCACGGCCCGAGCACGGACTCAAGGGCGTGGGTCACGTCTTCCTCGACGTGCCCGGGGGGACCGCCGTCCCGCTCGTCGCCGACGCGCTGTCGGTCGCCGGGGGGCGCCTCGTCGTGGACGCGTCCCTGCACGACGGCGTCGTCCTGCTCCGCGACGGCTCCGACTGGGCCGACCACGACGTCCACGCCACCGTGCGCCCGGAACGCGGCACGGCGGGACTCACGGTGCGCTGCCGCGACGAGGACAACGGCCTGCTGGTGGAACTGCGCACGGACGGCGGCGTGGACGTGTGGCGGCAGACCGACGGCGGATTCGAGAACATCCGCCGCGGCGACGCGGTCGACGGCTTCGACGCGTCCGCCGACCACGCGCTCATCGTCGCCCTGCGCGCCGACCGGATGCAGCTCTCCCTGGACGGCAGGGACCTGCCGGCACTCGACGGCCTGGGCGTCGCGCGCGGCCGGATCGGTGTGCGGGCCACCGCCGACCAGCGCGCCTCCTGGGACGTACTCCGCGTGGACGGCGCCGACGGCACCACGCTGTACCAACAGGACTTCACCTCGCGTACGGCACTGAAGGACTTCGCACTGCCGGAGCCCGCCGCACTCGTCGCTGCCGCGGCCTGGCCCCAAGAGGCCACCGGCGCAGACGACTTGATCGACCTGACCCGCGAGGCCCGGACCGGCGCGACGTGGACGGCACCGTCCGGATCGTGGCGCCTGGCCCTGTTCCCGCTACGGCAACTCGCCCAGGCCGCGGGGGAATCGCGTCACTATCTCGACCTGATGGACGACGAAGCGGTGGACCTGTTCCTGGACACCGTGGCGGGCGAGTACGTACGCCGCTTCCCGTGGGCCGTCGGCACCGTGCTGCGCGGCTTCGCCGACGACGAGCCCTATCTCGCCTCCTCCGACGGGCACGGACTCGACGCACTGCCCTGGTCGCCTTCCCTGGACGACGAGTTGGAGCGGCTCGGCACCGGGCCCGGCGCTGCCCTCGCGGCCGCCCATGCGGACCTCGGCGCCTCGGGACAGCAGCTGCGCGGAGTCTTCTGGCGTGCCGTGTCCAACCGCTACGCGCAGGCCTACTACCGGCGCCAGGGCGCCTGGATGGCCGCGCACGAACTGGGCTTCATCTCCAACCCCCTGTGGGACGAGTACGGCCCCGCAGAACAACTGGGCAGTTCCGGGAACCTCAACACGACCCACCAGTGGGCACAGGTCCCGGGCACCGACCTGATCTTCGACCACTATCAGCGCGGCTATCACCGCACCCTGTCGCGCTGGCCCGCCAGCGCCGCTCACCAACTCGGCAAGGAACGCACGTACTTGGAGGCGATGGGCGGCACCGGATGGCCCGTCACCCCTGCCTTCACCCGCGAAGTGATCGGCGCTTTCGCGGTGCGCGGTGTCAACCACACCTTGCTGCACGCCCGGTTCAGCAACGACAAGGACATCGTCTATCCCCCGCCCTTTCAGTCGGTGAACCCGTGGTGGGACCTGTCGCGGCCGCTCGTCGAGTGGACCGGCCGCCTGATGGAGGCCTGCCGCGCTCCCGCACGGGCGCGGACGGCGCTGATCCAGCCGCAGCGGGCCGTGGAGTGCGTACAGGACACCAAGGACCTCGCCGACCGGCTCGACCAGGAGTTCATGGCGGCCGCCCACGCGCTGGAGGACCGGCAGGTCGACTTCGACCTGCTCGACGAGGGCGCGCTGACCGCGGATCCCGCGCTGCGGGTGAGCGCCCGCGCGGACGGCGACCGGCTGATCGTCGGTCGGCAGGAGTACCGGACCGTAGTACTGCCCGCGACGCCGCTGCTGGCCCTCGGCACCGTCCGCACGCTGGAGCGTTTCGTGCGCGGCGGCGGGTGCGTGGTCGCCGTCGGCGACCTGCCGGTCAGGGAGGCCGAGGGACACGACGGTGAACTGGCCGACGCGCTGCGGGCGTTGTTCGCGGCGGGCCGC
>NZ_JAAGMG010000387.1 GCF_010548525.1 Streptomyces sp. SID14478
CGGAGCCGGTGGCCCTGGCGTCGGCCCGCTCGGCGGTGTCCGTGCGTACGTTCGTGCCGTTGCTTCCCGTCATCGGAAAACTCACCCCGTAAACCCTTACAAGATCCTTCACTTACAGCCCGGCGAGTCTAACCGGACGACTTGCGGCCCCCGAGGGGCGCCTGCGCCAAGGGCACGGGACGCGCCACGGCGGGTGCCTGGACGGCGGGTGCGGCGGGCGCCCGCGGTGCCTCGGGCTCCGGTGCGGATACCCGCGCGAGCGCGCACGACACCTCCGCGGTGACGCAGGGCAGCGCCAGCACCCCGTCCCGTGACCAGAAGCCGCTGCCCGCCAACCAGCCGTCCGGCGCGGCCAGTTGGTGCATCGTTCCTTCGGCGGGGCGCCAGATGCCGAGCCAGGGCGCACTGCCCCCCGCGCCGTCGACGCGCAGCGCCACCGCACAGCTCTCCGGCATCAGCGTCTGCCCCGGCTGTACGGCGAACGGCGTCACGGTGCAGTCGGGCAAGCGCAGCGCCTGCGGGAAGCGGACCGGCAGCGTGCCCCCCAACACGCCCCAGCCGAGCCGCGGTTGACCCGCCTTCGCGGCGTCCGAGCGGACCAGGATCAGGCCGCTGTCCAGGTCGGCGAGGAGCAGCCGGTCCTCACTGTCCTCGGTGATCTGCAGCAGCGGCGAGAGCTCACCGCCCCGCTCCAGGTCCACCGCGACCGCCTTCACGGGCCCGCCGCCCGCCGGCCGGCGATCGAGGGCGAGCATGCGCCCCGCGCGGTCCAGCCACACCCCGCCCGAGCAGCGCCCCTTGATCTCGGCCACGTGCTCGGGCCCGAACGCGCCGCCCGCCACCAGCCACAGGTCCGTCACCTCCGCGCGCACGGCCAGCGCGTACGCGCACCGCCCGTCCGGTGCCGGCGGCAGCAGCGTCAGCTCCGTCGCGTCGTCGCACTCCACGGCGCCCAGCGGCACCTCGCCGGTGCCGGGGCCGGTCGGGTAGAGCAGGGAGAACAGGTGGCGGCCGTCGCTCTCGCGCCGGATCAGCACCCGGCCGTCGGTCAGCGGCAGGACGGCGGTGCCGGGCTCCTCGGGCTGATTGCCGGGCAGCGGGACCGCGTACGGCTCGGGGCCGTCCAGCGTCCAGCGCTCCGGGTACCAGGAAGCGCCGTGCCGGGCGAGCCGCGCTGCGTACGAGGCGTCCGTCGTGATCACGCACCCGCCGCGCGGCTGCTCCGGTCGTGACTGCGTGGTGGGCTCGATGGCCAAGGCCGTCATGGGGAACTGTCACCTCCGGTTGTCCCGTCCCTGCCCCCTCTTCGCAGCCGAAGCTAGTTTTCGCACGTACCTCCGTGGCACGCGCGGCCCCCCGCTTCACACCAAAGGGTGGCCATGTCCGGAATCGGCTGTGAGGGATGTGCTTGGTGTGCTCATGGACCCGCGACGGGGCCCGGAACAGCCGGTGTTAGGTTTGCCTAACCATCATCTGTGCGCTCTCTGTGCACCTCGAGCTGGAGCAAGGCGTTGAACCTGATGTCCCCGATATCTCTGCGTCCGCGTACCCGGATCGCCGCCGCGGCCGTCACCGCGGTGGCCGCCCTCGCCCTCACCGCCTGCGGCTCCGGCTCCGGTGACGACGGCTCCGCCAAGAGCGACAACGGCGCCGGCTCCAAGGCCGTCGCCACCGGCGGCAAGGACTTCTCGAAGGCCGCGGCAGAGACGGCGAAGATGGGCACGACGGCGAAGACCGGCCAGTTCCCGCGCACCATCACGCACGCCATGGGCAAGACCGAGCTGACGAAGAAGCCGCAGCGCGTCGTGGTCCTCGACGTCGGCGAACTCGACAACGTTGCCTCCCTCGGCGTGAAGCCGGTCGGCTACGCCCCCACCGAGGGCGACGAGGGCATCCCGTCCTACCTGAAGAAGGAGGCGGGCAACCCCGAGAACGTCGGCACGACCAACTCCCTCAACCTCGAGGCGATCGCGAACCTCAAGCCCGACCTGATCCTCGGCAGCGAGCTGCGCGCCGCCAAGCTCTACCCGCAGCTGTCCAAGATCGCCCCCACGGTCTTCTCCATCCGCCCGGGCTTCCCGTGGAAGGAGAACTACCTCCTCAACGCCTCCGCGCTCGACCGGACGGACGCGGCGAAGGCCGAGCTCGCGGCGTACGACAAGAACGTGCGCCGGCTCGGCGCCGACGTGAAGAAGGCCAATGGCGGCACGGCCCCGACCGTGACGATGCTGCGCTACATGCCGGACCGCACCCGCCTGTACGCGAAGGCGTCCTTCATCGGCACGATCCTCGGCGACGCCGGCATCCCGCGCCCGAAGAACCAGCAGATCAACGACCTGGCGACCGAGATCAGCCCGGAGAAGATCGACTCCGCGGACGCCGACTGGATCTTCACCGGCGTCTACGGCGACGCGAAGAAGACCCAGCGCGCGAGCGCCGAGGACAACCCGCTGTGGAAGAACCTCAAGGCGGTCAAGGACGGCCGGGCCAAGAACGTCCCGGACGAGACCTGGTACCTGGGCCTCGGCGTCACGGCGGCCGACGAGGTGCTCAAGGACCTCCGCGCGAACCTGGTGAAGTAACCGGGCTTGGGGAAGGGGCACGCGGCGCAGGTAACCTAGCTGGCGTGCCCCGTCTGTCTGAAGTAACCGCCGCGCTCGCCGCCCTGTGGCCCCCGGCCCTCGCCGAGGCGTGGGACGCGGTCGGCACGGTCGCCGGCGACCCGGACGCCGAGGTCGGCCGGGTGCTGTTCGCCGTCGACCCGGTCCAGGAGATCGCCGACGAGGCCGTGAAACTCGGCGCGGACCTCCTGGTCACGCACCACCCGCTCTACCTGCGCGGTACGACGACGGTCGCGGCCGACACCTTCAAGGGCAAGGTCGTCCACACGCTCATCAAGAACGACGTCGCGCTGCACGTCGCGCACACGAACGCCGACAAGGCCGATCCCGGCGTCAGCGACGCCCTCGCCGGCGCCCTCGACGTCCGCGTCGTACGCCCCCTGGTCCCGGACCCGGACGACCCCTCGGGACGCCGCGGCCTCGGCCGCGTCTGCGCACTGGACCACCCCCTGACCCTGCGCGAGCTCGCGGACCGCGCGGCCGAGCGCCTCCCGGCGACGGCGCAGGGCATCCGCGTGGCCGGTGACCCGGACCGGACGATCCGTACGCTCGCGGTCTCCGGCGGCAGCGGCGACAGCCTCTTCGCCGACGTCCGCGCCGCCGGCGTCGACGCCTTCCTCACCGCGGACCTGCGCCACCACCCGGTGAGCGAGGCCCGCGAGACGATGTCCGCACAGCCTCTCGCGCTGCTCGACGCGGCGCACTGGGCCACCGAGTGGCCCTGGTGCGAGCTGGCCGCAGCCCAGCTCGACGAGATCTCCGACCGCGAGGGATGGGACCTGCGCGTCCACGTCTCGAAGACGGTCACCGACCCCTGGACCGCCCACGCGGCGTCCCACCACACCCCCCTTCCTACCTTTGGAGCCCCCAACTGAACGCCGCGCCCGCCGACCAGATCCGTCTCCTGGACGTCCAGGACCTGGACGTACGCCTCCAGCAGCTCGCGCACAAGAAGAAGTCGCTGCCCGAGCACGCCGAGCTCGAGTCGCTGACCAAGGACCTCACGCAACTGCGCGACCTGCACGTCGCCGCGACGACGGAGGAGAGCGACTGCTCCCGCGAGCAGACCAAGGCCGAGCAGGACGTCGACCAGGTCCGCCAGCGCGCCACCCGCGACCAGCAGCGCCTGGACTCCGGCGCGGTCACCTCGCCGAAGGACCTGGAGAACCTCCAGCGCGAGATCGCCTCGCTGGCCAAGCGCCAGGGCGACCTGGAGGACGTCGTGCTGGAGGTCATGGAGCGCCGCGAGTCCGCGCAGGAGCGCGTGGGCGAGCTGGGCGAGCGCCTGGCCTCCGTCCAGTCGAAGATCGACGACGCGACGGCCCGCCGGGACGAGGCCGCCGGTGCGCTGGACACCGAGGCGGCGACGGTGACCAAGGAGCGCGAGGTCGTGGCGGGTTCGCTCCCGGCCGACCTGCTGAAGCTCTACGACAAGCTCCGAGAGAAGGAGGGCGGCGTCGGCGCGGCCAAGCTGTTCCAGCGCCGCTGCGAGGGCTGCCGTCTGGAGCTCAACATCACCGAGCTGAACGAGGTCCGCGCGGCCGCCCCCGACACCGTGGTCCGCTGCGAGAACTGCCGCCGCATCCTGGTCCGCACGTCGGAGTCCGGCCTCTGAAGCCGGATCTCGGCGCGCCGGCCGCCTTCGTCCTGCTCCGGCACGGCGAGACCGCGCTGACCCCCGAGAAGCGGTTCTCGGGGAGCGGCGCGGGGCACGACCCCGGGCTGTCGCAGACCGGGCGGGAACAGGCCGAGCGGGCGGCGCGGGAGCTGGCCGCCCGCGGCACGGTCGAGGCGATCGTGTCGTCGCCGCTGCGGCGCTGCCGCCAGACCGCGCAGGCGGCCGCCCACCGGCTCGGCCTCGACGTGGCCGTCGAGGAGGACCTGCGCGAGACGGACTTCGGCGCGTGGGAAGGGCTGACCTTCAAGGACGTCCGGGAGCGCCACCCGGACGACATGAACGCCTGGCTCGCCTCACCGGAGGCCGCCCCGACCGGCGGGGGCGAGAGCTTCACGGCGGTCGCCGCGCGCGTCGCCGGGGCCCGCGACCGGCTGACCGCCGGGTTCCGCGGCCGCACCGTGCTCGTGGTCAGCCACGTCACGCCCATCAAGACGCTGGTCCGCCTCGCTCTCGGGGCGCCGCCCGAGGCCCTGTTCCGCATGGAACTCGCGGCGGCGTCCCTGACGACGATCGCGTACTACGCAGACGGCAACGCGAGTGTCCGCTCGCTGAACGAGACGGCCCACCTGCGCTGACCAGTCGCTGACGGGCCGTTGCGCGGGCGTCTGTCAGCCGCGCAGGGCGCTCGCCTCGCGGGCCAGCTGCTCCACCCGGCCCCAGTCCTTCGCCGCGACCGCGTCGGCCGGCAGCATCCAACTCCCGCCCACGCAGCCGACGTTCTTCAGCGCGAGGTAGCCGGGGGCGTTCGCGGGCGAGACCCCGCCGGTCGGGCAGAAGCGGGCCTGCGGCAGCGGGCCGGCCAGCGACTTGAGGTAGGGGGTGCCGCCCGCGGCCTCCGCCGGGAAGAACTTCATCTCGCTCACGCCGCGCTCCAGGAGCGCCACGACCTCCGACGTCGTCGAGACGCCGGGCAGGAACGGGACGCCGGACTCCTGCATCGCGGCGAGCAGCGCGTCCGTCCAGCCGGGGCTGACCAGGAACTTCGACCCGGCCGCCACCGCGTCGGCGACGTTCTGCGGGGAGATGACGGTGCCCGCGCCGACGACCGCGTCCGGCACCTCGGCGGCGATGGCCCGGATCGCGTCGAGCGCGGCGGGCGTGCGCAGCGTCACCTCGATCGCGGGCAGCCCGCCCGCGACGAGTGCGCGCGCGAGCGGCACTGCGTCGGCGGCGTCCTCCACGACGACGACGGGGACGACGGGGGCGAGATCGAGCACGGATGCGGAAGCGATGGGGGCCATGGGGACATCCTGCCCCCGGCGCGCAGCATGCGCAAAGCCCATTGCGCATGCTGCAATGTGACTCCGGCAGGTCAGTGGACCTCGTCCACCAGTACGTCCAGGCTCCACGCCCGCCCGGCCTTCGTGGGCGCCTCCACCTCGACGACGTAGTGCAGCTCCCGCAGGGCCTCGACCAGCTCCACCGGGTTCGCGGGCGCGCTGCCCGACTCCAGCAGGGAGCGCACGATGCGCCCCTTGGTCGCCTTGTTGAAGTGGCTGACGACCTTGCGGGTCGGCGCGTGCAGCACCCGCACCGTCGCCGTGCGCCCCGCGATCCCGCCCTTCGGCTTCCAGGCGCTCGCGTACGCGGCCGAGCGCAGGTCAAGGACCAGCCCGTCCCCGGCGACCTCGGGCATGACCTGCGCCATCGGCTCCCGCCAGTGCGCCCCGAGCGCCCCGAGCCCCGGCAGCTTCACGCCCATCGAGCACCGGTAGGAGGGGATGCGGTCGCTCATCCGCACCGCTCCCCACAGCCCGGAGAACACCAGGAGCGCCCGCGCCGCCCGCTTCTTCGCCGGCGCCTCCAGCGAGGCCAGGTCCAGTGCGTCGTAGAGGACGCCCGTGTAGATCTCGCCGGCCGGCCGCGCGCCCGCCGTGCGCAGCTCCGTGTTCTTGGCGACCTCGCCGCGCAGGCCCTCGCTCAGCCCGAGCACCTCGCGCGCCTTGTCCTCGTCCGCGGCGCACAGTTCGACCAGCTCGTCGAGGACCGCTGCCCGCGCCTCGGCGAGACCCGGCAGCGAGAGCGACTCGGGCTTCAGCGGGGCACCTCGCCCGGAGGCGGCCTTTCCTTCGGACGGCGGCAGCAAGACGAGCACGTGCTTCTCCTTCTGTGCGGCGGGGGAGGGGTGCGGCCCCGCGTCAGGGTATCCGCGGAGCGATGTTGCAACGAACAAGCGCGCCAACGTGTTGCGTTAGCTTCAGAACCATCGCAACGATATTGCGGCGCTGACCTGCTATTGCACTGTCAGTACGCAATAAAGCAGTTGCTGAAACCATGAACGCAACGTAGCGTTTCCATCATCGGAAACAACGGGCGGGGGGCCGCGAGATGCCAGGCAAAGAGCAGACCAGTCAGCAGACCAGCCGGGGGACCGGACAGCAGGGCGACAGCATCGGCCCGCTCGCCTCCTTCGTGCGGTTCGTCGTCTTCGGGGGCGGCGTCGGCCTCGCCTCCAGCGCCGCCGTGGCGCTGGCCGCGGGATGGCTGCCGTGGGCGCTGGCCAACGCGCTCGTCACCGTCGCCTCGACCGTGCTCGCCACCGAACTGCACGCCCGCTTCACCTTCGGGGCGCAGGGGCCGTGCGGACTGCGCCACCACCTCCAGTCGGCCGGGACCGCCGCCGTGGCCTACGCCGTGACCACCGTCGCGGTCCTCGTCCTGCACCTCGTCCAGGACGCGCCCTCCGCGCTGTGCGAGCAGGCCGTCTACCTGTCGGCCTCGGCGCTCACCGGCATCGGGCGGTTCGTGGCGCTGCGTCTGGTCGTCTTCGCGGCCGCGCGCCGCACCGCTCCTGCCGTCGAGCGGCCCCGCGCCTCCACCGTGCCGCCCCGCCCCGTGCGGCCTACGCTCGGTGCATGCCCCGCCGCCATCTCCGCATGACCGGCGCAGCACAGGCGCCCCTCGGCGCCGTGCTGCGCGACCTGCGTACGACGTTGGAGGTGCCGGGGGAGTTCCCGGCCGAGGTGCGCGCCGAGGCCGAACGGGTCGCGGCCGCGCCGCCCCGGCTGCCGGACCGCGACGAGACGGCGCTCGCTCTCTTCACCATCGACCCGCCCACCTCCACCGACCTCGACCAGGCCATGCACCTGTCCCGGCGCCCCGGCGGCGGCTACCGGGTGCGGTACGCGATCGCCGACGTCGCCGCGTTCGTCACGCCGGGCGGCCCGCTCGACGCCGAGGCGCACCGCCGCGTCACCACGCTCTACTTCCCGGACGAGAAGGTGCCGCTGCACCCGACCGTCCTCAGCGAGGGCGCCGCCAGCCTGCTGCCCGGCCAGACCTGTCCGGCCGTCCTGTGGACGATCGACCTGGACGCGGACGGACGCGCCGAGAGGACCGACGTCGTACGCGCCCTGGTGCGCAGCCGCGCCAAACTCGACTACGAAGGCGTGCAGAAGGCCATCGACGACGGCAGCGCCGAGGAACCCGTCGCACTGCTGCGGGACATCGGGCGGCTGCGCGAGCAACGGGAGGTCGACCGCGGCGGCATCTCCCTGAACGTCCCCGAACAGGAGATCGTCGCCGACGAGGACGCGTACGCCCTCGCCTACCGCGCCCCGCTGCCCGCCGACGGCTGGAACGCCCAGATCTCCCTGCTCGCCGGCATGGCCGCCGCCGACCTGATGCTCACCGCGGGCACCGGCATCCTGCGCACGCTGCCCGCCGCCCCCGACGGCGCGGTCGGCCGGCTGCGCCGCACCGCGAAGGCGCTGCACATCGACTGGCCGCACCACGTCCCGTACTCCGACCTGGTCCGCTCCCTCGACCCCCGCGTCCCGCACCACGCCGCCTTCCTCCAGGAGTGCACGACGCTGCTGCGCGGCGCCGGCTACACGTCCTTCACCGGCGGCGAGGTCCCCGCGCTCACCACGCACGCCGCCGTCGCCGCGCCGTACGCCCACTGCACGGCCCCGCTGCGCCGCCTCGTCGACCGCTACGCGTCCGAGCTGTGCCTGGCCGCCTGCGCCGGGCAGGACCCGCCCGGGTGGGCCGTCGAGGCACTGGCCGGCCTGCCCAAGGAGATGGCGGACGGCACCCGGCGCGCCAACACGGTGGAGCGCGAGTGCGTCGACATCGTCGAGGCGGCGCTCCTGCAGCACCGGGTCGGCGAACTGTTCGACGCGTACGTGGTGGACGTGAAGGACAAGGAACGGGCCGTCGGCACCGTCCAGTTGCCCGAACCGGCCGTCGTCGCCCGCATCGAGGGCGGCGCCACCGCACTGCCGCTGGGCGAGCGGCTGCGGGTCCGCCTCACGCAGGCCGATCCGGGACGGGCGAAGGTCCAGTTCGCTCCCGCGTGAGCCGCGCCCGCAGCGCGCTCGCCAAGCCGTCCGGGTCCTCGGCGTGCAGCCGCACCCGGTGGACGTCCTTGGGGCGGCCGAGGAACGTGAAGTGCCGTACGGGCTCGGCCAGTTCGAGGGTGATGCTGGTCTGGGAGGCGATGTCGAGGTTCAGCTCGCCGTCGGCCGGGGTGTGCGTGAACCGGTTCTCGCGCCGCACCGCCGCGATCCGCTCCAGCGGTATCGACAGGTCGAGTTGGGCGCCCCGGCGCACCCGCAGCGCCGCGTCGGTGACCACGTGCGGCCGCGTCACGGACGCCGCGTGCATGCCGAGCACCATCACCACGGTGTAGACGTCGAGGACCAGCACGACGCGGTGCAGCGTGGGCCAGTCCCGCAGCAGTGCCCACATCCCGAACGTCTCGACGACGCAGACGAACGCGAAGGCGTACATCATGGCCGCCTGCCCGCGGGCGTACGAGAACGCGCTCGCGCCCGCCGGGACGCCGTGCCGCCGCCGCGTCACCCACAGCCCGAAGCTCGTGAGCACCCGCAGCTCGTGCCGCAGGAGCCGGCCCGGCAGCCGGGTCACGGCGCACCTCCCCCGGCGACGAGCCGCAGGGCCAGTCGCAGCACCTCGGCCTGGGCGGGCGAGAAGTCGGCGAGGAAGGTGTCGAGGAACGCCTGCTGATCCGGGCCCTCGACCGCGGGCAGGTCCGGCGGCAGGCACGCGACCAGCGCCCGCGCCGCCTCGGCGACCCGGGGGTCGTCCGGGG
>NZ_JAAGMG010000430.1 GCF_010548525.1 Streptomyces sp. SID14478
CGGGCAACGGCGCAGTTGTTCGGCGACGATGGCGCGGGCCGGAGCCCAGCCGGTGCCTGCCGCGATGACCGTCAGGGGCGCCTCGTCTTGCGCGCACCAGCCGTCGCCGGCGGGCGCGGAGAGGGTGAGGGTGTGTCCGGGAGACGCCTGGTCGCACAGGAGGGTACTCAGTGACCCGTCGGGGGTGCGGGCGACGTGGAGTTCCACCTCGCCGCGTGAGGCATCGTCGTCCGGTCGTACGAGGGAGTAGGGGCGCCAGATGCCGCGCAGTTCCGGATGGTGCACGGCCGCGTACTGGCCGGCGCAGAACGGGTAGGACTGGTCAGGGACCGCCTGGAGCACCACGGTGTGTCCGGTGCGGTCAAGACGGCGGGAGACCACCGTGGCCCGCCAACTCGCCGGAATACCTGCGGCATTGTCGCGCTGAACCGCGGCCAGCATGGTGTTCATGGCGAGGGTGTACACGTTGGTCCACGCCCGCTCGGTGTCCTCATTCCACGTGCGCGGCGTGTGCTCGGCGATGGATGCGATCAAGCTCCGGCCGACACTGAGGTAATCGCTCCGGGTAATGCCGTAGCGGCGATGATCACGCCCCAGCCGCTCCAGGTAGGACAGTGTGCCGGGGGCGTCGAGATGATCGATGACGTGCACCAGCGCGTTCAACAACCGCTCGTGCTGTTCACCGAGTTCGGCGGGGAAGAGCCGCCGCAGGTCCGGCCTGGCACCGAACAGGTGCGCATAGAAGAACCGGACCACATGCACTCCGCGAGCCCCGGCCCGCTGCAAGCTGTCCTGCACCAACCGCACGTCGCGCTCGTCCACTTACGCTCCCCCACGCCGTCTGCATGTCCCGTCCCGGGGAATCCGGCGTCCCAGCCACATCGGATTGGTCTAATTCACCATGAGATTGCGGTCACTCCCCGAACAGCACTTCCGGGGGCAGGGGTAAGACGTGCGCAGAGGTCGGTGTTGCGGGAGCATCAGTGGCCGCTGTGAGCGCAGGCGCAAGGGGGACAGCCTTGGACTCGGTGAGGACCTGCTAGCGAAGCGCCATGCCAGGCACAACTCTCTGTCGGCGCCACTCGGTCATGTGGTCGTGACAGGCGGCTGGCCAGCCTGCTCAGCCGCCCGGCTTGGCTGGCAGGGCTGGCAGGGCTGGCAGGGCTGGCAGGGCTGAGACAACTGGGCGCTTTCGCTCCTGAGTTCCGCGTTCTGTTCGAGTAGTCGACGGCTCTCCCGGATCAGGACATCGGCCGTCCGCCTCAGCTCCGAGGCGCACGCAAGCGCGCTGTCCATCCTTTCCCGCCATGCCTCAACGGTCATGCCAGATTGCTTCCCAACTCCGGGCGAGGGTATGGGGTACGTCATCGTGTGGGCTTGTCACAGTGGCGCTGTGACGTTTAACGCTGGAAGGATCCGGTCACCGCCTCGGGGCGACCGTCGACCTCATCTGCAGGTCCACACCCACCGAGGGCGGCGTATGCGCCTTCCAGCCTGTAGTCAACGGTGGCGCATGTCCATGGGGTATGAAGTGCCACAGGTGCCAGGAGTTCGTGTTGTCTGGCGAGACTCTCGTCCACTGGCACGGCAAGCGCGGGCAATGGCGGATGCTCACCGAGCGAGCGCCGGACAACACGACGGCCGACCATCTGCACGCGGCATTCGCACCCATGGCCCGGGCGATCTCCGGCCTGGAGAAGGCCCTGGAGTGATGCGGGCTCCTTGAAGAGGCCCTTTGGAACGCGCCCGGACCTTCGACGGCTCGTTCAGCTCGCATCTCCTGGACGAGAGCGAATCCGGCGTTCGACAGGGGCACGGCCACCACAGTTATCGACAGGGCAGGCGTTCCACCTGCTCAGGCCAGAATTGCGACCAGGGGCAGCAGGATCGCGAGCGGCTGGGTGAACTGGGAGCTCACTCGGCCAGCGCCTGATGCCGAACCGGGTCAGCGTGTTCGGACCTCAGATGGGCGGCCTTCGGACTACCGTCAAACGGTGAAACCGGACGGGGTGGTGCGTAGGTCGCAGGAGAGCCCTCCGGTGGTGGTCACCGTTCGGCCTTCTGCACGGCACGGTGGTTGATCTTTACGTTGTAGGCGTTGATCGCCTGCCACCGTTCCGGCAGCAACTCGACGCAGTCCTCACCGTTCAGCGGGACCGGAACGTAGCCGCGCGATTTCAGCAGCATCGCGCCGCTCGGCTGACGGAGGCTTCGCGCAACCCGGCCGTTCCCAGCGGCGCCTTCTCCGTCGCACGCCCAGCCTCAATGCCGGACATGGTGCCCAGGCACTGGCCGATGTCAGGAGCGGTCATACTCCGGAGCGACGGCAGGGCGTCGTCTCGCGAAACACATGGTGAAGTCCCGGCCTTGGTAGCCGTGAACGGACCGGCCGCACCTACCAAAGCCGCTGGGACATCAGTCACGGGCGCTGTTCCGTCGGCGGCGCCAGCGAAGAATCTCGTCGGCTCCCCACACCAGGAACGGGAATGGTGCGACGACGGCGAGCTGGGACAGGTTGAGCTGCGCGGTGCCGAAGACATGCTGAAGTGGCGGCGCATAGACGACTGCCGCGGTGAAGCCCAGTTCGAAGGCGATGCCCCATAGCAGGAGACGGTTGGTGAAGATGCCGACGGTGAACAGGGACGCACGGTCGGTGCGAGCCGCGAACGCGGTGCCGATCTGGCAGGCAACGATGCCGACGAAAACGAGGGTCGTTGCCTCCAGGTAAGCCTGATGCAGCGGGGTTCCGCTGCCGGTGGCATCGCCCGGGTGCCAGCCGGCGTGCAAGAGGGCAAAGAGGAAAGCGCCCATGACCAGGGCCGCGGAGATGGTTCCGAGAAACGCCCATGCCCGGAAGAGGAGAGCGCGGTCGATGACGCCCTCTTCGCGGGAGCGGGGCGGGCGGGACATGAGTCCGGGCTCCGCAGGTTCCCGCCCCAGCGCGAGGGCGGGGAGGGTTTCGGTTCCCAGATCGATCGCGAGGATCTGCAGGACCGTCAGCGGCAGCGGGATGTGGCCGCCGGAAAGCGCGAAGACGAGGAAGGGGACGAGCTCGGGTACGGCGTGGGCGAAGATGTAGAGAACGAATTTGCGAACATTGTCGAAGACACGGCGCCCCGCATCGACAGCGGAGACGATAGTGGCGAAGTTGTCGTCGGTGAGCACCATCGTGGCCGCCTCGCGCGCCACGTCCGTTCCGGATTTCCCCATAGCCACGCCGATGTCGGCATGGCGCAGTGCGGGGGCGTCGTTGACGCCGTCGCCCGTCATGGCCACTACTTCGCCGTGTGCGCGCAGCGCCTCACAGATCCGCAGTTTGAGTTCCGGAGAGGTACGGGCGAACACGATCTCCTGGCGCTGCGCCAGCAGCTCGTCGAGCTGTTTGTCGGTCATCCGGTCCAGCGCGTCGCCGGTGAGAACGGGACTGCCGGCAGCGCCGATGCCGACCTGGCGTGCTATTTCCGCGGCGGTGAGCCCGTAGTCACCGGTGATGACGTGGATCCGGATGCCCGCCCGGTGCGCGTCCTGCACCGCGTCCGCGACTCCGGCCCGTGCGGGATCTGCCATGGCCACCAGCCCCAGCAGTGTCAGGCCGGATTCCGTCGCCGGCCGGCCCGTCTGCAGCGCTTGCCCGTGTTCCAGACCGTGTTGGGCGATGGCGAGGACCCTCAGGCCGGAGGCCGCGTAGCCGTCGATGGCGGTGTTCAGCTCGCCACGCGTTGCGGCATCGAGCTCGACACACTTCCCTTGTGGATCGAACAGGTAGGTACAGATGGGCAGGACCGTCTCGGGCGCTCCGTTGGTGTGGACGGTGAGAGCACCCGCCTCATCGTTCACGGTGGACATGCGCTTCAGATGGGCGTCGAAGGGAAAGATCGTGCGTCGGGCGGCCTTGCGTTGCGCGGGGGTGCGGGCGACGCCGAGATCCTCGGCCAGGCGCAGAAGCGCGAGTTCGGTGGGGTCGCCGCTGGCCTGGGGCTGGTCCTGACTGGGGGCCTCTGCCGTCGTACACGCGGCGGCGCTCGCGGCCAGGAGTGCCGAGCGCGACTCGTTCGCGGCCTGGCTTGCTGCCAGTTCGGTGCCGGCCAGCCAAAGTCGGGTAACCCGCATCCTGTTCTCGGTGAGGGTGCCGGTCTTGTCCGTACAGATCACGGTCGTCGAGCCCAGGGTCTCCACTCCGGAGAGACGTTTGACCACGGCTCCGCCCCGGGCGAGTTCGCGTACTCCCGCTGCCAGGGCGAGCGTGATGGTGGGCAGCAGCCCTTCCGGGACGTTGGCGACGATCAGGCCGATGGAGAAGCTGATGGCCGCGCTCCAGCCGAGCCCGGCGGCGACGCCGACGGGCAGGAACACAGCGCCGATGACGACAGCGACGGCGGCGATGATCCACGTGACCCGGCGGACCTGCTGTTCCAGGGGGCTGCGTTCGGTGTGGACGCGTTGGGACAGTGCGGCGATGCGCCCCAGTTCGGTGTGCATTCCCGTGCGGGTGACGACTGTTTCCGCTTCGCCACCACTGCAGGTCGTGCCGCTGAAGACGAGTTCGTGCGCTTCCAGCAGTGACCCGGGTTCTTTGGCCGGCTCGGGCGAGCGGGTGACGGGAAGTGATTCTCCGGTGAGTGAGGACAGGTCCACGGTGAGGGTGCCTTCGATGATTCTCGCGTCGGCACATACCCGGTTGCCCTCGGAGACGATGAGGATGTCGCCGGGAACGAGGTCCTTGGCCTCGATGTCGCAGCGTGCGTTGTCTCGGACGACTCGGGCGGTGGGTGGCAGGAAAGCGGCCAGGGCTTCGACGGCTCGTTCCGCCTGCACCTCCTGGACGAAGGCGAATCCGGCGTTCAGCAGGATCACGGCTACCACGGCGATGGACAGTGCGGGCGTTCCGCCGGCCCAGGCCAGAACTGCGGCCAGGGCCAGCAGGATCGCCAGCGGCTGGGTGAACTGGGAGAGCAGTTCACCAGGCCAGCGCCTGCCGCCGGACCGGGTCAGGGTGTTGGGACCGTAGATCAGTTGCCTGCGGGCGGCCTCCCTGGTGGTGAGGCCGGACGGGCTGGTGCGCAGGTCACGGAAGAGTTCTGCCGGTGGTCGCCGTTCGTCGCCTTGTTCGGCATTGTCGGGCCCGTCCATCGGGAGGTCTTCCTGCTCGTCGCTGTGGGCTGACCGGGCCATGAACGGCCCTCCCCGGGAAGGAGTGTGTCTGGGACGGATGTAGATGCGCCGGATACTGCTCTGCGTCTGGACCGCGTCCAGAGGACGTCCGGCTGCCCGGCGTCCGACCGCCTCATATGCAACGTTCACGGTTGGGGGACGACGACGACCGGGCAGGGTGCGTGCTGCACGCAATGCTGGCTGACGGAACCAAGCATCATGCCGGTGAACGTCCCGTGGCCCCGGCTGCCGAGTACCAGGAGCTGTGCGTTGCGGGCCGCATCCATCAGTACCTGGACGGGATGGCCCTCGGTCACTCGGATCGTCACCTCGACCGAGTGGCCGAGGTGATTGCGCACTGTGTCCACGGTCTCGCGCAGGGACTGTTCGGCAGTTTTGGCGAACTCGCCGCCGTCGGGCAGAGACGGCGTCCAGCCGTAGCTGTACCCGAACACCTCGGGGTACTGCCACGCGGCCACCGCCTCCAGCGCGCTCCCGGTGACGTGGGCCTGGGCCAGGCCCCAGCGCAACGCCTCTTGCGAACACGCAGAGCCGTCGACACCCACAACAACGGGCCACGGCTGGTCGTTCGTGTGCTGGATCATGTTGTTCCGCCGATCGGTTGAGGACGGAGCCGGCTCATGTCCCCGGATTCCTCCGGTGGCGGAGACCGGAGAGACGGCTTCACGCTACGCAGCCTCGCCGCCCCTGCGCGGGGCCGACCGGCCCTATCGGCACGCCGGTCAGCCCTGTCCGTCCGTACTGCGCCGTGCCCCGTTCACGTGGACCCGAAGCAAGGACCGTTCGGCCCCTGCCGGTGTCCGATGCGGGGGTCCATGCTGGAGACGGTGCGAACTGCGGAGCCCTGCCGGGCCCGCCTCTTGGGAGCGTCACCGCCCCTTCCTGGTGCACGAGTCCCGGTTCGAATCCAGCGCCCTTCGTGCTCCGGCCGGAGTGGGAAGGGCCGGAGGTCTCGCGCCCCATTCGAGGAGCAGCACCGTGGGAGTACTCATATTCCTGATCGTCGTGGTGGCCCTACTGGTCATCGTGGCGATCGCCATGTCCATCAAGGTCGTCAAGCAGTTCGAAAAAGGAGTGCTGTTCCGCTTCGGGCGCCTCGTCGGCCCCCGCGAGCCCGGTCTGCGGCTCATCGTGCCGTTCGTCGATGTCCTGCATCCCGTCTCGCTGCGGATCGTCACCATGCCCATCCAGTCGCAGGGCATCATCACTCGGGACAACGTCAGCGTGGACGTATCCGCAGTCGCTTACTTCCGCGTCGTCGACGCGGTGAAGTCGGTGATCGCGATCGAGAACGTGCACGCCGCGATTGACCAGATCGCGCAGACCACGCTGCGCAAGGTGGTCGGTCAGCACACCCTGGACGAGACGCTGTCGGAGACCGACCGCATCAACCTGGATATCCGAGAGATCCTCGACATCGCCACGGTCGAGTGGGGCGTGGAAGTGACGCTGGTGGAGCTCAAGGACATCCAGCTGCCCGACAGCATGAAACGGGCGATGGCCCGTCAGGCCGAGGCCGAGCGGGAGAAGCGAGCGAAGATCATCAATGCCCAGGGGGAGTCCCTGGCCGCTGCAGCCCTCGGTGATGCATCGGACACGATGATGGCCCACCCCTTGGCGCTCCAACTGCGCAATCTGCAGAGCCTTGTGGAGATCGGCGTCGACAAGAACACCACCGTCGTCTTCCCCGCCCCGCTGATGAGCACCATCGGCGAACTCGGTTCCTTCCTCGCTCGCGAGACCGCAGCCGCCACTTCCGCCGACCGTTCGGTGGGTACGACCAAACCGGAGATTCGCCCTCTGCCCAACGGAGCCAAGGAAACCGTCTGATCCGAACAGCACGCCGCGCCGGCCCCGTACGAAGGGGCCGGCGCGGTCACGACACCTACCGGCGCGATCCAGGGCGCACGGCGGGCGCGTCGAGAGGGAGTTCGTGCACCGCGACGACACCGTCGACCGACTGGCACAGCCGCAGTACGGCAGAGTGCAGGGCAGGCGGCTCGATGCTCCCGCGGAGTGTCGCCACCCCCTCGGACACGGCAACGTGCAATGCCTGCTGCCCTATGCCGAGGGTCCGGTCGAGGACGTCGTACACGATCTCCTCCCGAATCGCCGCGTCACGGCGCAGGAAGACGCGCAGCAGGTCGCCGCGACTGATGATGCCGACGATCTTCCCGGTTTCGTCGACGACCGGGAGACGCTTGACCTGGTGTCCGTCCATAGCGCGTGCGGCCTCGACAACATTCCATTGCGGCTGCGCACAGACAGCGGGTGACGTCATGAGCTCGCCCGCGCTCTCGCCCTGTCCCCCCGCTGGTGCACTCGACCCGGTGAGATGGCCCTGGGGGTCGGGCCGACTCGCTTCGCGACGCAGCAGATCCGTCTCCGAGACCACGCCGACAGGACAGTCGCGGGCATCGACCACGGGAACAGCGTCGATCCCGTGGTCAGCCAATTTCACAGCCACCTCCTTGAAGGAGGTTTCGGCCCGGACCGTGATGACCGTATGGGTCATCAGGTCCTGAACAGTGCGATGGCGCATGGTTGTCAGCCCCTTTCGCGCAGACACGGCAGAACGCGCACAGCGCCCCGCAAACCCACTCTTGTGCCACAGCGGAGAACCGGGCAGGGGACGAACGTCCCTCTCTTCCCCAGGCTCGGACGAGTTCCGCCACCGGGCTACGTATGGACTGTTCGGCCCCTGCCATCGACGTCGGGGCCGGACGAAGCTCGAACGGCGGCGTGACACGCGCGCCCCGTGATTTCGGGCCGGTGGACCAAGGAAGGGTGCGAAATGGAACGCGATGCGTCAGCTGCGGGCACTGTCGCCCACGCGACGACGGCCGAGGACGCCCCGCCGGGCGGCATGTCCCTCGCAGCGGTGGCCCTGCACGTGGGCGACCTTCCGAAGTCGGTGACGTTCTACCGCGCCCTCCTCGGCCTGCGGGAAAGCGACTTGGGCACCCCCACCGCTGCGCTGCTGTTCAATGACGACGGGTTCCAGCTGTACCTGCGAGCCGTCGGGCACCGAGCGCCGCACCCGCTCGGAGCGATCGGGGTCCAGTGCGTGGTCTGGTCCGCGTCCGATGTGCACGAACTGAGGCGCTGCGAAGAATGGCTCAAGGCTCACCGGGCGTACGCACAGACGATGACGTCCGACGACATCACCTGGGTGGAGGGCCGTGACCCCAACCACCTGCCTGTGATGGTGACGTACCCACGTCCGGGTCTGGCCGTGCACCACCGGATCCTGTCCCGGATCTACGCCCTGTGAACTCGGGCCCGTCTACCGAACGGGAAGGTCACGAGCGCCCCACAGGTTGGGGGCTGCCGCGGTCCGTGCGTGCCTGTCTCTTCGATCTGGACGGCGTCCTGACGCGCACAGCCGTCGTGCACGCCGCGGCGTGGAAGGAGACGTTCGACGCCTTCCTGGCCGCCCAAGAGGGGGTGGGGTTTCGTCCCTTCGACCCGGTCGATGACTACGACGCCTACGTCGACGGGCTCCCGCGCGCCGACGGGGTGCGCGGCTTCCTCGCCTCGCGTGGCATCAGCCTCCCCGAGGACGCGGCGAGCGGAGTGCCCAAGCTGCACACGGTGCGCGGTCTCGGCGACCGGAAGAACGTGCTGCTCCTCCGGCTGATCCGCGAGCGGGGCGTGGAGGCGTATCCCGGCTCCGTTCGTTACGTCCGGGCAGTGCGGAGCGCGGCGCTGCGTCGCGCCGTGGTGTCCTCCAGCGCCAACTGCCAGGACGTGCTCGTCGCCGCGGACATCGCCGATCTCTTCGAAGTGAGGATCGATGCCGTGATTGCCTCTGCCCGAAGCCTCGCGGGCAAACCGCACCCCGACACCTTCCTCGCCGCTGCCCGCATGCTCGGTATCGTCCCCTCCGGCTGTGCCGTCTTCGAGGATTCCCTGGCGGGAGTCGACGCCGGCCGCGCGGGCGGGTTCGGCCTCGTCGTCGGAGTGGACCGCACCGGCCAAGCCGCGGCGCTGCACGAGCACGGTGCGGACGTGGTGGTGCATGACCTGGCCGAACTACTCAAAGACACGTCGTGATCAGCCACCCCGCCTACCGAGTCGAGCCGTGGAGTCTGCCGGAGAACGGCCTCAACCTCGACCTACTCGCCCAGAGCGAATCCGTGTTCGCCCTTTCCAACGGTCATGTCGGATGGCGCGGAAACCTCGACGAGGGCGAGCCGCACGGTCTCCCGGGCTCCTATCTCAACGGGGTCCACGAACTGCACCCGCTGCCGTACGCGGAGGCCGGATACGGCTATCCCGCCTCCGGGCAGAGCACGATCGACATCACCAACGGAAAGGTCATCCGGCTCCTGGTGGACGACGAGCCCTTCGACCTGCGCTACGGACGACTCGGGCAGCACGAGCGCGTCCTGGACTTCAAGACCGGACTGTTGCACCGCAGCGTCGAATGGACCTCCCCGGCCGGCCGCACGGTACGCATTCGCTGTACGCGGCTCGTCTCCTTCGTCCAGCGGTCGGTGGCTGCCATTTCCTACACGGTGGAGCCGCTCGGCTCGCCGGTACGGGTCGTTCTGCAGTCGGAACTCGTCGCCAACGAACAACTCCCGGAGACCGATGGCGATCCCCGCAGCGCGGCCGCCCTGGAGTCTCCTTTGGTGGCGGAGGAGAGCTTCGCCCGCGCGGGCCGGCTCCGACTGATCCACCGTACGGCCCGCAGCGGCCTGCGCATCGCCGCCGCCGCGGATCACGTCGTCAGGGGCCCCGCGCACACGGTGCTGTCCTCGGAGAGCAGTGACGATCTGAGCCGGCTCACCGTCTCGGCGCGGCTGGAGCCGGGCCAGCAACTGCACGTCGAGAAGTTCGTCGCCCACGGGTGGTCCGGTGTCCGTTCCCTGCCCGCCCTCAAAGACCAGGCAGACGCGGCCCTCGCGGCAGCCACCAGTACCACCTGGGACGGACTGTGCGGCGAGCAGGCGGAGTATCTCGCGCGGTTCTGGGCCGGGGCCGATGTGGAGGTGGACGGTGACCCGGAGATCCAGCAGGCGGTCCGTTTCGCCCTGTTCCACGTCCTGCAGGCCGGGGCCCGCGCGGAAGAGCGAGCCATCCCCGCGAAGGGCCTGACGGGCCCCGGCTACGACGGTCACTGCTTCTGGGACACGGAGACCTTCGTCCTATCGGTGCTGACCTACACCGCGCCGCAAGCGGTGGCGCAGGCTCTGCGCTGGCGGTACGCCACCCTCCCGGCCGCACGGGACCGTGCGAAGCAACTGGGCCTGGCGGGGGCCGCCTTCCCTTGGAGGACGATCAACGGCGCGGAGTGCTCGTCCTACTGGCCGGCCGGCACCGCAGCCTTCCATATCAACGCCGACATCGCCGATGCCGTGGTGCGCTACACAGCAGCCACCGATGACGGCGCGTTCGACCGTGACGTCGGACTGCCGCTGCTGGTCGAGACTGCTCGACTGTGGCGGACACTGGGGCACCACGACGCCGACGGCGCCTTCCACATCGACGGCGTGACCGGACCCGACGAGTACAGCGCGCTCAGCTCCGACAACACGTACACCAACCTGATGGCACAGCGGAACCTGGAGGCTGCCGCCGACGCGGTGACCCGCCATCCGCCGCAAGCCGACCTCCTGGACGTGAACGACGAGGAGTGCGCCGCCTGGCGAAGGGCGGCGCAGCGGATGACCGTGTCCCACAGCCGAGAGCTAGCCATGCCGGAACAGTCCGCCCACTCCACCAGGCGCCAGCGTTGGGACTTCACGGCGACCGGGCCCGAGCAGTACCCGCTGATGCTGCACTTCCCCTACTTCGACCTGTACCGCAAGCAGGTCCTCAAACAGGCGGACCTGGTCCTGGCCCTGCACCTGCGCGGCGATGCCTTCTCCCACGGCGACAAGGCCCGTGCCTTCGCCTACTACGAGGCCCTGACGGTCCGGGACTCCTCACTGTCCGCCTGCACCCAGGCCGTGCTGGCCGCCGAGACGTGCCACCTCGCGCTCGCGTACGACTATCTCGGGGAGTCGGCGATGATGGATCTGTCCGACCTGGAACACAACACCCGCGACGGCCTTCACATCGCCGCGCTCGCCGGCACCTGGACCGCGCTCGTCGCCGGATTCGGCGGCATGCGGGACCACGATGGCGTGTTCTCCTTCGCCCCGCGTCTTCCCGAAGCCCTCAGCCGCCTGGCGTTCACCGTGCGAATCCGGGACCGGTCGCTACGGGTCGAGATCACCGGAGAGACGGTCGTCTACGCATTGACCTCCGGCGCCCCCTTGGAGATCCAGCACTACGGCCTGCCACTGGAGGTGTCGTTGACCTCGCCCCGGTCGGAGGCCGTCCCTCCGGCACCACCCGGCCTCCCCGAGCCCGACCAACCGCCCGGGCGGCGCCCGGCGCGACGCTCCCGCGACGCCGCGTCTGCACCGTCCTGACCGGCACCGGTGGCGGCGGTGCGCTGACGTAGGGATGGGGTTCAGCCGGTCCAGACCCAGTCGGCGACCTCAGGCAAGTCGGTGCCATGTTCGCGGATCCAGGCGTGATGACGTAGCCGGGTGTCAGTCAGTTCCTGGCGGATCGTGGCGGCTCGCTCCGCGAGTCCGGGGACCCGGTCGATGACGTCCATGGCCAGGCGGTAGCGGTCAAGGTCGTTGCGGACGACCATGTCGAAGGGGGTGGTCGTGGTGCCCTCTTCCTTGTAGCCGCGTACGTGCAGGTGGGCGTGGCCGGTGCGCCGGTAGGTCAGGCGGTGGATCAGCCACGGGTAGCCGTGGTAGGCAAAGACGACCGGCCTGTCCGGGGTGAACAGGGCGTCGTAATCGGTGTCGGACATGCCGTGCGGGTGTTCCGCACTGGGCAGGAGACGGGCCAGGTCGACCACGTTGACCACCCGCACGGCCAGCGTGGGCAGCAGGCGGCGCAGCAGTTGGGCCGCGGCCAGCACCTCCAGCGTAGGGACATCGCCCGCGCAGGCCAGCACGATGTCCGGGTCGCGCACACCGTCTTCCGTGCTGGCCCACTCCCAGATTCCGGCGCCGCGGGCGCAGTGGCCACGGGCCGATTCCAGCGACAGCCAGTCGAAGCAGGGCTGCTTGCCCGCAACGACCACGTTGACGTAGTTGCGGGATCCCAGCACGTGATCGGCCACCGCGAGCAGGGTGTTGGTGTCCGGCGGCAGATAGACCCGCACCACCTCGGGGGACTTGTTGAGGACGTGGTCGATGAAGCCGGGGTCCTGGTGCGAGAAGCCATTGCTGTCCTGGCGCCAGACGTGTGAGGTCAGTACGTAGTTGAGCGAGGCGATGGGTCGCCGCCAGGGCAGTCGGCGGGCGGTGCGCAGCCACTTGATGTGCTGGTTGACCATCGAGTCCACGATGTGGACGAACGCCTCGTAGCACGAGAACACCCCGTGCCGGCCGGTGAGCAGATAACCCTCCAGCCAGCCCTGGCAGGTGTGTTCGGACAGGATCTCCATGACCCGCCCGTGCCGGTCGAGGTTCTCGTCCACTGCCAGGGTCTGCGCCTGCCACGCCTTACCGGTAGCCCGGTAGACGGAATCCAGCCGGTTGGAAGCGGTCTCGTCGGGCCCCAGCAGACGGAAGTCACGCCGCCTGGCCGTGTTCTCCATGATGGTCTCCAGGAGATCGCCCAGCACCCTGGTTGGTTCATGCAGTGTCGTCCCGGGCTTGTCGACCCGCACCGCGTAGTGCTCGAGCGGTGGCACCGGCAGGGCACGCACGAGCAGCCCGCCGTTCGCGCGCACGCTCGCCCCCATACGCTGCACGCCGGACGGCACGCACTCCAGCACCTGAGCAGACGGCCGTCCGCGATCGTCGAACAATTCCCGCGGACGGTAGGAATGCATCCAGCGCTCCAACTGGCGCAAATGGTCCGGGTTCTCCCGCACGCCCGCCAGCGGCACTTGGTGGGCGCGCCAGGTGCCCTCGACCGGCACGCCGTCTACCTTCGCGGGCCCCGTCCAGCCCTTGGGTGTCCGCAGCACGATCATCGGCCAGCGGCGACGCTCGACGACGCCTTCCTCCCTCGCGCCCTGCTGGATGGCATGGATCCGGTCCAGCGCCATGTCCATCGCGCGGGCCATGGCGGCGTGTACCTGAAGCGGATCATCTGCCTCAACGTGGAGCGGGTCATGGCCCAACCCGCGCAGCAGGTCGTCGAGTTCGTAGTCAGGCAGCCGCGCCAGCACCGCCGGGTTGGCAATTTTGTAACCGTTGAGGTGCAGGATCGGCAGGACCGCGCCGTCGTGGACCGGGTCGAGGAACTTGTTGGAGTGCCAGGACGCGGCCAGCGGTCCGGTCTCCGCCTCACCGTCGCCGATCACACAGGCGACCAGCAGATCGGGATTGTCGAAGGCGGCTCCGTAGGCGTGGGAGAGCGAGTAGCCGAGCTCACCGCCCTCGTGGATCGAGCCGGGCGTCTGGGGCGCGACGTGGCTGGGCACTCCGCCCGGGAAGGAGAACTGCCGAAACAGGCGCGCCATGCCTTCCGCGTCCCGGGGCACATCGGGATACGTCTGCGAGTACGTGCCTTCGAGCCAGGAGTTGGCGAGCACCGCAGGCCCTCCGTGGCCGGGGCCCCAGACGCAGAGAACCTCCTTGCCGTGATCGCGGATCACACGGTTCAGGTGGGTGTACACGAGATTGAGCCCGGGAGAGGTTCCCCAGTGCCCGAGCAGCCGCGGCTTGATGTGCTCCGGGCGCAGGGACTCGTCGAGCAGAGGGTTGGCCATCAGATAGATCTGGCCGACCGCGAGATAGTTCGCCGCCCGCCAGTGCGCGTCGAGTGCGGCCACTTCCCGCGCACCGAGATAACTGGCCCATTTGTGATGGGGCTCAAGCATCGCCACACTCCCTCGATGGACCGCCCGGCAGACCCCATCGCCCGAACCCCGCAGCTCTGCTTCCTGCAGGTTCGGCGTTCTGTCTCGGGCTGCCTCGGTCCAGGGCGCCGCTTTGCACGATGTGCCGCTCGGAACGGAGTGGTGAGCCCTGCCTACGAAGGAGCAGAGCCTCTCGTCCCACCCTAGGAGCTCCTCCGGCTACGTACAGGTGCCGGACGGCCCTGATCTCGGAGGGCTGTTGATGTCCGGCCCTGTGCAAAGCACCGCGCCAGGGATAATGTCGACAGTGCCGCCCCGGTCCCCGGCCGTACCGCATTCACCGCAACGTCGCACCGAAGCACGGCGGACACACTTCACAGGACCCGCAAGGCGTTCCTTGCGCACCGTGTCCCTGATCCTTCCGGTGCGTCCCCGAGGCAGTTCTTCCTGCCTCATTTCCTGTGCGAGGCCATCGCAGCCGTGGCGGCGCCCATGTACGTACTTCTGCTTCCGGCAGTGCTCCCGCTTGCCCTGCTCGGCACGATGATGGGCCTGTCCTGGTGGGAAGACCTGTTGTTCCCACCGAAGGAGCCCCACGGACCCACCGCAGAGCCGCCGCCCGCGCCGTCCAGCACCCAGCCACTCAGCGAGGGCGCACCGCCGTCTACAGAAGTCGCAACGGCACGCCAGGTGACGAGGCGCACTGCCCCGGGAGGGCTGCACCGCCCCAGTCGTCTCCCTCGCCCACCCGGGGATCGCATCCCTGATCCAGGACACCGACTTCGCCCCCTGTTGGAGTGCGCCGCTGGTTCAGGACTTCGCCCCAGCCGACGTACCTCCGCACCTCACAGCATCCGCCAACGTCCCGGAGCGCAGAAGGATTCATGAACTGCTACGACTGTCACCAAGAGGGAAGGGCCACCCCAGCCACCGCCTCCTGCCACACCTGCGGTGCCGGGCTCTGCCCCGATCACATCAGGGTCACCGCCCAAGATGTCCACCGGCACGAAGGCATGGGCCTGTCCACCCTCAAGCAATCGGCCCGCCGCCTCACGTGCTTCACCTGCCACGACGCGCAGCATCAGCTCTGAGTGGCGCCCAGTACCCCCGGCGGGTGCACAGCACGGCGCGTCGTCATCGGAGCGGAGACAGTAGTGACCTACGAGCAGCCCGAGCACGTCCTACGCCCCCGGCTAAAGAAACAGCTTGCGGGACCCGAGGGTCCAACTCCGCCCGCACGTCCGCGAAAGCGCCCCCTCGGAGCGCCAGATGGGACCTCCAGCCAGGATTGTTCCGCACACAAACCTGGCGGAGTGGGCATCGCCGGCGAAGACGATCCCCTCTTTGCCCCGCCCGCCATGCCTGTTGCACAGGACGTCGACAACGCCCTCATGCAGGCCGGGGCCAGGGGCCGTGAACGCTGGCTCACGGCCGGAGCCGAGCTCACCAGTAGTCTGCTCTCCGGCGCTTCGGAGACCCAAGTCCTGGAGCTCATGCTCCACCAGGCGCAGGACATCACCTCGGCCGACCTCGCTGTCATCGACCTCGTCTCGACGCGAACGCAGGAACTGCACGGAGCCCTCGCCCTCGGACAGAGCGCCGCACTGCATCGCGGTCCGGGACGTCCACGTGCCGGCACCCTGAGCGGAGTGGCCCTGACCGCACAGCAGTTGATCGCCTGCTCCGACGTGGCACGTGATCCACGCATCACCTGTCGTCGGGAACGCTGGAACGGGCTCGGAGCCGCCATCGCCGTACCCCTGAGCACCAGCCACGGTGACCGCGGAGTACTCGTACTCGCCCGGAGCGCGGGACGTCCGCCCTTCCCCCCGGAAGAGATCGCTCCGCTACCCGGCTTCGCAGGCCAGGCCGCCCTCGCGCTGGAGCTCGCGGAGCGCCGCAGGGCCGCCGAGGAGGTGAGTCTGATCGAGGACCGAGACCGCATCGCACGTGACCTCCACGACCTCGCGATCCAACGACTGTTCGCCATAGGAATGACGCTGCAGAGCACCCAGCGCTTCGTCGATCACCCCCAGGCCAGTGAGCGGATCGGCCGGGCGGTCGACGATCTCGACACGACCATCCGCATCATCCGCTCCACGGTCTTCGGATTACGCGCCCACGACCCCCGCGCCCTCGCGGACGGTCTGCGGGCCCGCACCTCCAGGACGGCGGAAGAAGCGGTTGCCACCCTGGGGTTCACGCCGTCCCTGCTCATGGAGGGCCTCCTCGACACCGACGTGCCACGAGCAATGGCGGACACGGTCGTGGCCGTGCTCAGCGAGGCGCTCTCCAACGTGGCCCGCCATGCACACGCCTCGTCCACCGACATCACACTCGTCGTCCGTAAGGAGCGGCTCACCCTCACGGTCACGGACGACGGCGTCGGCATCACCACCGGCGGACACCGTGGCGGGCTGCGCAACCTCAACGAGCGAGCGCAGAAGGCGGGAGGTGCACTCACCGTGACCACCTCGTCCGAAGGGGGAACTCAGCTGAGTTGGACCGCCCCACTCCCCGCCCAGTGACAGCACGGAGCGAATCTCACGTGTCCGCGTTGGACACCGGGCTCCCCCGGGCGACAAGGACAGCCGCCTGTACGCGTCGCTGGACCCCGAGCTTCGCCAGGAGCCGGGAAACAGCACTCTTGACCGTCTGCTCCGACAGGAGGAGCCGCTTGCCGATCTGCCGATTGGTCAAGCCCTCCCCGATCAGTTCCAGTACCAGGCCTTCACGCGGACCCAGGTCACCCAGCACACTCGGATCTGCGTCTACCGGCTCAGCAGATCCCCGAAGCCGGCTCATCAGTCGACCGGTGGTCGCGTGATCGAGCATCGACTCACCCGACGCCACCGTCCGCACCGCCGTGACCAGGTCGGAACCGTTGATCTGCTTCAGAACGTACCCGGCGGCACCAGCCATGATCGCGTCCAACAGAGCATCGTCGTCATCGAACGACGTCAGCATCAGACAGGCCAACCCAGGCATGCGGTTGCGCAGTTCACGACAGACCGTGATGCCGTCGCCATCCGAGAGCCGGATGTCCAGTACCGCGGCATCCGGCCGCAGGGCAGGACAGCGCACCAGCGCCTGCGAGCCGGATTCCGCCTCCCCCACCACGGCGATGTCCGGCTCCGAGTCGAGCAGATCGCGCACCCCACGCCGAACGACTTCGTGATCATCGAGCAGGAAGACCCGGATCGGGGACTCAGCTGAGAAAGCACGTTCCTCACCCATAACACCCTCCGGTGTCATCTCGACGGACCCTCCTGGCCCGCCGGCGGTCAGCGCAACGGCCCGCTGCCAGCCGGACCGTACAGATCCAGCAGGCGCACTCTGGACGCGTGCAGCCGACGATGTAGCACCTGTGCCGTCCACAGAGCCACGGCCGCACCGAGCTCCGGGTCGCTGCGGCACCTACTGCGCACCGCGACAGCGTCGAACTCCGCGGCGCTCACCGTCCGCACTGCACTCGCCCCCAACTGCCAGGTGTACGGCGCAATCAGCCAGGACACGCCGACAAGACGGCCCGGTCCCAGAGTCTCGATGACGGCCGGGTTCCGTCCGGGAACGTGCAGGTCGAGGGCGACCGCACCGGAGCGGAGAATCCAGAACCGGTCGGCGTGCTGCCCCTCGTTGAACAGACGCACACGCGCCGCAAAGGTCACTTCGCGCGCAAGATCCTGCAACCGGTCACGATGCTCCGCACCGAGGCCGCTGAGGAGCGTGCTCACGGCAGACATGGGCCGCCCCCCTCAAACATGGAATGCTCGCCGAACGGTGCGCTCTGCCACGTGAAGCTTGCCCACGCCACCCTGCTTCGTGCCCTTGTCATCACGCCTGCACGTCCGCAGCAGCCTCGTGCGCGATCTTCGTGGCCCACGCCGAGATGCGGGCGAAGTCCCGGAAGTCCCCGCCGCGCCCGGACTCGACGATCATCCGCGCCATACGGCCCGGCACCCCGGCCTCGAGCCGGCCGCCGAAGGTCACGTGCTCCCGGGCGTCGAGACGCACCAGCGCCCGCCGGGCGCCCCGCACCGGCAGGATCTCCCGCTCACCGGCCGATGCGTCGAGCGGCCCGCTGCTGAACAACCACACCGTCCGGTCCCACAGCGCAGCGCCGTGCCGACGCGCGAACCGAACGGCGTCACCGTGCCAACGGCCCCTGTACAGCGCCCCGCCCAGCACCACCACGCCGTACCGACCCACAGTGCTGACCTCGGACGCGGCCAGCACCTCGGCCCCCATCCCGTGAGCGCGCAGGGCGTCACCGATGGCCTGCGCTATTTCCTGAGTCGAACCGTTCTTCGTTCCGTACGCAACGAGCACTTGCGGTGCCATGGCCGGCCCCTCGTCCTCAGAGTTTGTGGATCCAGGCATCCGCGACGTGCTCGAGTTCCTCCTCCACCGCGTCACTCACGCTGTCGTCGATACGCCAGGTCAACTCGCATACGACGTCGACGACGCCGTCGATCTGCCCGGTCATCCGCTGAGCGACCGTGGCCTCGATACGCCTCTCCACCTCGCCGGTGAGCCTGACCACGCCCTCGTGCACAGCGACAGCAACTGCCGTCGGCGGCAGGCGCAAGGCCCCGACCAGAACCTCCTCCACGACATCGTGGTGCAGGTGGGCGTCCGGCCTCAGGAAGAGCTGCAACAGGTCCCGCCGGGTCACGATGCCGATGAGACGGTCCTCCACGTCGACGACCGGCAGCCGCTCCACGCTGTGCCGCGCCATCACCCGGGCACCGGCGGCGACCGTGTCCTCCGCGTGCACCGTGATGGCGGGCCTGGACATCAACTGACCGGCCGAATGGTCCGGGCCTGCGGAGCCCCCGTCCTGTTCAGGGGTTCCTTCGGTCTGCTCCTGCGACCTCGGCCCCGTCTGCGGGGACGGCGTCTCAGCCGTCTGATCGCGCATCAAGTCGCTGCCGGAGACCACGCCCAGGACCCGGTCGTCGCTGTCCACCACGGGCAGAGCGCTGATCCGGTGGTACGCCAGCAGCCGTGCCAGTTCCTTGAACGGGGTGTCGACCTCGGCGCACACGACGTCGCCCGTCATCACGTAACCGATCCTGCTGTGTCGCATCATGGCCGCCCTCTCAGCCGAGCCAGCGGTTGTCACGCACGAACGCCATACGTTCCCAGCGACGGCCCAACCCCCACACGCGACCGGCATGCCCGACGGCGAGCGCGATGAGGATCGCGGCGTACACCACGTGATAGTCGACCACGGGATTGGACGACATGCTCGGCGCACCGGTGGACAGGTGCTGGGCCGGCGGCCACTCGCCCGCCCACATCAACGCCATCATCACGGTGCCTGCCACCGCGGCCAACCGCAGCACCACCCCTGACGTCACGGCAATGCCGATGGCCAACAGCCCCAGCATGAAGAGCCAGTCAACCCAGACGTCACCCGCCATGCCGTGGAACGTGGACTGCAACGGTCCTACGGCCACTGCTCCCAGGAAACCCTTGGTCGGCGATCCGCCATCGATCCAGCCCTTCCCGGAAGGCGTCGCATAGCTCCACCCGAAGGTCTTGTCGAGGAACGCCCAGAGAAAGACGAACCCGGTGAGGATCCGTACTCCCGCGAACACCCCCGCGAACACGGTCACCGACTCCGTGTCCCGGGCGGCGAGCTGCGTCTGCGCGGCCGAAGACCGAGTCCTACTACGTGAAAGGAACCGCGGCGCGGCTCGCCCTCTCGAATGACCGTGAACCGTCATAGCGACCTCGTCTGCCTGCACCGCCACTGCGAGTGCGGTGGCCTCTTCACTCTCCCGCCCCGGCTCACGTTCTGCCCTGGGCCGGAGGGCTGCTTCGGGGCCCAACCGGCCCTAATAGAGGGCCGGTCGACTACGGAAACCGTGCGGAGAAGCCGATGTGGTCATCACGTTCCGGCGACCCGCCTCGTCCCGGAGCCGTGGGAGTGGCACCATGCACCCCTCCACGCTCAGCACCGGACCTCCGAGGAAGCAGGCGTATCCAGATGACCCACCGCGAAACGGTCCCGCACCGGCACCATCCCGTGGTGGCCGCGCACCGGTCCCGGCGGGCGAGCGACGCTCAGCTCCGCATCGCTGACGCGATCACCAAGTTCGCCGGCTCGATGACCTTCGTCTACCTCCACGCGATCGGCTTCCTGCTCTGGATGCTGTTCGTGGAGTCCGACCCATGGCCCACACTGACCCTGGTCGTGTCCCTGGAAGCCATTTTCCTGTCGACGTTCGTCATGATCGGCCAAAACCGGCAGGCGGAGTTCCAACAGGCAAAGGCCGACCACGACTTCGTCGAGCAAGAGCTGGAACTCAAGACGAACACAGAACTGACCCGGGCAATCCACGCCATGACGACAGAGCTCCACCGTCGACTGGTGGAGAACCCCGGTCGGACGTGACACCCCGGGCAGCTCGTCACCCAGAGCCCGGTCGGACATGTGGGCCCGGTGCATCGTGTGAGGCATGGTCACCGACGGCGACCGCTCCGACCAGTTCGACATCATCGACGCCCCGGTCCACCTCACCGGCATGGCGGTCACCTGGACGCTCCCCGCGGCAACTGCCCCGGGGAGCGGAGGGCGGGCGGGGTGTCTGAGTGAGCCGCTCGCCAGTCCGGGACCCACTTCTCCCCAGCGGGTTCAGCTGTTGTCGAGGGCGGGGTAGTCGGTGTAGCCGCTGGCGTCTCCTCCGTACGCCTTGCTCATGTCGGCTTCGTTGAGGGGTGCTCGGGTGGCGAGGCGGTGCGGGAGGTCAGCGTTGGCCATGAAGAGCTGTCCGAAGGTGAGGATGTCGGCCGCGCCGCCCTCGATGAGGGGCAGTTGCTCGGCGCCGGTGCGCGAACCGGGGGTGGCGGGGTTGAGTATGAAAACGCCGTTCCACTGCTCACGCAGGAGGGGTGTGAGGTCGGGCGCGGTGGTTTCCATGACGTGGAGGTAGGCCAGGCCCAGAGGATCGAGGGCTTCCACGAGCAGGGGGTAGGTCTGGGTGTAGTCGTCCTCGACGATGTCGTTGAACGGGTTCGCCGGGGAGATGCGCAGTCCGGTCCGGCTCGCGCCGATCGCAGCGGCGACGGCCTCCACGACTTCGGTGGTGAAGCGGATGCGGTTATGGGGGCTGCCGCCCCATTCGTCGGAGCGGGTGTTGGCGTTGGTGGACAGGAATTGCTGCAGGAGGTACCCGTTCGCGCCGTGAATCTCCACACCGTCGAATCCGGCGTCGATCGCGTTACGCGCCGCGGCGGCGAAGTCCTGGACGGTCCGGCGGATGTCGCCGGCGGTCATCTCGGTGGGGACGACGAAGTCCTGCATGCCCGCGGGGGTGAAGGTCTGCCCGGCAGCCTGGACGGCGGAAGGGCCGGTGGGGGTGAGGGGTGTGTCGTAGTTGGCCGGGTGGCCGATGCGGCCGGTGTGCATGATCTGGGCGAAGATCACGCCGCCCTTGGTGTGAACGGCGTCGGTGACCTGGCGCCAGGCCTGCACCTGTGTGGCGCTGTGCAGGCCGGGGGTGAAGGGGTAGCCCTGGCCGATGACGTTGGGCTGGGTGCCCTCGGTGATGATCAGTCCGGCACTCGCCCGCTGGGCGTAGTACTCCGCGGCCATTGGGGAGGGGCTGCGGTCAGGGCCGTAAGCGCGGCTGCGCGTCATCGGAGCCATCGCTATGCGGTTCTTCAGCTCGTAGGGGCCGACCTTGATGGGGTCAAAAGGGGTGGTCATGGTGGTGCCTTCCAGGAAGAGACAGATCGGAACGGGGTGGCTGCAAGCCACGGAGCCTTCTGTACGATTGCGTACAGAACCTCGCTCGATAGAACTGTACGACACCGTTCACTATTTCCGCGAGGCGCCAACCCTCCGCCCGCCGTCGGCCGTAAGCTGATCGCGTGTCTCCCACCAACTCCTCCTCCGCCCCGCCCGCCGAGGGCGCCGCATCTCCCGGCTCACCGAAGCGGGGCCGCGCCCGCGAGAACGCGATCCTGGCCGTCGCCCTGGAGTTGGTGGCCGAGGCGGGATTCGAAGCACTGACGGTGGACGCCGTGGCGGCCCGCGCACGCGCGTCGAAGGCGACGATCTACGGCAAGTGGAAGACCAAGGACGAGATGGTCGCCGAAGCGCTGCGGCGGCAGTCGGAGGGACGCGCCGTGCTCGCCCCCGACACCGGCAGCCTGCGCCAGGACCTGCTTGCCACGACGCACGAGATGGCCGCTGCCCTGCGCGGCAGGAACGGGGTATCGCTGGTGAGCCTGGTGGAAGCCGTGCGCGACCACCCGGGCCTGCGCGATGCGGCCCGTTCCCAGATGGAGCACGCGAGCCTCGAGGTCGGCGCGGCGATCGCGGAGCAGGCCGCCGGGCGCGGGGAGCTGCGCCGGAACGCAGACGTCCCCGCGTGCCTCAAGCTCACCCTGGGCCAGCTGCTCTTCGATGCTCTCCTCACGGGCAGCGTGCCCGGTCGTGACGAGCAGGAGCGGCTGGTGGATCGCGTCCTGCTGCCCCTATTGAAGAACCCGCACGAAGAGGCTCCGGAAACGCCACCCTGCCGCCCCGCCGGATAACGCCCACCCCCAGCCGGGTCTCGTCCCGCCGGGCAGAGGCAGACGATTCCCACGGCAACCATTGACTGTTTGCTATAGCAGGAGCCATTCTGGTCGCATGAGCACTGACGCCCTCGGACCGATGGAGACCACGTCACTGGCCGACCAGGCCTACCGGCGGCTGCGGTCGGCGATCCGTGAGGGCGTCCTGCGGCCGGGCGAGAAGATCACCGAACGTGATCTGGCGGCCCGGCTCGGAGTCAGCCCCACCCCGATCCGTGAGGCGCTGCGCCAGCTGGTGCACGAGAAAGTCGTCGAACGGGCCGGCCCACGCTCCCTGCGGATCGCCGACCACTCCGGGGCGGCCCGCTCCGAGATCGTGGAGGCCGAGGTCCGACTGTCCGCACTCATGGCCCGCCTGGCCGCCCGCAACGCCACCGCCGAGCAGCTCACCGGCCTGGTCTCGCTGCTCACGCAGACCGACCTGATCGTGGCCGGCATCGAGAAGGCCGTGGCCGAGCAGGGGCCGGAGGCCGACGTCGCCGAGCAGCTGACGGCCGTCTTCCGCAAGCTGCGCCTCTTCCACCACCAGGTGGAGGCGTGCGTCGCCAACCCCGTCCTGGAGGGCCTGCTGGCCCAGGCCCGCGCGTTCAGCGACGAGGAACGGCTCGACCTCACCATGAAGATCGTGCCCGGGCGAGGCGAAGCCTTCCGCGCTCGCTACCGCGAGCACCGCGAACTGCTGCACGCCCTGCTCGAGCGGGACGAGGATCTTGCCGAGGAGCTCGCCACACGGCACCACCGCGCCGCGCTGGTCCAGCTCTCCAGCACCTGACCCACCCCCGCCCCTCTCTCCAGCTGCCTGTCCGTTACCTACCGTCGGCACGCGCCCGACGGTACTGGTATACCCATTGCTATAGCATGTAGCACAGGAGCCGTGATGACGTCCGATTCCCTTCCTGCCGCCGCCGCGGCCCCGACTGCACCACACTCCATGAGCGAGCGCATCAACCGCAGCGCCGTGCTGTGGGTGGCCCTGGCCGTCTTCGCCCAGGAGTCGGTCTGGAACTTCTACGACGCCCAGGTCCCCGAACAGCTGCGCCACTACTTCTCCTCCGCCGGCGTGATCGGCCTGATCATGGGCCTGGACCACTCCTGGGGAATCTTCACCCAGCCCTCGGTCGGGTTCTTCTCCGACAGACTCGCCCGCCGCCGCACCGGCCGGTGGCCCATCGTGCTGATCGGCGCAGTGATCGCCAGCGTGCCGTTCGCCCTCATCCCCTGGGCCACGAACCTGCCGGCGCTGCTGGTCTGCGTGGTGGGGTTCGCGGCGATCGCCAACGCGTTCAAGGGCGTCACCGAGACCCTCATCTCCGACTACGTCATACCGGGCCACCGCAGCAAGGCCCAGGGCTTCATCAAAGCCGGCGTCAGCCTGACCATCGTCGTCTCCTCACTGATCAGCCTCCTCGTCGTCGACCGCAGCCTGCACCTCGCCTTTGCCATCCCCCCGCTCCTGATGCTCATCATGCTGGGGCTCTCCTGGGCCTTCCTGGGTCGCCGCCACAGCGACACGCTGCTGCCCGAGGAACACACCGAGAACGAACCCGAGTTCACCACCCCCTGGGCCGTACTCAAAGACGCGCTGCGCTCGCCCTCCAGCCCCACCCTGCTGCTGATGATCGGGATCTTCTGCTTCGCCGGCATGTGGTCCGCACTGCGCTCCCTCATGACCCCCTACGGCACACAGGTCCTCGGTCTGACCCGCGGCGAGGCCGGGGGCCTGTCCCTGCCCGGTGCCGTCGCCTTCCTCCTGTGCGTACTGCCGATCGCCTACCTCTCCAACCGGCTCGGCCAACTGCGCGCCATTCGCTACGGCGTGGCCCTCTTCATCGCCGGACTGCTCGTCGGCTTCGCCTGGCCCAGCGTGCCCGGCACGATCGCGTCGATGATCCTCTCGTCCCTCGGGTACGCCTCGTTCGCGGTCAACGCCCTGGTCGCACTGTGGAACCTGGCCCCGACCCAGAAGGTGCTGGGCACCTATACCGCCCTCTACACGATCGCCTCCGCCTCCGGCATGGCACTCGGCCCGGCCATCCTCGGCACCACGATCGACTTCACCAGCTGGCGCTACATGCTCCTGAACGCCGCCGTCTTCGCCTGCGTCACCTTCGCCGTCTTCACCCGCCTGGCCCGCCGCGCCCCCGAACGTCCGGCCGCCTGACCCTTCGACACGCTGCCGCACAACGCACACCGGAAAGGCACCACCCCATGGAACTGCGCATCCTGGCCCCCACCGGAGCCCTCGGCGCCGGATTCGACGCCGACGCCTTCGAACGCGGCGTCGCCGCCCGCCCGGACGTGATCGCCTGCGACGCCGGGTCCACCGACTCCGGCCCCGCCGCCCTCGGATCCGGCACCCCGAAGCTCTCCGCCCAGGCCGTCACCCGCGACCTGCGCCTGCTGCTCCAAGCCCGGGACCGGCTCGGCGTACCGCTGATCGTCGGCTCCTGCGGCACCTCCGGCCGGGACTCCGGGGTCGACTGGGTCGCGGGCATCGCCCGCACCCTGGCAGCCGAGGAGAACCTGCACTTCACACTCGCACTGATCTACTCCGACCAGCCCGCCGACCGTCTCCAGGCCCTCTACGACGCCGGCCGGATCCAGCCGCTGGCCAACGCACCGGAAATCGACCGGGACTTGTTCGAGAGCAGCCACACCGTCGCAATGATGGGCGTCGAACCCATCCAGGAAGCCCTCGGGGCCGGCTGCGACGTCATCCTCGCCGGCCGGGCCAGCGACACCGCTCTGTTCGCCGCCCTGCCCCACCTTCGGGGCGCCGATGCCGGCCTGACCTGGCACATGGCCAAGACCATCGAATGCGGCGCCGCCTGCGCCATCCCGCCCTCCGCCAACGGACTCCTCGTCACACTGCGCGACGACCACTTCGACGTCACCACCCTGGCCACCGGCAGCCGCCTGACGCCACGTTCGGTCGCCGCGCACACTCTTTACGAGAACGCCGATCCGTTCCACATCGCCGAGCCCTCCGGTGTCCTGGACACCACCGACGCCACCTACGAGACGGTCGACGAACAGACCGTCCGCGTGCGCGGCGCCCGCTACCTCCCCGCCGACGGCTACACCAACAAACTCGAAGGCTCCCAACTCGTCGGCCACCAGACCGTCATCATCGGAGGAGTCCGCGACCGCATCGTCATCGACGCGCTGCCCAAGCTACTGCCGATGGCCAAGCAGTACTTCGACGCCAAGATCCGCGACGTCTTCAACGGCACCGTCGACCCCGCCGACATCGACATCGACTACCGCCTCTACGGCACCGGCACGGTCCTCGCAGGCAGCGAACCCGACCCGCTCGCCCCGCGCGAACTCGGCGTCCTGATCACCGTCACCGCACCCGACCAGGAAACCGCCCACGCCATCGCCACGTTCGTCGCCCACGCCAGCAGCCACCTGCCCCTCGCCCAGTACGACGGACTCGTCTCGACCCTGGCCTATCCCTACTCGCCACCCGAGATGGACCGCGGTCCCCTGTACCGCTTCACCCTCAACCACGTCGCCACCGGCATCACCCCCACCGAACTCTTCCGCACCACCACCGAGGAGCTCTGACCCCATGACCACCCTGCTCGACTACTGCTCCCTGGTCCGCTCCAAGAACGCCGGCCCCTTCACCCTCACCTTCGACTTCATGTGCCACGACCAATACGCCTACGACGCCCTCGTCGCCACCGGCTTCCTCAACGAACACCTCTTCGCCACTCTCTACGACACCGACCCCAAGGACATCCGCGTCGTCAACCACCCCCTGGCCCTGGCCGTCAAGGTTTCCCTCCCCCGGCCCACCGCCCAGGGAAGCCTTCACGACACCGACTGCTACGCCGGCCAGCAGTACGCCCCTCTGATGGACATGGAGGTCGTCCCGGCTGAGGAAGCGAAGCAGCCAACCGCGCGATGAAGATCACCCGTGTGCGGTCCTGGGACCGTTCCTGACCGTCTTGCCCAGGGCCCGGGCCTCCTGACCGTCTTGCCCGGGGCCCGGGGCCTCCGCGACGTCCAGGCCACGCTTCTGGCCGACGCCTTCCACCTCAACTGGAGCTTGACGTACGTGACCTCGAGGCCGACGGGCGTGTGGGTCAGTTCGGCGACTGTGCTCGATCCCATGCGGCGTAATAGGTGAGGGTGTCCTCCAGGATGCCGGGGTGACGCGGCTGCCAGCCGAGCAAAGTGCGCGCCTTGGTGCTGTCGACGAGTTCGTCGCGGTCGGCGCAGCTCTCCAGCATGCCGCCCTCTTCCGCACTCTGGAAGACGATGTCTCCGGTGTAGCCGGCAGCGTTCAGGCATGCCCGTTGGACATCAAGGAGCGTGGGCTGGTGCTCGTCGCCGAGCATGAAGACCTCGCCATCGAACGCGTCGGGCCGCCGCAGAACGGCGACGTAGGCAGCGGCGAGATCGTCGACGTGAACCCAGGTGTACCGCTTGGTGGAGTCGCCGTAGAAGACGGGCTCCCCTGTGCGGGCGGCGGCGAACCACTGAGCGGACTTCGAAGTGCGGCCGCTGCCGCCGTAGATGAAAGTCGGGCGCAGCACGGTGTGGGGCAGGCCGCTGTCCGCGAGGTCCTGTTCGGCCTGGGCGCGCAGGTGGAGCGGGTTGCCGGGGTCGGCGGGGGTCCGCTCGTCCCAGACGTCGCCGGTGGTGGTGAGGAAGGTGATGCCGGTGGTGAAGACCAGGTGGCGGCTGCGCCCGGTGCGCGCCTGCACTTCGCGGAGCGTGCGGAAGAGGAGCCGGTCGCTGCCGAGCGGGTCGCTCATGTCGAGGGCGGCGCACACGACGGCGTCAGCGTCCTCCAGGGCCGCCCGGTAAGTCTCGGGGTCGGACATCAGCCCTTCGACGGGGCGGACCTCCTCGACGAGAAGTTCCCTGGCCCGGTTGCTGGTGGCATCGCGGGTGAGGCCGCGGACGGTGTGGCCGTCCTGGCGCAGGGCTCGGGAGATGTGGAAGCCGGCGTATCCGGTGGCGCCGAGGACGAGGATCTTCATGGGGATTTCCGTTCTCACAGACAGGTTACTTGTTCAGGCAAGCACCTAGGCAGGTTAACTTGCCCAAGCAAGGACATGGCAAACTGGAGGCATGACAAAGTCCACTGAGGCGACGGATTCGGCGCTGTCGGAGCAGGAGTCGGAGGTCTGGCGTGAGCTGGGACGTCTGGTCCATGCCCTGCCTCGCCTGCTGGAGGAGGACATGCTGCAGGCAACGCCCCTGCCGCTGACGGAGTTCTCCGTCCTCAGCGTGCTGAACGATGCACCGGGGCACCGACTGCGCATGTCGGAGATCGCAGTACGCACGGGGCTCACCCCCAGTCGGATCACCCGGCTCGTCACCGCGCTGACAGCGAAGTCACTGGTGGACAAGGAACGGGACAGCAACGACGGACGCGGCAATGTCACCGTCCTCACGGCTGCGGGCCTGTCCTGTTGGGAGAGCGCCCGCACCGCACACCAGGCCAGTGCGCGCCGGCGTTTCCTCGATCACCTGCCCGAGGGCTCCGCACCTGTTCTCGCCGACGCCCTGCGGGCCGTGACCGCCCAGCTCATCCCCGACCGCTCATCCACCGCCGACCAGGAACGTGCCTGACTGCCCGAGCACAATGCGGCCCGACAGAGCGGGCCCCATGTCAGGGCGCAGGTGTCTCTGGCGAGCGAGACCGGGCGCGCCCAACCCCCAGCGCCCGGTCTGCCCGTGCGGCGCTGTCGGTGTTGGGCGTCAGCTGCGGAAGAAGCGGTCCGGGCGGGAGGCGTACCAGGCCGGGTCGTCTCGCCCAGGGTGTGGCCGCTACCGGGAGCGAGGTCCAGCTCGAAGCGGGAGGGGTCGGCCACACGTGCCACGCTTCCGGCAGTCTGCGCGGCAGGAATGCCGCGCTCACCGTTGACGGTCAGTACCGGCAGGGCGAGCTTGTCCTCGCCCAGGATTACGCGGGCCTCCTCGATGTCTTCGGGGAGGTCGTGTTGCTCGATGCTCGTCGCTCGCGCACACCACGAAGGGCCTACCGGTCAGGGGCATCGGTGAACGAGATCGGCTTGCCGGCGGCGCGGGCGTAGGCGATTTCCCTGCTCGTGGACTCACCGATATACCCGCCGGGATTGACGACCAGAACCCGGTCAGCCAAGTCGATCTTGCGCAGGTGGAGAGCGCCCAGCGCGGTCTTCTGCTCGTTGGTGATCGACTCGTCTGCTTCGCCTGGTGCGAGGACGATGACCCCGGCGAGGGTCAGCTCCCGATTCGCCGCACGCATCTCGTCCACGAACCGGGTTGAGCCGCAGATACACACAACCTCAGGCCGGTCGGTCACACTCAGCCCTTCGATCGAACAGGCACTGTACGTGTGCGTGCGGACATCACACACACGAGCCGAGTCTACGCAGCGAGAGGAATGCATCTGCCTGCACCGTCGCGGGCGGGAGGCGGTGATGCCGAACGGATCGCTCGCGGTCACGGGAGGCAGTTCCGACACCGCCTCGCTCATGACGGTGGCACGGAGAGGCGTTGGTCCGGTTCTGCGGCACTCCCCCAAGCATGAGCGCCCAAGCATGAGTACGCAGAGAGCCGGTTATGCCGCGATCCCGGCGATCAGTACCTCGACATGCTGCTTGACCTGATCGCGGATCGGGCGGACCGCTTCGACATCCCTGCCCGCGGGGTCGTCGAGCTGCCAGTCGAGGTAGGTCTTGCCGGGGAAGACCGGGCAGGCATCCCCGCATCCCATGGTGATGACGTAGTCGGATGCCTGCACGGTCTCGTTGGTAAGGGCCTTGGGTGTGGCCGCGGTGATGTCGATGCCGACTTCGGCCATGGCTTCGATGACGGCCGGGTTGACCCGGTCAGCGGGCAGGGATCCGGCGGAGCGGACCTCGATGCGATCACCGGCGAGGTGGGTAAGGAATGCGGCGGCCATCTGGGAGCGTCCGGCGTTGTGGACGCAGACGAAAAGGACCGAGGGCCTGGTGGCGTCAGACACGGGCAGCGCCTTCCGATTCGGCTGCCGTAACAGTGGAGTTGGGGAAGTAGCGGCGGGCGGCGAGCGCCACGTAGACGAGGCCGATGAGGACAGGAACCTCGATCAGGGGGCCGACGACTCCGGCGAGTGCCTGGCCGCTGGCGGCTCCGAAGGTGGCGATGGCGACCGCGATGGCCAGCTCGAAATTGTTGCCCGCAGCGGTGAACGCCAGCGTCGCCGCCTTCGGATAGCCGAGCCCAACAGCCCTGCCCAGGGCCATGGATCCGGCCCACATGACGGCGAAGTACACGAGCAGTGGCAGCGCGATCCGGGCGACGTCGAGGGGCTGAGAGGTGATCGCGTCACCCTGGAGGGCGAAGAGCACCACGATAGTGAACAACAGTCCGTACAAGGCGAACGGTCCGATCCGGGGAGTCAGCACGGTCTCGTACCAGGTGCGCCCCTTGGCCTTCTCGCCGAGACGGCGGGTCAGGAACCCGGCCAGCAGCGGGATGCCCAGGAAGATCAGGACGCTGCGGGCGATCTCCCACACCGACACGTCCAGGGTGGCCTGTTCGAGTCCCAGCCACCCGGGCAGTACGGACAGGTACAACCAGCCGAGCAGGCTGAACGCCAGGACTTGGAACACCGAGTTGAGGGCCACCAGGACGGCGGCGGCTTCGCGGTCACCGCAGGCGAGGTCGTTCCAGATGATGACCATGGCGATGCAGCGCGCGAGCCCGACGATGATCAGGCCGGTGCGGTACTCGGGCAGGTCGGGCAGAAAGATCCAGGCAAGGGCGAACATCAGTACCGGGCCGAACACCCAGTTCAACAGCAGTGAGGGCAGCAGGAGGCGGCGGTCGCGGGTGACGGTGTCGAGGCGGTCGTAGCGGACCTTGGCCAGCACCGGGTACATCATCACCAACAGGCCGAGGGCGATGGGCAGTGAGACACCAGTGACGGTGACCTTGGCCAGCGCGTCCCCGAGACCGGGAACGAGACGTCCCAGACCGAGGCCCGCTGCCATCGCGACCAGGATCCACACCGCCAGGTAGCGGTCCACGAAGGACAGCCGCGCCGCGACCGGTGCAGCTGCAGTGCTGTCGCTCACGCGGATGCCTCCGCATCCGCAGGCAGGCCGCGGCGGGTGAGGACGCCGGCGAGCTTGTCGGTCGTCTCGGGCAGCAGCCAGTAGTAGACCCAAGTGCCGCGCCTCTCGCAGTCGATGAGCCCGGCCTGCCGCAGCAGCTTCAGGTGGTGGGAGATCGTCGGCTGCGACAGGTCGAAAGCCGGGGTGAGGTCGCAGACGCAGATCTCACCGCCCTCACGTGAAGCGATCATCGACAACAGCCTCAGTCGGACCGGGTCGCCGAGCGCCTTGAACACCTTCGCCAACTCGACTGCCTGGTCCTCACCCAGGGGCGCGGTCAGCAGGGTGGGGCAGCAGCCGCTCCCGTCCTGGCCGAGCACGACCGTCTCTTGTTTCGACATGCCTCTATGTTGACAAACTTCGATGCAAGGCGCAAGGTTGCATCGAAAAACTTCAAAGCAACGCTGTCCGACCCCGTTCCCTTCCAGGAGGCACGCCATGAGCGATCACTCCCCTGCCCTGCGCGAAACCGTTCGCCAGCGCTACGCAGCCGCCGCTGTCCAGGTCACCGAGGGCGGCACGGCCTGCTGCGGACCGAAGGCCATCGAGATCGACGACAACTTCGGCTCAACCTTGTACGCGGCCGACGAGCGGGAAGTCCTGCCCGCCGAAGCCGTCGCTGCCTCTCTCGGCTGCGGCAACCCCACCGCCGTCGCCGACCTCCATGAGGGCGAGCGCGTCCTGGATCTCGGCTCCGGCGGCGGCATCGACGTTCTGCTCTCGGCCCGCCGCGTCGGCGCCACCGGCAGGGCCTACGGCCTGGACATGACCGAGGAAATGCTCGCCCTGGCACTGGAGAACCGGACGAAGGCGGGCGCTACGAACGTCGAGTTCCTCAAGGGCACCATCGAGGCCATCCCCCTCCCGGCGAACACAATCGACGTGGTCATCTCCAACTGCGTCATCAACCTGTCCACGGACAAGCCGTCCGTGTTCGCCGAAATGTTCCGCGTGCTGGCCCCCGGTGGGCGTATCGGCATCTCGGACGTCGTCGCCGACGACGCACTCAGCCCGGCTCAACGCGCCGAGCGAGGCGACTACGTGGGATGCATCGCGGGAGCGCTGTCCTTCGCCGAATACCGCGAGGGCCTGGCGTCCGCCGGCTTCACGGACATCGAACTCACCCCGACCCATGCCGTCGCCGACGGCATGCACTCCGCCATCGTCCGAGCGGTCAAGGATCGCGTCATGGATCCCACCGGCGTCGTCAAGCCGGCGCCCGAGGACGCGCACTGCGGCTGCCAGGCGTGACCTCGGATCAGGCCCAGAACCGAGGCGCCGACTGGACCGACTGGACCGCAAGAAAGTCGGCCCAGCCGTCCTGCGCGTAGCCACCTCAGGCGTTGGCCGTGTTGCAGATGCTGCGGGCGCTTCCAGCCAGTGGAGACAGCTCTCCCCTAGTCGCTGATATCGGTCACCGTGATGGCCGACGGGGGCGGTTGGTGCTCTGACGAGGGGGGATCGCCGGGGCGGTACCTACGCGCCGCTACGCTGCACAGCGTGAGGCAACGACCAGGCACTGCAGCCCAATTCGCAGACGCAGACGCGACTCGACCCGCCAACACCGGCCGGCGAGTACACGAACCGGCCTCTTCCTCGCACACGTACTGATCACGAAGACAACGGGGACGCACACACATGCGCACAACGACAGTTCTGACCGTCAGCCTGCTCGCAGCCGGCGCGCTGCTGACCGGCTGCGGCAGCGACAAGGACGATGCCGCTCCGGCCGCGAAGGGGCCCTCGTCGACCAGCAGCACATCGGACTCCGCTCCGGCCAAGAAGGGCGCCCGCCACCAGGTGAAGTTCGACGTGGGCGGCACCGGTTCGACCATGATCATGTGGGTCGGCGACACCAACCACACCGAGCAGGCGACGCTCCCCTGGCCCAAGAAGCAGACGATCCAGCTCGAGGACGCCCAGATCAAGGCCGGTGTCCTGGTGTCCGTCGTGCCCGGTTCGACCAAGGGCCCGGACGGGATGCTCAAGGCCGCCCCCTGCACCATCACGGTCGACGGCAAGCAGGTCGCGGACAACGACGGCGGTAACTCGGACAAGCCCTGCGAGTACCAGCTCAAGGGCTGAGCCCTGCTCCCCCGGTGACGCGCCACGTGTCAGGGCGGCGCCCACAGGCGGCGCCCTGACAGCCGTGCAGAAGGCGCAGGTCCACACGCACGCCACAGCCATCTGAGCCAGCCGCGGTCAGCGTGCACCCGCCTGCGGTCACCGGGCACGGTGCAATGAGTCAGGGCCGGCGCGGCCGCGGTCAGTTGGATTGCGCTTCGTCGGCCTCAGGCTTCATGTAGCCCGCCAGGAAGGCCAGTTCCTCGTCGGTGAGCCGCCTCGGCCTGCCCTCGTCCAGATCGAAGGCGGCCATCACGGTGGTGGCCGTGGCATAGATGCGCTTGACGTCGCGGACGGCGTAGCCGAGCTGAAGGCGGGATCCACGCGCGCTGATCACCCACACGTCGACGCTCACGGACTCCTTGCGGTACGACAGCGGGGCCTTGAAGGCGATCTCCAACTGGGAGACTACGAACGCCTTCCGGCGGCGCTCTGCCTCCTCAGACGGGAGGAGGTCGTCGAGGAGCCGTGCACGAACTTCCTCGAGGTAGGAGGAGATGACGGCGTTGTTGACGTGCCCGTAGGAGTCGACGTCAGCCCATCGCAGCTGAAGAGGGTGGGTGTACATCACGCAGGTCCTTTTGCGTCTGGGGCGCTGACTCGTCCGCAGGCGTCACATCGACGCCGGACGGACGTGGGCCTCAGACCCTATCGGCATGATCACGGGAGTCTCGGGGCGGTGTCGCCCGCATCCACGCCGCACGCGCCACAGCGCGCCGCCGGAGATCAGGCGCGCAACAGGCGCAGTACGCGCCCCAGTTGCTCGGTGTAGTCGCGCTGGAAGCCCGGGTCCACCGCGTCGCTGCCGAAGATGCGGCGCACAGCGTCGGGCATCAGGTGCGGGGCCATGACGAGCGCCTGGGACAGCAGCATGACCATGGCCGGACTGATCGTGTCGCTCAACTCGCCCTCGGCCTGCCGGCGCTCGATGTCGGCGAGGTCCTCCGTCGCCGGCTCGGCCGTCTCGGGGCGTCCCGTCAGCTCCGACCATGCCGCCAGACGTACGCCGCGCGGGTCCGCAAAGTTGTTGCGCAGATAGCCGAGGACCAGCTCGTCGTAGGGAAGTTCGGGGTTCTGCAGCTCGGTCTCGCTCTTCGACCACCGGCGGCCCAGCTCGGCGTAGATCCCGTTCTTGCCGCCGAAGTAGTAGTTGATCAGTTGCTTGTTCACGCCCGCACGGTCGGCGATCTCCTGCACCCGGGCTCCGGCGTATCCCTTCTCGGCGAAGACATCCTTCGCGGCTTCCAGAAGCCGGGTCCGGGAGTCCTCGGATGCGGCGGTGATGGCGTCGGCGGCCCGGCGTCGGGCGGGCGGATTCATGGGAGCAAGGATATCGGCGCAGTTCACGGAGTCAACCATCTGGATGATTGACGAATTCATCCAGATGGTTGAAGGTGGATGAAGCACTCTGAACGGAGAGAACCTTGATCCTCATCACCGGAGCCACCGGCACCGTCGGCCGCCCCCTCGTCGCCGCTCTCGCCGCCACCGGCCATCCCGTCCGCGCCCTCACCCGCACCCCTCGCGCCGCCCGCTTTCCGCCAGGCGTCGAGTCCTGCGACAGTGCACATCCCGACCTGGACGGCGTCACGTCAGTGTTCGTGAACCCGGCAGCGCTGTGGCGGGGCGAGCGGACCCTGCTCGATGCCGCCAAGGCGGCGGGGGTGACACGCGTGGTCACGCTGTCCTCCTCGTCCGTGCTGTCCGGCGACAGCCATCACGCCGTGGCCAACCGTCACCGCGAACTGGAAGCCGCCGCCGGGTCCGTCGCTCCTGAGTTCGTCCATCTGCGGCCCGACGCCTTCGCCGCCAATGCCCGGCAGTGGATCGGCCAGGTCAAGGCCGGCGACACGGTCGTGGGTCCGTATGCCCAGGCAGTCACCGCACCTGTCCATGAGGACGACATAGCCGCCGTCGCCGCCCGCGCCTTGACGGGAGCGCTTCCGTCCGGCGAGACACCAGTGTTGACCGGACCCGAGGCGCTGAGCTTTTCGGAGCAAGTCCGCATCCTCGGTGCGGTGCTCGGGCGCCCCCTGCGCTACGAGGAGATCTCGCACCCAGCCGCCCGTGACGCCATGCTCTCCGGCCCCTGGATGACTGAGGAGATCGCTGACTCCCTGCTGCGCTACTTCGCGTCGTGCGTGGACAACCCGACACCTGTCGCCCCGGATCTGGAGCGCATCCTCGGTCACCGCGGCCACACCTTCGAGCAATGGGCGGCGGACCGCACCGCCGAGTTCCGCTGAGCGATCCATCCCAGGGGATCGGCCGCGTGCAGGGGACCAGGGCATCCACCACCGCATCGGGCGTCCACCCGGGACGGTTACGGTGCTCGGCTGCCCGAACGCGAAGAGCCTGCACGCCGATCCGCCCGTGTCGTGGTGCCCCGTGCATCCGACCGGCTGCTGCGCCTGCTCGGGTTCTGCAGCGACCTGACTGCCACGATCGCGCCCGCGGGCGGGCAAAGCGTGTCAGAAATAGCGCGTGAACGCGGTCGGTTCGACCGCGAACAGACCGTGGAACGGCGTGTCCAGCTGATGGATGAGCAGGACGGTGAAGGTGATGAGCGCGGACAGGCCCATCACCATCACGACATGCGTGAAGCTGCGCGTGACACCGAACATGAACATGAAGGCAATGGTGAGGACGCCGCCGACGATCAGGCCGAGCCAGATCATCGGCGACAGCCGCTCCGCGGCATCGGACTCGCGGCCGCGCCGCGCCTCGTCCAGGACGCTCAACTGCGCCAACGTCTCCTGCCCTGTGGCCTGCTGGGCAGGAGTGGCGTTCGCGGGAACCTGACCGGTCGCACGTACCGCGTCGAGCAGTCGCCAGCCGGCCGGATCCAGCGGGGCTCGCTCGGCCATGGCGGGCCACTCCGTGTCGGTGACGTGCCGGATGTACGCCTCGATGTCGCCGCGCATGCGGTCGGCCTGGGCGGCGGGCAGGCCCGCGGCGAGCAGATGGATCTGGTGCGCGGCGCTGGCCTCGGTGGCGGTGTGGTCCTCGGCGCCGGAATGCGTGTCCCACACCGAGACGAGGGCCAGGCCCAGGACGAGCGCGTACAGGACACCGACCATCATGGAGATGTACTCGGCGACGTCCTCACGGGGTTCGTCGTCCGGGCCCAGGGGCCAGAAGCGGTGTTTGATAAGGACGACGGACGCGGCCAGCAGGGCGACGCCGAGGACGACGGCCAGCGTTTCGATCATCGGTGGGTCCTGTTCCGTGACGTCACAAGGGGCACAGTTCTCAAGGGTCCGGGGCCTCAGAGTCTTCGGGAGCCGAACACGGCAGCCGCGAGGGCGGCGGGCAGCAGGATGAGGAAGAGGGCCGTCAGCACGCCGAGTCCCGTGGGCGTGTGATCCGGCCGCACGAAGCGCCCCAGCAGGGGGCGCGGCGCCGCCTCAGGCTGCCGTGCCGGGGGCTGCTGTCTCGTGACCGGAGGCGGCTGGGGCCGTGCAGGCGGGGGAACCACGGCGGGAGCCCGGCCGGGCCCCGGCGGCACAGCTGCCCCAGGCGGCAC
>NZ_JAAGMG010000476.1 GCF_010548525.1 Streptomyces sp. SID14478
CGGGTGCGCCGGTGCGCCGACGGCCGTCTCGCGTACGTGGGCCGCACCGACGCCCAGGCGGATGTCCGCGGCGTCCGCGTCGAGTTGGCCGAGATCGAGGAGGCGCTGGCCGCGTACACGGGCCTGGCGCAGTCGGCAGTGGCCGTCAGGCAGGACGGCTCCGGGCAACGACGGCTGGTGGCCTACGTGGTCGCGGCCGGCGGCCGGGCCGTGTCGGGCGAGGAGCTGCGCCGGTTCGCCGCGGGCCGGCTGCCGGAGCACATGGTCCCGTCGCTGTTCACCGTGCTGGACCGGCTGCCGGTGACGGCGGCCGGCAGGCTGGACCGGGCCTCGCTGCCGGAGCCCGGGTTCGACGACGACACGTACCGGGCGCCGCGCAACGACACCGAGCGGATCCTCGCCGCGGCCTTCGCCGACGTCCTCGAACTGGACCGCGTGGGCATCGACGACGACTTCTTCGACCTCGGCGGCAACTCGCTGCGGGCGATCAGACTCGTCGGCCTGATCCGCGCCGAACTGAGCCAGGAGGTGTCGATCCGCCGGCTGTTCGCGGCGCGCACCATCACCGGCCTGTCGGACATGTGGAAGGACCTCGCCCAGTCCAGCAGGCCCACGCTGCGCAGGAGGACGAAGGAGGGCGCGGTCCTGTGAACCCCCTCACTGGTGCGGGATGTCGACGCCGGCCGCGCGCAGGTTCGCCTCCAGCAGCTCGTTCAGCCGCGCGGCCGCCGGCGCCTGGTCCTCCCGGTGGTGGTTGATCAGCCCGTAGCGGGCGTCGGCGTCGGGCCTGGCCCGGAACGCGGACGGCATCGACAGCAGTTCACGGTTGGCCAGCAGCTTGGCCGACAGGGCACAGGCGAGCTCGTCGAGCCGTGGGTCGTGCGGATCCCACGACTCGGCGTCCTGGCAGCGCTTCATCAGCGCGACGTACTCAGGGTCGCCGAGCTGACGCTCGATCTGCACCAGGAAACTGTCGAAGACCTCCGGCACCAGGGCACGGGCCAGGATCAGCGCCTCCTGCTGCAGGTCCACGTAGTCGGCACCGAAACCGAGCTCGGCCAGCCTGTCCAGGGCCGCACAGGCACGTTCGGGCAGCAACAGCCGGTCACCGGCGGCCAGCCGGTGCAGCACCGCCCGCCGCTCGATCAACTCCTCGATCCGGTCGTTGAGCCGCCGCTCGACGTCGTCCAGAGCGGCGGCGAACCGCTCGGGACCGGCGTCGAGCAGCTCGCCGATCTCGGCCAGCGGCACGCCCGCACCGGCCAGCGTCCGCACCTGGACCAGCCGCAACATGTCGCGGGATCCGTACCGGCGATAGCCGGAGCCGTCCCGGTCGGGTTCGTCGACCAGGCCGAGCCGGTGGTAGTGACGCACGGTCTTCACCGTGACGTCGGCGAACGCGGCCGCCTGACCGATCGTGAGCCCGTACACCATCCGCTCAGCGCGCCCTGCGGTCGTGAGCGGCAGCCGTCTCGCGTACGGCGTCGGCGATGGCCCGGAAGTCCTTGCGCAGGACCTTGGAGTGGTTGCTCGCGACCTTCGCACTCACCTTGATGTCCGGATTGCGCGCGAGCACCGGATCGAGCGAGGTCCGCATCAGTTCCATCTCCTCCTGTCCCCCGCCCAGACTCGCACCCGTGGCGAGGACGTAACGCACCGGGCAGGTCACGCGGTCGAGGACCGGCGCGACGGCGGCATTGATCTCGTTGGCCTCGATGTTGATGTCGGCATGCTGGTCGGCGCTCATCCGCGCGGCCATGCCGAACGGGCGCACCAGTGGCAGCAGCAACCGCATCCGGCGGAACAGACGCCGGATCCGCTCCCGGCCCTCCTCACCGGTCAGACCGTACGGAATGGCGCCGTCGATGCACACCACCCCCAGGACGCGGTCCGGGTTCCGCTCGGCCCAGTGCGCCGCGAGCGCCGCCCCGTAGGACCAGCCGACGAGCAGCGGCCGCTCCACGCCGGTCGCCTCCAGAACGGCATCGATGTCCCGCAGACACGCCTCGAAGGAGTAGTCCGCCGACCGCCTGGAGCGGCCGCGCGCCCGTTCGTCGAAGGTGATGTGCCGCCAGTCGGCGCCGAGTTCGGCGATCACCGGCCGCCAGGGCCGGCGATCCGCGTAGGAGCCGTTCAGATAGACGACGGGACGGCCGGGGCCGCGCGAGTCCGTGACGGACAGGGCGGTGTCGTCGACGGGAACCATGCCGGTCCGGGGTGAGGCAGCAGAACTGGTCATGGCAGAAGCGTCCACCCTGCCCTTGGGTCAAGGTCAAGCCGTGACATCCGCGACATCCGTCCGCCCGGCCCGACGTGCCGGCGCAGCACCACGGTGCGGCGCCGCGCGGCCGCGCCAGCCGCATTCGACCACACCCCGTGTGCCGCTCCAGCCGGCCCTGAGAGCGTCCCCCCGAGGACGACACTCCCCGAGCACCGGGAGCCGAGCGTCCTTGTACCGGTGCGCGACCAGGACACAAGGCCACTGGTCCGCTCCCGCACGCTCACACCCGACCAGTGCCCTAGGAGCGCCATGTCGACCCACCAACCCACGCTCGAAAGACCCACCACGCCCCGCACCGTGACGGTCGGCTTCCGCCCGGACATCCAGGCACTGCGCGCCCTCGCCGTGGGTCTCGTCGTCGTCCACCACCTGTGGCCCATGAAGCTCACCGCCGGTTTCGTCGGGGTCGACGCCTTCTTCGTGCTCTCCGGCTACCTCATCACCGCGCAGCTGACCCACGAGATCGACAGAACCGGCCGGATACGGATCGCGGACTTCTACGCCCGCCGCGTACGCCGTCTGCTGCCCGCCGCGCTCCTGGTACTGGTCACCGTCGTCGTCGCCGTGCACGCCCTCGTGCCGCACGACCGCTGGGCGGACTACGCCCGCCAGGTGCTGGCCAGCGCGCTGTACGGACAGAACTGGCTGCTCGGCGCTCACCCCGTCGACCCGTACAAGGTCACCGGTCTGGTGCACTTCTGGTCGCTGTCGGTCGAGGAGCAGTTCTACCTCGTGTGGCCGCTGCTCCTGCTGCTCCTGTTCAAGCTGCGCGCACCCGCGGCCCGACTCGCGGGCGTCGCCGCACTCGGACTCGTCTCGCTGGCCTGGTGCATCCACCTCACCGAAGCGGACGCGAACGCGGCGTTCTTCACGACCCCGGTGCGTGTCTGGGAGTTCGCGATCGGTGCGGGCATCGCCCTGATCGGAAGCCGGCTCGTGCTGCCCAGGACCGTGGCCAACGTCGCCTCCCTGGTCGGCTTCGGCGCGCTCGTCGGCTCGGCGGTCCAGTTCACCGCGCTGACGCCCTACCCCGGCTCCGCGGCGCTGGTCCCGTCCCTGGGCGCGGCCCTGGTCATCGTCGCCGGCAGCGGCCGTGAGCGGCAGTGGCACACCCCGCTGACCTCGTCGAAGCCCGTACAACTCCTCGGCGACATCAGTTATTCGCTCTACCTCTGGCACTGGCCGCTGCTCATCCTGGCGCCGCTCGCCGTCTCCGGAGGAGTCCTCGACTTCCCCGTGCGCCTGGGTGTCCTGGCGTCGGCCCTGGTCCTCGCGTACCTGTCCAAGCGCCTCGTCGAGGACCCCGTCCGCACCTGGCCCGTACTGACGGCGAACACGCGGCTGACCTTCCTCGCGATGGTCGCCGCCCTGGCCACGGTCGCCTTGGCGGCAGGCAGCCTGCTCTGGGCCTGACGCCCTCAGGTCCTGGCGAACCGACGTGCCGTGGTGTGGCCTCGGATCAGGTGTGGGTGGCGGCGTTCACGAGTCCTTGGATGCCGTCGAGTACGCAGGTGAGGCCGAAGGCGAGGGGGTCGTCGGCGGTGGGGGTGAAGGCTCCCTCGGCGACGGCCCGGGTGAGGGCGGGGAAGCGGTCGGCGTGCACGGTGAGCTGATGGGTGGTGAGGCGGTTCCATTCCTCGTCGCCCGTCTGTGTGCTGTCCAGGGCCTCCTGGGTGAGGTTGCGGACGAGGCTCAGGACGAGGATGGCGGCGTCGTGGCGGTGGCGGGCGGTGAGCCCGGTCGGTTCGAGTGCGGCCAGGGCCGTGTCCAGCCAGGCCACTTGGTGCGGGCCCATCGCGTGGCGTCGTAGGCCCGTCGCGGTCAGGATCCAGGGGTGGGCGCGATAGACGTCCCGGCAGGCGCGAGCCCAGGCGTCCAGGCGGGGGCGCCAGCCTCCGGGGACGCGGTCGAGGTCGGGAGGGTCGCTGAGCACGGTGTCGACCATCAGGTCGATGAGGTCGGGCTTGCCGGGGACGTAGCGGTACAGGGCCATCGTGGTGACCCCGAGCATCTGGGCCACCCGCTGCATGGAGAGGGAGTCCAGCCCTTCGGCGTCGGCGATCTCGACGCCGCAGCGGGCCACTTGAGCAGGGGTGAACTTCGGCTTCGGGCCCCTTCGCGGACGGCTGTCCGCCTCGCCCCACAGCAGCGCGAGGCTGACGCCCGGCTCCCGGTCGCTCTCCTTGTTCGCCGGCACGGTAACGGCCTCCTTTGCACAGCGGTGTTGTCATCCACCCAACAACTGCGTATAACATACACAACAACGAACCGCGTATGACGTACACAGTTACTGGGTCCGTGCTTTCCGGAGGTCACCATGCTCACCACCGTCATCACCGCCGCCGCCTGCACCGCCGTCGCCGCACCCGTGGCCGGTCTCCTCACCCGCCGGGCGATCGTCCGCTCCGGCAACGCGCGCCGACTGCGCATCACCGGCAGCCAGGGCATCGACGAGCAGTACTTCACCCGGATCGGCGGCCTCGACCAGTGGATCGGCGTCCGGGGCGAGGACCGCGCCAACCCGGTCATGGTCGAACTACACGGCGGCCCCGGCTCGTCCCACTCGATCCTGGCAAGCGTCTCCCGCGACTGGGAGCGCCACGTCACCCTCGTGCGCTGGGACATGCGCGGCACCGGCAAGACCCTGCGCCGCTCCGGCGCCGAGAAGCAGGGCGAGATGACCTTCGAGCGGATGCTGCAGGACGCGGTCGAGGTTGTGGAGCACGTACGCGAACGTCTCGGCGTGCGGCGGGTCGTCCTGCTGGGATGCTCCTTCGGCAGCGCTGTGGCGATGCGCATCGCGCGCAGCCGCCCCGACCTCGTCGGCGCCTACATCGGCACCGACCAGAAGATCTTCGACGGCGGCCGGGACACCGCCGACTACTACGCCACGCTGGACCGGCTCGAACAGGCGGGCAAGAAGAAGGAACTCGCCGCGGTACGGGACATGGGGCCCGACCAACGAGCCTGGAGCGCCGAGCAGTTCAGCCACTTCAACCGCTTCGCCTCCGCCACCGACCCGCACACCTTCGCGGCGATGAAGTCCGTGGTGATGAAGTCGCTCTGGTACTCGCCGCTGCACTCCCTGCGCGAGATCGGCACCTTCTTCAAAAGCTTCATGGTCTCCGCGCCCGTACTGCCCACCACCGTCGCCCTCGACGACCGGGCGGACGGCACCCGCTTCGACGTCCCGTTCTTCATCGCCCAGGGCGCCTGCGACCAGGTCAACACACCGGCCCGCGCCCGCGCCTTCTTCGACGACGTCCAGGCCCCGGTCAAGGAGTTCACCCTGATCGAGGACGCCGGCCACTTCGCCGCCTACAAGCGGCCCGAGCTCTTCCTCGACCTCCTGCTCACTCGCGTCCTGCCCACCCTCCCCGACGCCGAGGCGTCGCGGAAGTGCTGATCACCGCCGGGAGCCCGGGCTCGGACTCCCGGGCCCTGACGGCGTGTTCAGCGCGCGAAGAGCGTCTCGGACAGCCGGAAGGTCGGGCGGTGCGTGGGCGCACCGGCAGGCCCCGTCGCTTCGACCCGGTCCCCGACGAACACCGCGTCGGCGCGGTACCCGCCGCCGACGACGGTGGCACGTATCCGTACGCCCTCCGCGAGTTCGACCACGGCCACGGCCAGCGGCGCCGTGGCGTGGCGGCGGACGACCTTGACGCTGCGCACGACGCCCAGCCCCGCGCTGCGCTCCTCGTCCAGTTCGCCGGAGCCGCAGGCCGGGCACAGCACACGGCGGAAGGACGGCGTGCGGCACCAGCGACAGCGCTGGAACAGCAGGGGTGCGCCGCGGGAGGGGACGCCGCCGGTGCCTGAGCGCGCGCGGGGGACGGCAGTGGGGGACACGCGATCACATCCTCGGGTCGGCCTGGGGCCCACGGTCCGGCGGGCGTACCGCTCGAAGGATGGAGGAGCGCACTCAAGGGCCCGTCGAGTCAGGGTGTCTCGGGCGGGGTGTAGAGGACCTCGCGGGCCTGTTCCGCGGCGCGGGTGAGGCTCTCGGCCACGTAGTCGAGGAAGCGGGCGATGTTCTCCAGGCGGGCCGCGGCCGGGGTGCCCGGGCCGAGGACGGCGACGCCCTGGCGGGAGACCTCGACCTGCTGGACGAGGGCCTTGGCGCTGGCGAGCATCGACTGGTACCAGAGGTCGTCGTCGATGACGTAGCGCTCGCGGCGGCGTTCGTCGCGTTCCCTGCGCACGAGCGTCTGGCTCTCCAGGAAGGCGATGGACTTGGAGATGGTCGCCGGGCTGACCTGGAGGCGCTGTACGAGTTCGGCGGCGGTCAGGCTGCCGGAGTCGGTGGTCAGGAGGCTGGCCATCACCCGCGACATCATCTTGGGCAGACCCGACTGGATCATGACGGTGGTGAACAGTTCCTCGTACTCGCGCACCGCCTCGGGATCGCGGCCGTGGGGGAGTGCGGTGGCTCCCTCGTGGCTCGGTGGCGCGGCGGGCTTGCGACGGTGGGCGCGGTGTTCGGTGGCGCGGTGGGCCAGGTCGGCGCGGTACGAGGTGGGGCCCCCGTTGCGCATGACCTCGCGGGTGACGGTCGAGGTGGGACGGTCGAGCGCCCTGGCGATCTCCGCGTAGGCGAGGCCGTCGGCCAGGCCCGTCGCGATCTCCTGGCGCTCCTGCTGGCTGAGCCTGCCTCCGGGCATCGCGGTCTCCTTCGTGTGCGGGTGATGTCGTCGACCTTAGCGTTCATCTCCATCTCAATGCAACGAGTGAGTGCGTGGCGTTGCGTTATTCATCAGCTTCGTTGCAATGAAATATCGCACCTGACCTGCAGTTACTGATGTTCGATGCAACAACCTTATTGCGCAAATCTCGAACGCTACGTAGCGTTTCTCTCATCAGAAACAGCCGGGAGCGGCCGGGGAACGGACGCTGAACGGCACTCACAAGGAGAAGACAATGCAGAAGTTCGACACCACCGCCCCGATCACCGCCATCCTCGACATCCCCGCCGGCCGGGTGCAGCTGATCGCCGCCGACCGCGTCGACGCCACCGTCGAGGTCCGGCCCGCGGACGCCGCGAAGAGCCGGGACGTGAAGGCCGCCGAGCAGACCACGGTCGACTACGCCGAAGGCGTGCTGCGGGTCGTGAGCCCCCAGGGCGACCAGCGCTTCGGTTCCTCCGGTGCGGTCGAGGTCACCGTCCAGCTGCCCGTCGGTTCGCGGGTCGAGGTGAAGGCGGCCGCCACCGAACTGCGCTCCGTGGGACGCCTCGGCGACCTCGCCTTCGACGGCGCCTACCGCCAGATCAAGGTCGACGAGACCGCGAGCCTGCGCCTGACCGCGACCGACGGCGACGTCGAGGTCGGCCGCCTGACCGGTCCGGCCGACATCACCACCGCCCGCGGCGACATCCGAATCGCCGAGGCCACCGGCGGCAAGCTCTCGCTGAAGACCCAGTCCGGCGACATCACCGTCACCGCCGCGGCCGGCGTCTCCGCCACCCTGGACGCCGGCACGACCCTCGGCCGCGTCAGCAACAGCCTCAGGAATGACGGCGCCACCGTCCTCGACATCCACGCCACCACCACGCAGGGCGACATCACCGCCCGCAGCCTCTGACCCCCGGCCCCCGCCCCCTGACCGCGCAGTCCCGGAAGCAGCACCGCTCATGGCCGCCCCGGCCATCACCGGGAACTGCGCCTCATCCTCGGCCAGTTGGACGCCGCCGGCATCGAGGCCGACGAACTCACCGTGCACACCTCGACCTCGACCTCGACGGCCTTCTCCTCGCCCTCACCGGCGACAACAAGCTCCCCACCCGGACCACGCCCAAGGAGTCCGTCCGATGAGCACCCTCTCCCTCGCCGCGCGCGACTCGCGGACCATGCTGCGCCGCAACCTCCTGCACGCCCGCCGCTACCCGTCGCTCACCCTGAACCTGCTGCTCACCCCGGTGATGCTGCTCCTGCTCTTCGTCTACATCTTCGGCGACGTGATGAGCGCGGGCATCGGAGGTTCGGACCGCTCGGACTACGTCGCCTACCTCGTCCCCGGGATCCTGATGATGACGGTCGGCGGCACCGTCATCGGCGCCGCGGTCTCCGTCGCCACCGACATGAACGAGGGCATCATCGCCCGCTTCCGCACCCTGGCCATCCACCGCGGGTCCGTCCTCGTCGGGCATGTGGTCGGCAGCGTCCTGCAGTGCCTGATGAGCGTGGTCCTGGTCGGCGCGGTCGCGGTCGCCATCGGCTTCCGGTCGACCGACGCGAGCGTCCTGGAATGGCTCGCCGCCTTCGCCCTGATCGCGTTGTTCTCCCTCGCCCTCACCTGGATCGCGGTGGGTATGGGCCTGGCCAGCCCGAACGCCGAGGCCGCCGCCAACAGCGCCCAGCCGCTGGTCCTGCTGCCGCTGATCTCCAGCGCGTTCATCCCGGCGGACTCGATGCCGGGCTGGTTCCAGCCGATCGCCGAGTACCAGCCCTTCACCCCGGCCATCGAGACGCTGCGCGGCCTGCTGCTCGGCACCGGGATCGGCAACAACGGGTGGATCGCCCTTGCCTGGTGCGTCGGCCTCGCGGTCCTCGGCTACCGCTGGTCGGCCACGACGTTCCGCAGCGACCAGAAGTAGGCGTTGGCCCGGCAGCGCGGGCCGGCGCCCCCACCACCCTGCTCCGCCCCAGGGCGGCGTACACCGACACCACGTCGGAGTGCGCCGCCCTCGTTCATGGACGGGGACGGCCCGCAGCCGATCGCTCCCAGGGACCCCGGGGCCACGACCGGCCGCTCCCGGCAGGGCACGCGGGTCATCCGTCCACGGCCCGGGTCCGCCCCCGCTCGTCTCCCGCGCTCGCCGCACGAGCGTCCTTCCCGCACGCCGAGAAGATTGTTGAGCACGCTCCGCGCTCACTGCGCGGGCAAGCCCTTTCGGACGTGTCATCCTGAGCGGGTTCCCGCGCGCACGTTCGACAGCGCGGGCGATGCCGAGTGATTGAAGGATGCATGCCCGAATCTCAGCTGGACCGCCGCGCGGAAAGCCGACAGCTGCGCTCCTCGCAGCCGCAGTGGCAAGGCCTGTTCGTCGCGCCCGCGTTCCCCGAGGGCTACGACGAAGCGGTGGAACAGGAGGAGGCCGAGGAACAGCCCGCTCCCGTCCAGCGGCGCGTCCGGGGCAACCGTCGCCCCCAGGGCCGCTCCGCCTAAGACCTCACCGGCGGCGAAGCGCCCTACGAGCCCAGACCAGCCGGGAACCCGTACCCGTACCCGGCCCGTACCTGGAACCGTCGGCCCCGCCTCAGCCGTCGGTCTCCGTCAGGCCCGCCCCCGGCTCCGTCACCAGCACCAACTGGCTGATCGTGTACCGGTCGTACGTGTGCAGCTCGACCCGGTACAGGCCGGGGGAGTGCGCCGAGAGCGTGGCGGTGGGGCGGCCGTCGCGCATCTGCAGCGCTGCCGGGCGTCGCTCGCCCGTCTCCGTGTTCGTGAGGGTGCAGGTCAGACCCTGGACGGAGTCGGTGTGTTCGGCGACGGCCGGCCACTCGGCGCCCGCCTCGGCAAGGTCGGGGACCGTCAGACCGCAGCCGGGCTCGCCCAGCGGAATGCCCTGCGGAAGGTCCTCCAGGAGGATGTCCGTCACCGTGTCGAGGGCGCTGTCGGCACGCGCCAGGTCGCCGTGCTGGAGGGGAACCGTGGAGACGTGCCCGGACAGCGCCGCGGCGTCCCGGTAGACCGTGCCGTCGCCGTTCACCGTGAAGTACTGGACCCGCTCGTGCCGGTCGCGGACGAGCGTGCCGTCCGAGTTGGGGCGCGGACCGTCCTCGTGCGGAATTATCTGACCGTTCGTCAATTCCAGGCTCTGCCAGGTGGGTTGGCGCGTACCGACGACCGTGCGGTGGTCGGGGAGCGGGACGTGGCGCTGGCCCGCGTGGAAGTCGAGCGTGGCCCGGGCCAGGTCCGGGTGGCCGCCCAGCGCGGTGACGTCGGACACCTGAAGGCGGCGTACGTCGGTGTCGCCGGTTTCGCGTACGCAGCGGTACTGGGGCAGCAGGTCGTGCAGGCCCGGCATCGTCGCGCACAGCGCCCGCAGACGCGCGTGGGGGAGGGGGACCGGGGCGCCGCGGCCGCTGTTGAGGATGACGGCCGCCTTCACCGAGCCGTGGAAGGGGGTGCCGAGCGTGATGACGGTGCGGGTGTCGGCGGCCAGGTCGTCGAAGTGCGTGCCGTCCAGGGCGCTGCGCGTGACCAGGCCGCCCATCGAGTGCGCGACGAAGACCAGCTCGGCCGGGCGCTGGTCGGCGCGGTGCGCGAGCGCCGCGTGGTGGGCCGGGTGGCGGCGCCAGGCCGTGAGGTGCTCACGGGCCCGCTCCGCGAGCAGCCGCCCGTTGACCGCGACCGGCAGCCGCCAGTCGTAGGGGAACGCGCAGATCGCGGCCGGGTCGGCGACGTAGTCCCGCACGGTCTCCAGCAGATCGGTGTACGGCTCCTGACCGCGCAGGTACGGCGTCCAGGTGCCGTGGCGCAGCAGCCGGGTGGCCGTCACCCGCCCCGTCTTGCCCGCGAGTTCGTCGTCCGTCATGTGCAGCCGGGCGAGGCCGTCCTTGCGGGTCCACGCCCGCAGCAGCCACCCCGCCCCCGACAGGCCCCACAGGACGTCACCGCTCGCCGTCTCGCGCAGCTCGCTGCCCATGATGCCGGGAACGATGACGACCGCATCCTGCGTCACATGCTGTGATAACTCTCCCTTGATGGAGGCGGGTTGTGAGGCCGGGACCTGTCGCTGGGAGTCCATGGACGGGACAATAGAGAAGATGAGCAAGCCACGGGGACCGGTTGTGGCTGTCGCCGCCGCACCGGAGGGGCTCGAATGGCCGCGCGGGCCGCACGCGGGGGAGCCGCGCGGTCTGCTGGTCGGCCTCGTCGTGCCGGACGGGGACCCCGCTTTCGACGACGCGCTCGAACAGCAGCTGGCCGCCCTGGAGTTGTGGTGGCCCCGGCACGGCGGCGAGTTCTCCTGGCAGCTGTCGCGCAACCCGGACGGCTCGCCCCTGTCGACGCGGCACGACGTCGAGGCGTACCTCGAAAGCAGCGGGGTGCGCGAGGGCGATGCCGACAAGCCCCTGGTGCTCTTCGTCAGCGGGCACGGACTCACCGCCAAGTCCGCCCGCCACTACCTGCGGCTGCCCGCCACCCGGGACGCCCGGCTGCTCGCCACCGCCGTGCCCACCAGCACGCTCGCCTACGCGGCCCTGGACTCCCACGCCCGTGACGTCCTGGTCATCCTGAACATGTGCGAGTCGGCGGCCGTGCAGAGCGAACTCGTGACGCTGCAGGACGACTTGGACCCCGTACGCAAGGAAGAGGCCCGGCTCAACGTGCTCGCCACCACCGAGCGCGGGCGCCAGGTGCTCGGCCTGGAGCTGGCCCGGGTGCTGTCGCGGGCCCATCTGCTGGCCACCACCAGCGAGCAGATCGCGCACCCGCACCTGACGATGAGCGAGTTCACGCAGCTGCTCAACCGGGCCGCCAAGCTCCTGGAGGAGGAGCGGCCCGTGCGGCGCCGGGCCCGCCGCGCCGCCGCCCGCGTCAACATCCCCCAGCCGCTGCTGACCCAGTGGCAGCACGAGCGCACCCCCGCCCTGCCCAACCCCGGCTACGACCCGGCGCCGCGCGTCGCCAAGGCCGAGGTCAGCGATGTCGCGGTCACCTTCGACGAGCTGGAGTACTGGCTGGAGAAGGCCAGCGGCCGCCTCGACCAGGCCGACGGCGGCTGGTACTTCACCGGGCGCACCGCCCTCAACCGGATCCTGGTGGGCTTCGTCGAGCGGCCCCGCGGCGCGATGATCGTCACCGGCAGCGCGGGCACCGGGAAGTCGGCGCTGCTCGGCCGCGTGGTGACGCTCAGCGATCCGCTGTTTCGCGCCGAGGACCGCTACCGGACCGCCTTCGACGGCCCGCCGGAGACGATCCCGCCCGCGGGCTCGGTCACCGCCGCCGTCTCGGCCCGCAACCACACCTCCCTGACCGCGCTGCGCCAGCTCGGCCACGCCCTCGGCCTGCGCCCCGCCGGCGACGAACTCGGCGACTGGCAGGGCGCGTTGGAGGAGTTCCTGGCCCGCCCCGGCGACCCCGTCACCGTCGTCGTGGACAGCCTCGACGAGGCGTACGACCCGACGCACTTCATCACCACCGCGCTCGCCCCGTTCGTCGCCGCCACCAGAGCGGGCCCGCACGCGGCGGGCACCGTGCCCGCACCCGCGTCCGGGGCCGCCCGCG
>NZ_JAAGMG010000518.1 GCF_010548525.1 Streptomyces sp. SID14478
GACCCCGCCCCGCCGCGGCGCGGGCGGCTCCCCCGGCACCTCCGCCTGCGACCGCACCGCGGCCAGCACCTGGGCGCCCGACAGGTGCGCGCCCACCTCGCTCCAACGCGCGAACTCCGCGTCCCCCAGCGCCTGCCGCACCGCGCCCCGCGACCTCTCCTGCTCCTCGAACAGCGAGGGCAGCATGCCCACCGGGTCACCGCTCAGCTTGCGCGCGCTCTCCGCGTACCCGAGCAGCCAGGCCGCCCGCACGAACCGCTTCTCGTGGGCCGCGGACCAGGCCAGGACGAGGGTGCACATCGCGGCGATGAGCACCTCGCCGATCTCGGCGGCGGCCTCAAGACCCCGGCACAGCGGCGCGAGGGCCTCCCGCCGCTCGCCGGAGAGCCACAGGATCACGCCCTGCACCATGAGCGTGGAGCTGAGCAGCTGCCGCTCGCCGGTGCCCTCCAGGAACGCCAGCCCGGTACGGCACAGCTCCAGGGCGCGGGCGGTCTCGCCGAGCGCCGCGAGCACCACGGCGCCCTCGTAGTGGATGACGGCGATGCCGAGCCCGTCGCCGCTCGCCACGATCCGCTGCCGCGCGTCCTCCATGTCCGCGAGCCCGTCGTCCTGCCCGCACAGCGCGTTCAGCCCGCCCAGATAGGCCTCGCAGAACAGCGCCACCCGGTGGTTCCCGGAGGCCCGCGCGACCTCGACCGCCCGGTGGAACAGCTCCAGGGCCCCGGGCAGATCGCCGGTCCACACCGCGAACTCGGCCACCATGAACCGGCCCCACGACTGCGGCTCACCCGTCTCGTCGAGCTGCGCGAGCCCCTTCTCGATCCAGTACCGGCCCTCGGCGAGCGCGCCGAGCGCACGCCAGTACGGCCCGAGCTGCGCGGCCAGCTGCAGCGCGGAGGGCGCCAACTCATCTTCCCTGTAAGCGTATTCGAGCGCGGCGCGCAGATCGGCGTTCCCGGCGTGCAGCGTCCGGTGGTGCCCCGGCTGCGCGGACGTGAGGAACTCGTCCCAGTAGCGCCGCCCCAGGTCGCGGTAGTAGGCGAAGTGGCGCCGCCGCACGGCGGTCGCCTGCCCCGACTCCTCCAGCCACTCGGCGCCGTACTCCCGGATCGTGTCGAGCAGCCGGTAGCGGCTCCCGTTCTCCCCGATGCGCTGCACCACGGACTTGTCGACGAGCCCGATCAGACACTCCAGCACTTCCTCGGCGCTCAACTCACCGCCGGACGCCACCACTTCGGCCGCCGTCAGCTCGAACGACCCGGCGAACACGGACAGCCGCGCCCACACCAGCCGCTCCTGCGGCGTGCACAGCTCGTGCGACCAGCCGATGGCCGTCCGCAGCGTCTGATGCCGCGTCAGCGCGGTGCGACGCCCGCCCGTGAGCACCTCGAACCGCTGCCCGAGCCGCTCCACCAGCTGTGCGAGCGGCACCGCCCGCAGCCGCACCGCGGCCAGCTCCAGGGCGAGCGGGATGCCGTCCAACCGGGCGGCGAGCGCTGCCAGTTGCCCCCGGTTGGCGTCGGTCACGGTGAAGTCCGGCACGACGGACGAGGCCCGCTGCACGAACAGCTCCAGGGCGTCGTCGGGGCCGAGCGGGGCGAGCGCGCAGCAGTGCTCGCCGGGCACGTCGAGCGGCTGCCGGCTGGTGGCGAGGACGCTCACTCCGGCCGCCTCCCGCAACAGCACGTCGGTGAGCATCGCGCAGGCGTCGACGAGGTGCTCGCAGGTGTCGAGGACGATGAGCAGCCGCCGCCCCTGCAGATGCGCGACGACCGCGTCGAGCGGCTCCATGCCCGCCTGTTCGGGCAGTTCGAGCACGGCGGCGAGCGTCGCCGGGATCAGTTCGGGGTCGCGCAGCGCGCTCAGCTCGACCAACCAGACCCCGTCGGGGAACCGCTCGCCGAGACCGGCCGCCGCCCGCAGCGCCGTACGGCTCTTGCCGACCCCGCCGGGGCCGACCAGCGTGACCAGTCTGGCCTGGCCGAACGCGCCCTGCACCTGGGCCAGTTCGGCCGCTCTGCCGACGAACGTGGTGACCTCGACCGGCAGTTGCCCGCCCCGTCGCTGCCCGAAGCCGAAACCCATGGTCCGCGCCCCCCGTTGTGTCCCGTCGCACCCTGCCGCACCGCTGATCTCCTCACAGAGTACGCAGCCACACGCGGAGCGTGAACGAAGTCGGAACAGAAGCCTCGCGCGAGGCCCCCGGGACGGTCAGGCCGCGGCCGCGATCCGCTCCGCCTCGCGCACCGCCTCGGCGAGGGTGTCCACGACGGGCGCCCCCACCCCTTCGAGGCTGGCCCGGCTGTGCGAACCGCCGGTGTAGAGCACGGCCCGCGCGCCCGCGCCCAGCGCGGCGACCGCGTCGTCGGCCGCGTCCCCGATGACGACGGTCCGCTCGGGCGCCACCCCCGCGACGCCCTCCAGGACGCCCAGGTGGCGCACCATGTGCTCGGCCTTGCTGCCGCCGGAGGGGCCGATGCGCCCGTCGACCCGCAAGAAGCGCTCCGTGATCCCGAACCGCCGCACCAGGGGCACGAGTTCCTCGTGCTCGTACATGCTGAGGATGGACTGGCTGCGCCCGGCGTCCTGCCACCCGGCGAGCAGCAGCTCGACGCCCTCGGCGAGCCCGCACGCCACGGCGTGCTGCGCGTAGTGCCGGTGGAACGCCTCGTCCATCACGAGCCACTCGTCGGCGGTGGGCAGCCGCCCCATCAGCCGCTCGTAGAACTTGGGCACCGGCACGCAGTACAGCGCGCGGTACTTCTCCATCGTGATCGGGGCGAGCCCGAGCTCCGCGAAGGCGGCGTTGGTGGCGCGGATGATGGCGTCGTTGTCGTGGAACAGCGTCCCGTTCCAGTCCCAGACGATGTGCGCGGCGGCTGTCTGCTTCCCCATCCCCCGAACGTACCCCCACGCCCCGGGGACCCCTCAAGCGGTCAGGGCCTGTGCGGGGGCCCCAGGGCGGACAGCCCCTAGTCCCCGCGGTTCACCAGGTTCGCGATCTCCTGCGTGGCGAACCACAGCAGCTCGTGGTCCTCGGCCCCGTCCACGACGAACTGGGCGTCGTCGTCGCCCTGGTCCGCGGCGCCGAGCGCGCTCGCCGCGGCGGTGACGTCGGCATCGGCGTCGTCGGCGTCCACGTGCACGGCGGCCGCCTTGGACAGCGGCACGGCCTCGCGCACGGTCACCTCGCCGAGCGCGCCCGGGTCGAGGCCCCGGTCGGGGTCGGCGACTGCGGCCTTGTCCGGTACGTCCACGGCGACGACGACCCGCCGGCGCGGAGCCCCGGGGTCGCCCGCGATCAGCCGCAGGGAGGCCAGCGCGGCGCGGTTGAGGGCCGCGTACTCCAGCTCCTCGATGTCGTCGGAGAGGTACCACTCGCGCAGCGCGGGCGTCACGGCGTACGCGGTGAGCGGCACGGGCCCCAGCTCGCCCGCCTTGTACGCCTCTGCGAGTCGGGGCAGGGACAGAGGTACGTACACGCGCATGACGGACCGCTTTCGTCGTTCGTCGGGGTCTGGCAGGGGGTCTTCAGGATACGTGCGCGAGTCCCCCTTCGGGCTGCCGCCCGCCCCCGTCCCGCACGTCAAGGCGGCTCCGCCGGTTCACCCGCCCCGCCCGCCGGGCGACCGGCCCGTCCGCCTCCCGACCACCCGGATAAGTGAACTCCCCGGCCCGGACCGGCCCGGCCCGCCATCCCTTGCGCGGCCCGCGTCACTCCCCGTACAAGATCCCCAACACAAAGTTACCGACTGGTATCCGGAGGCGATGTGCAGGGCGACGTGCAGCAGAAGGTGATGACCAGGCGAGGACCCCGGCGGACCACGCGTCCGCCGACCCGGCACGACACCCGCCGTCCGGGCTCCGGGCGGACGCCGCCCCGGCCTCCGCTGCACCCGACGGAGCTGTTCACCGAGCGCCTGCTGCTCGTGCTCAGCGGCCAGCGGCCGACGCACTGGTTCGCCCGGCACACCGCCGACCAGGCCTACGAGGACCTCCTGTGGCTGGCCGCCCGCGGCCCGCTCGGCCCGGCCCGCCCCACGATCCACCGCATCGGCCACTTCGAACCCTCCACCGGCACCTACGAGGTCTTCGCCCGCATCACCGCGGGACCCCGCCTGCACGCCCTCGCCTTCCGCCTGCACCTGGCCACGGACCGGCGCTGGCGGGTCACGGCGGTGGAACTGGACGGCCGCCCGCCGAGGGAGACGTTCTAGCGGCCCGTACGCCCGGCACACGCGGGGAACGTACGACGAAGGGCCGGGCACCTCGCGGGTGCCCGGCCCTTCGCTCAACGACTACGCCTCTCGGCGACCGTCACTTCTTGCGACGACGCCCCTTCGACTGCTTGCGGCGCTCGGCCCGCGTGAGGCCGTCCGACTCGGACCGCGCGGGCCCGCCCTCGGTGACGAAGTCGCCCTCGTCGACACCGCCCTCGGCGTTCGGCGCCTGGAAGTGGAGCCGGTCGGGACGCTGCGGGGCGTCGAGCCCCTTGGCGCGGATCTCCGGGCGCGAGCCGGCCTGCGCAGGTACCGCGTCCTCCTTGTCGAGCGACGTGGTGGGCGCCGCGTCCTCGACCGGGACCTCCTCGACCTGCTGCTCGACCTGGACCTCCAGGTTGAACAGGTAGCCGACGGACTCCTCCTTGATGCCCTCCATCATGGCGGTGAACATGTCGAAGCCCTCGCGCTGGTACTCGACCAGCGGGTCCTTCTGGGCCATGGCCCGCAGGCCGATGCCCTCCTGGAGGTAGTCCATCTCGTAGAGGTGCTCACGCCACTTGCGGTCGAGCACGCTCAGCACGACGCGGCGCTCCAGCTCCCGCATGATCTCGGACCCGAGCTGCTCCTCGCGCGCCTCGTACTGCGCGTGGATGTCGTCCTTCACGGCGTCCCCGATGAACTCGGCGGTGAGCCCGGCACGGTCGCCGGCCTCCTCCTCCAGCTCGTCCACCGTCACCTTGACCGGGTAGAGCTGCTTGAAGGCGCCCCACAGCCGGTCGAGGTCCCAGTCCTCGGCGAAGCCCTCGGCGGTCTCGGCCGCGATGTACTCGTCGATGGTGTCGTCCATGAAGTGCTGCACGTGCTCGTGCAGGTCCTCGCCCTCAAGGACACGACGGCGCTCGCCGTAGATGACCTCGCGCTGGCGGTTGAGCACCTCGTCGTACTTCAGGACGTTCTTCCGCGTCTCGAAGTTCTGCTGCTCGACCTGCGACTGCGCGGAGGCGATGGCCCGCGTCACCATCTTGTTCTCGATCGGCACGTCGTCCGGCACGTTGGCCATGGACATCACGCGCTCGACCATCTGCGCCTTGAACAGACGCATCAGGTCGTCGCCGAGGGAGAGGTAGAAACGCGACTCACCGGGGTCGCCCTGACGGCCGGAACGACCGCGCAGCTGGTTGTCGATGCGCCGCGACTCGTGCCGCTCGGTGCCCAGCACGTAGAGCCCGCCGAGGTCCTTGACCTCCTCGAACTCCGCCTTGACGGCCTGCTCGGCCTTGTCCAGGGCGGCGGGCAGTGCCGCGGCCCACTCCTCGACGTGCTCGACGGGGTCGAGCCCGGCCTGGCGCAGCTCGGCCTCGGCGAGGTCGTCCGGGTTGCCGCCGAGCTTGATGTCGGTGCCTCGGCCGGCCATGTTCGTGGCGACGGTGACGGCGCCCTTGCGGCCGGCCTGGGCGATGATCGGCGCCTCACGGTCGTGCTGCTTCGCGTTCAGCACCTCGTGCTGGATCCCGCGCTTGCTGAGCTGCTGCGAGAGGTACTCGGACTTCTCGACGGAGGTCGTGCCGACGAGGATCGGCTGGCCCTTCTCGTGCTTCTCCGCGATGTCGTCGACGACCGCGTCGAACTTGGCGACCTCGGTGCGGTAGATCAGGTCGGCCTGGTCGTTGCGGACCATCGGCTTGTTCGTCGGGATCGGGACGACGCCGAGCTTGTAGATCTGGTGGAACTCGGCAGCCTCGGTCATCGCCGTACCGGTCATGCCGGAGAGCTTGTCGTAGAGGCGGAAGAAGTTCTGCAGGGTGATCGTCGCAAGGGTCTGGTTCTCGTCCTTGATGTCCACCCCTTCCTTCGCCTCGATCGCCTGGTGCATGCCCTCGTTGTAGCGGCGGCCGGCGAGGATACGGCCGGTGTGCTCGTCGACGATCATGACTTCGCCGTCGATGACGACGTAGTCCTTGTCCTTCTTGAAGAGTTCCTTGGCCTTGATGGCGTTGTTCAGGTAACCCACGAGCGGGGTGTTCACCGACTCGTAGAGGTTGTCGATGCCCAGCCAGTCCTCGACCTTGGCAACGCCGGGCTCGTGGATCGCGACGGTGCGCTTCTTCTCGTCGACCTCGTAGTCGCCGGTCTCCTCGATGCCCTTCAGCTGGTTGCCCGCCTCGCCCTTCTTCAGGCGCGTGACGAGCTTGGCGAAGTCGCCGTACCACTTGGTGGCCTGGTCGGCGGGGCCGGAGATGATCAGCGGCGTACGGGCCTCGTCGACGAGGATGGAGTCGACCTCGTCGACCACCGCGAAGTTGTGGCCGCGCTGGACGAGCTCGTCCTGGGACCACGCCATGTTGTCGCGCAGGTAGTCGAAGCCGAACTCGTTGTTCGTGCCGTAGGTGATGTCGCAGTTGTACTGCTCGCGGCGCTGCGCCGGCGTCATGTTCGCCAGGATGCAGCCGACGCTCAGCCCCAGGAACTTGTGGACGCGGCCCATCATCTCGGAGTCACGCTCGGCCAGGTAGTCGTTCACCGTGATCAGGTGGACGCCCTTGCCGGACAGCGCGTTCAGATACGTCGGCAGCGTGCCGACCAGGGTCTTGCCCTCACCGGTCTTCATCTCGGCGACGTAGCCGAGGTGGAGGGCCGCGCCGCCCATCAGCTGGACGTCGTAGGGGCGCTGGCCCAGCACGCGCCGGGCAGCCTCACGCACGGTTGCGAACGCCTCGGGGAGCAGGTCATCGAGGGTCTCGCCGTCCTCGTACCGCTGCTTGTACTCATCCGTGAGCGCACGCAGCTCGGCGTCGGAGAGACTCTCGAAGTCCTCTTCGATGGAGTTGACCTGGTCCGCGATGCGGTGCAGCTTGCGCAGGATCTTGCCTTCGCCTGCACGCATGATCTTCTGGAGGACGGACACGCGGTTGGTCTCCTTGCCGGTCGGGCCTGGCACGGTCGGTTACTCAAGCGACAGCCTGAGCAACGGCCATCGTATGCGAGGACCCCACCGCGCCGGGAGGTCTGCCATCAGGTCCAACGGACAGGCACCGCGGAAGGTGCCGGTAAGGTGCACGAAAAGTGATGGCATCGCACCTCTGTCCCTAGCAGAATCGGGCGATGGACCCCGTGACGCTGACCACCGACCGCCTGCAGCTGCGCACGTTCGTGCCCGCCGACATCGACGAGGTGCACGCGGCGGCCCAGGATCCCGACATTCAGCGCTGGACCACGATTCCCTCGCCGTACGCGCGCGTGGACGCGGAGTACTTCATCAACCGCGTGGTCGCGGAGGGCTGGCGCACCGACTCCGAGTACACGTTCGCGATGCGCACCGAGGAACAGGGACCGATCGTCGGCGCCGTCGCCCTGCACCACCCGCGCGCGGGTGCGTGGGAGGTCGGCTTCTGGACGACGAAGGAGTTCCGCGGCCGGGGCTACATGACGGAAGCCGTCCTGCGCGTGGCCCACTGGGCCTTCACCGACCTCCTGTGTACGCGCCTGGAATGGCGTGCCGAGGTGGGCAACGCGGGCTCGCGCACGGTCGCCGAGAAATCCGGATTCACCCTTGAGGGCGTGCTCCGCGCCGGCCTGCCGAACAAAGGCGTGCTGCGCGACAGCTGGGTCGGCTCGCTGCTCCCCTCGGACCTGGGCCTGCCGGGCGCGCTGCCGTACCTCCCGGCGCGGGCCTGACTGTCAGTGGCTGCCCCTATCGTTCGGGGCATGACGACCCTGCCGCGTCCGGCCGCCGACCTGTCCGCCGCCGAAGCCCGCCGCATCGCGCTGCGCGCACAAGGATTCCTCGGCGCCCCGGACCGCAGGGGCGGGGTCCGCGGGGTGCTGCGCCACCTCGGAGCGGTGCAGCTCGACACGATCTCGGTACTGGCCCGCTCGCACGAGCTGATTCCGTACGCGCGCCTGGGCGCGACGGGACGCCAGAAGGTCGAGGCCGCGTACTGGACCGACCGTCACGCCTTCGAGTACTGGTCGCACGCGGCCTGCATCCTGCCCATCGAGGAGTGGCCGCACTTCGCGTTCCGCCGCCGCGCCTACCGCGCCCGCCCGCACTGGCACCACGACCTGCCCGACGGGGCGTACGAGCAGGTGATCAAGCAGCTGCGCGCCGAGGGCCCGCTCACCGCCACGGAGCTCGGCGGCGCGAAGAACAAGGGCGAGTGGTGGGACTGGTCGGAGTCGAAGGTCGCCGTCGAGCGCGCGCTGATGTACGGCGAGGTGGTGTGTGTCGAGCGCCGCTCCTGGAAGCGGGTCTACGACCTGGCCGAGCGCGCGATCCCCGCCGAGTTGCTCCATGACGACCTGGACGACCTGGAGTGCGTGCGCCGCCTGGTGCGTCAGGCGGGCGAGGCGCTGGGGGTCGGCACGCGCGCGGACATCGCGGACTACCACCGCCTCAAGAGCGAGCAGTTCGACGCGGTGATCGGGGACACGGGTCTGGTCCCGGTGACGGTCGAGGGCTGGTCCAAGCCGGCCTGGGCGGACCCGGTGGCGCTGGCGTCGACGCCCCGCGGCCGCCACCGCACCACGCTCCTGTCGCCCTTCGACTCCCTCGTCTGGGAGCGGGCGCGCACGGAGCGGATCTTCGGTTTCACGCACCGCCTGGAGGCGTATGTGCCCAAGCCGAAGCGGATCCACGGCTACTTCGCGATGCCGGTCCTGGCCGGCGGCCACCTGGTGGGCCGGGTCGACCCGGCGCGCGAAGGCACCACGCTGGTCGCCAGGCAGGTCTCCCTGGACGGCCCGAAGGCGGTGCCGGCCGTGGCACAGGCCCTGGTGGAGGCCGCGGGCTGGGTGGGCTGCGACAGCGTGCGCGTGGAGCGCCTGGACGTACCGGAGCTGAAGCGCTCGCTCGTCAGTGCCCTCGGCTAGGGCCTGCCTTCACCCTCCCGTCGTCGTCCGAAGAGGGGCCTTGCGCCCGGTGCGGCGAGAGCGCGTGCCAGGCGTCGTGGGGCAGACGGGAGTGTGCAGACAGGTCCTAGCGGATCTCCAGGATCTTCTCCCGCATCGCGTAGACCACGGCCTCCATCCGGGAGTGCAGCTGCAGCTTCTCCAGGATGTTGCGCACGTGGTTCTTCACGGTGTTCTCGGAAATGAACAACTCCTTGGCGATGTCCCGGTTGTTCATGCCGGTGGCGACGAGCTTGAGCACTTCGAGCTCCCGGTCGGTCAGCCGGGGCGCGGGCACGAGCCGGCGCTCGTCGGTGCGCTGGATCATCGACTTGAATTCGGTGAGCAGTTTCGACGCCATCGAGGGACTGATCTGCGACTGCCCGTCGGCCACCGCGCGAATGGCCGTGGCCACCTCGTCGGTCGAGATCTCCTTGAGGAGATAACCGGTCGCGCCCGCCTTGATCGCGTCGTAGAGGTCGGCTTCCTCGTCGCTGATCGTCAGCATGATGATCTTGGCGCTGGGTGCCACCTCCTTGATGGAGGTGCAGGCCTCGATGCCGCCTCTCTTGGGCATCCGTACGTCCATGAGGACGATGTCCGGCAGCAGGTCGGCCGCCTTGTCCACCGCCTCCGCGCCGTCACCGGCCTCGCCGACGACCTGGATGTCCTCCTCGGCCTTGAGGACGATCTCCAGGCCGCGCCGGAACAGCGCATGGTCGTCCACCACAAGGACCCGGATGGGCTCCTTGCGCGGGGAGCCCGCGCCCGGTCCCATGCCGGCGCCGTCGTCGGCAGTGCCGGCGTCCGTGCCCCGCATCGGTCCGAAGCTGTCCGCCATCGTTCCTCCCCCTGAAGGCCGTGGCCCGTCTTCCTGTGCCGCGCCAACCCGAGGCGGCGACAAGCCGGTTGGCCCGGCTCGGCCATGATTTCATGCCTCGGGGTCCGCGCGTCGTCGGTGCGGTGCACGAGGGGGTCGCACAAGGGTGCCCCCGGGGGCGCACGCGCACTCCAGGGGCACCGGATGAGTGGGTTTTCGGCCAGCCTGCCGACAGGGCGGGCCGCGGCGGCTCAGCCGCCGATGGCGTCGCCCCCGTCGGCGCCGTGCACCTCGGCGACCATGGGGTCGGTGGTGAGGTGGATGACGCCGTAGTCGTAGGCGTGCCGCCGGTAGACGACGCTGGGTTCCTTGGTCTCGGAGTCGACGAACAGATAGAAGTCGTGCCCGACGAGTTCCATCTCGTAGAGCGCCTGATCGAGCGTCATGGGCGCCGCGACGTGCGTCTTTTCGCGCACGACGAGCGGGCCTTCGCCCTGGACCTCGAGCGAACCCATCTTGGTGGTCGGTACGCCGCCGGCCTCGGAGCCGTCGGTCTCGGCGAGGGAACCGTCCCCGTTGAGCGTCGCGGCGTCCGGGACGCGCTCGGCGACCTCCGCCGCGGAGATGCGCTTGGTGCCGCGCCGTGTCGACCTCTTGCTGTGCTCCTTGCGCAGCCGCGCGTCCAGCTTCTCCGTAGCGAGATCGAGCGCCGCGTACGGGTCGTTCGCCGAGGCCTCCGCCCGGATCACGGGGCCGCGCGTGCGCAGCGTGATCTCCACGCGGTCGCACCGGTCGGCCTGCCGGGGGTTGGGCTCCTTGGACACCTCGACGTCCAGGCTCATCACCTTGCCGTCGAGCTTCTGGATCTTCTCCAGGTTCAGCTTCTCGGCCACGTGCTTCCGGAATCGCTCCGGTACTTCGGTCTTGCGGCCCTTGACGACGATGTCCACGCAGAACTCCGTTCCCGGATAGCTCCGCTCCTGTGGCGGAGCATCTCCCTCTTGCACCAGGCTCCGGCCACTTCCGGAGCCTCGGACTCGGTGACTTCCACCTCCTCCTCCCCCGCGGACAAGATCTCCACCCCACCGGCCCGGATGATTGCGCAATCTCTCCGCAAACCCATGGCACGGCATTCCGATATGCGAGGTACCACGCTCGTCTTTCTGACCGAGTTCCTCACAACCGAACATATCTCGCCCGGACGGATGTCGTCACCCTCTACTGGCGCGTACCTCCATTCAGGTGAATAGATCCTCTCGCTACCTGCAACGACACAGATTGTCGGTCAGTTCCGGTTTATTTCGAAGGAATCCGGCGAAGCCGCGATCACGGCTGCGCGAACCCTGTCCTGCCCCACCATTCCGGGACCCGTCACAGAGCGTTCCCGAACGGCTCCGCTATCCCCGGTACCCGGTGTCGAGCTCGTCAATACACGTATTGCGCGCGCCGCCTCGGCCAGCGAAGCGCCGGTCGTCATGAGGTCGTCGACCAGCACGATCCGGCCAACTTCCGTGAGCAGCCCACCTCCACCGCCCACCACCTCCAGCGCACCGGTCACATTGGCGAGCCGCTGCCGGGCGTCCAGGCCCGCCTGGTCGGCCACCGCGCGCCGCTGCCGCAGCACCGCGAGCACCCGGGCGGGCACTCCCGCCCGGCGCAGCTCGGCCGCCGCGGCGCAG
>NZ_JAAGMG010000549.1 GCF_010548525.1 Streptomyces sp. SID14478
CGGCTGCGCGACCGGCTCCGGCAGCGACACCGTGAAGCCCGCCCCCGGACAGCAGGGGCTGAACGCCCCGCCGGCCCGCGCCCTCGACTCGTACGCCACCAAGCTCAAGCTCCAGCAGGCCCAGCGCGCGGCCGCGGCGAAGCGGTGGGGCGTGGGCACGGTGCCGCTCGCCGCGCCGAAGCCGCCCGCGAAGAAGCCGGTCATCAAGCCGCGCAAGGGCTTCGAGGTCGACGAGCAGGCCGAGCTCGGTCTGCCGCCGGTCTTCACCACCGTCCCCACCAAGGACAAGGTCGTCTTCCTCACCATCGACGACGGGGCCAACAAGGACCCGCAGTTCCTGAAGATGATGAGCGAGCTGAAGATCCCGTACACGGCCTTCCTGACCGACGCCGAGGTCAAGCCCGAGTACGACTACTTCAAGAAGGCGCAGAGCCTCGGCGTCACCCTCAACAACCACACGCTCCACCACCCGTACCTGCCGGGCCTGTCCTACGCGCAGCAGAAGCACGAGATCTGCGGCATGCAGGACATCATGGAGAAGAAGTACGGCAAGCGCCCGACCCTCTTCCGGCCGCCGTTCGGCAACTACAACCAGGACACCCTGAAGGCGGCCAAGGCCTGCGGCATCAAGTACGCGCCGATCTGGAACGCCGAGGCGTTCGTGGACCGGATGGACTACCGCGAGTGGGACCGGGACATCCATCCGGGCGACATCATCCTCACGCATTTCCGCGGACGTGAGGACTGGAAGGGCACGATGCCCGACATGATCCGCAAGTTCCTGAAGTACGTCACCGGCAAGGGGTACGCGGTGGCCCGCCTGGAGGACTACCTGTGACAAGTCCGTGGGCGGGGGCGGCCGTTCGGGCGGTCAGGGTGCGGCGAGCGATCGTCTGTGCCCTGACCGCCGTGCTGCTCACCGGGTGCGCGCAGTCCGTCGACCCGATCGAGCGCATGGGCAGGAAGGCCGCGCAGAAGGTCCGCCACCATCCGCGGACCGGCGCGGCCGGGGCGGCCGGGGCTCCGGCCCCGAACGCCCACCGCCGCTGGGGCCTTTCGGCCCCGCTGGCCCCGGCGCCGAAACCCCCCGCCCACCGGGTGCTCCCGCCCCGCGCACCCGGCACGGTCCCCCCGGTGATCGACCGCGTCCCCACGAAGGACAAGGTCGTCTTCCTCACCTTCGACGACGGCGCCGAGAAGGACCCCCGCTTCGTCGACATGGTCCGCGACCTGCGCCTGCCGCTGTCGATGTTCCTCACGCACTCCGTCGCGGGCCCCGGCTACGACCACTTCGGCCAACTGCGGGCGCTGGGTGCGGGGGTGGAGAACCACACCCTCACGCACCCGTTCCTGCCCGGCCTCGGTTACGTCGAGCAGCACGCGGAGATCTGCGGCCAGGGGGACCGCCTCAAGGGCCGCTTCGGCACGGCCCCGCGGCTGCTCCGCCCGCCCTACGGCAACTACGACGCGGACACCCTGCGCGCGGCGGGCGCCTGCGGCATCGACGCGATCGTGCTGTGGCGCGCCTCGATGCAGATCAACGACCTCCGCTACGCCGACGACGACCGCCTCCGCCCCGGCGACATCATCCTGACCCACTTCCGGGGCCCGTCCGACCTCAAGGGCACGACCCTGACGCAGATGACGACGCGGATGCTCCGCCGCATCCAGGAACAGGGGTTCACGGTGGGGCGGTTGGAGGACTACGTGTGAGCGCGGTCGCGGCCGCGTCCTACCAGGAGGCGCAGGCCGCGAGGGCCGGCACACCGGCGAGGACCAGGTGGACCACGCCGGAGTACGGGCGCCCGGACCGCAGCAGCGCGACACCGATCAGCGCGAGGGCCGACGCGCACCCGCCGAGCCACAGCGCGGCCACGTGATCCGGCGGGAGCGGCCCGGTGTGCCCGTCGCCGGACCAGGACAGCTCCCGCCCCCACCGCCGAAGTCCCAGGTAGAACGCGAGCACCGCCCCGCCGATGATCTCCGCGGCCACCACGAACGCCACCATGCAGCCGTCCACGGCCGCGTCGTCGCCGCGCCGCTCCATCTCAGCCGGCCAGGGCCTGCGCCAGGACGCCGAGCCCGAGGACCGTGCCGGCCACGGCCTGCATCCCCGCGGTGACGGGCAGCCGCACCCGCTCGGTGACGAAGGTGAACGCCGACGCGGCGACCAGCGCCGCGACCGCGCCGTACGTCCATGCCGCCACCGTGCCGGAGGCGCCCGCGCCGAACAGCCAGACAGCGGCCGCGGCACACGCCACCACGTCCACGAACAGCACGAACAGACTCAGTGCGACGTCACCGACGACGGTCTTGGGGGTGCGGTAGTGACCGGTCATGCCCGGACCCTCGTACGGAACCGCGCACTCCATGCGCCCCGTTCCCGTACCGAGACGAATCCGTGCCCCGGCAGGGGCGTGGTGCCGCCCGAGGCAGGGCGCGGACCACCGGAATTCCGCGCTCGTGCCGGAGACGATTAGCAGTCCGCTTGACCGAGTGCTAATCGCAGTCATAGTCTCGGCCCTGGCACTCACCACTGGAGAGTGCCAGACAGCGACGGGCAGGTCCGGCACCCGCGACGACGGATCCACCTGGTCGCCACCCCAGACTGTTAACCCCGTAGATCTCCGAAGGGGGAGACCGGATCGTGACGACCGCCAGCTCCAAGGTTGCCATCAAGCCGCTCGAGGACCGCATTGTGGTCCAGCCGCTCGACGCCGAGCAGACCACGGCTTCCGGCCTGGTCATTCCGGACACCGCGAAGGAGAAGCCCCAGGAGGGCGTCGTCCTCGCCGTGGGCCCGGGCCGCTTCGAGAACGGCGAGCGCCTTCCGCTCGACGTGAAGACCGGCGACATCGTGCTGTACAGCAAGTACGGCGGCACCGAGGTCAAGTACAACGGCGAGGAGTACCTCGTCCTCTCGGCCCGCGACGTTCTCGCGATCGTCGAGAAGTAAGCAGACCGAGAAGCAGCTTCTGCTGTGAACCGCGCCCCTGGCACCCGCGACCGTAAGAAGCCGGGGTCAGGGGCGCGGTTCGTGCACTCCCAAGTTTTTCCGTAGTTTTCGAGAGGGCTGAACCGCTCCCATGGCGAAGATCCTGAAGTTCGACGAGGACGCCCGTCGCGCCCTCGAGCGCGGCGTCAACAAGCTTGCCGACACGGTCAAGGTGACGATCGGCCCCCGCGGCCGCAACGTCGTCATCGACAAGAAGTTCGGCGCCCCCACCATCACCAACGACGGCGTGACCATCGCCCGTGAGGTCGAGGTCGAGGACCCGTACGAGAACCTCGGCGCGCAGCTGGTGAAGGAGGTGGCGACCAAGACCAACGACATCGCGGGTGACGGCACCACCACCGCCACCGTGCTGGCCCAGGCCCTGGTCAAGGAAGGCCTGCGCAACGTCGCCGCCGGCGCCTCCCCGGCCGCCCTGAAGAAGGGCATCGACGCCGCCGTCAAGGCCGTCTCCGAGGACCTGCTCGCCACGGCCCGCCCGATCGACGAGAAGTCCGACATCGCGGCCGTCGCCGGTCTGTCCGCCCAGGACACCCAGGTCGGCGAGCTCATCGCCGAGGCGATGGACAAGGTCGGCAAGGACGGTGTCATCACCGTCGAGGAGTCCAACACCTTCGGTCTGGAGCTCGACTTCACCGAGGGCATGGCCTTCGACAAGGGCTACCTGTCCCCGTACTTCGTCACCGACCAGGAGCGTATGGAGGCCGTCCTCGACGACCCGTACATCCTGATCCACCAGGGCAAGATCGGGTCCATCCAGGACCTGCTCCCGCTCCTGGAGAAGGTCATCCAGGCCGGTGGCTCCAAGCCGCTGCTGATCATCGCCGAGGACGTCGAGGGCGAGGCCCTGTCGACCCTGGTCGTGAACAAGATCCGCGGCACGTTCAACGCCGTGGCCGTCAAGGCCCCCGGCTTCGGCGACCGCCGCAAGGCGATGCTGCAGGACATGGCCACCCTCACCGGTGCCACCGTCATCGCCGAAGAGGTCGGCCTCAAGCTCGACCAGGCCGGCCTGGACGTGCTCGGCTCCGCGCGCCGCGTGACCATCACCAAGGACGACACCACGATCGTCGACGGCGGCGGCAACAAGGCCGACGTCGACGGCCGCGTCAACCAGATCAAGGCCGAGATCGAGAACACGGACTCCGACTGGGACCGCGAGAAGCTCCAGGAGCGCCTCGCGAAGCTCGCCGGCGGCGTCTGCGTGATCAAGGTCGGTGCCGCGACCGAGGTCGAGCTCAAGGAGAAGAAGCACCGTCTGGAGGACGCCATCTCCGCGACCCGCGCCGCGGTCGAGGAGGGCATCGTCTCCGGTGGTGGCTCCGCGCTCGTCCACGCCGTCAAGGTCCTCGCGGACAGCCTCGGCAAGGAGGGCGACGAGGCCACCGGTGTCGCCGTCGTCCGCCGCGCCGCCGTCGAGCCGCTGCGCTGGATCGCCGAGAACGCGGGCCTCGAGGGCTACGTGATCGTCTCCAAGGTCGCCGAGCTCGACAAGGGCTTCGGCTACAACGCCGCGACCGGCGAGTACGGCGACCTGGTCAAGGCCGGCGTCATCGACCCGGTCAAGGTCACGCGCTCCGCCCTGGAGAACGCCGCCTCCATCGCCTCCCTGCTCCTGACGACCGAGACCCTGGTCGTCGAGAAGCCGGCCGAGGAGGAGCCCGAGGCCGCCGGCCACGGGCACGGTCACTCGCACTGACCCCAGCAGCACCGGCGAAGGCCCGGCTCCCCGTCGCGGGGAGCCGGGCCTTCGCCCATGTCACAGGTTGCGGCGCACGGCCCCCGTGAAGCCCACGATGAACAGCGTCGCGAACGCCCACGCCGTGACCTGCAGCGGCCAGCCGACCGCGACGAGAGCCTGCCCCCAGTCGGTCGCCGACGCCTTGCACAGCGTGGTCTGGCCCGCCTTCACCAGCGGCAGCCCCATGTCGAGGCCCACGCCGATCTGCTCGACGGCCGAGCACCGGGCGGGCGCCGCACCGGCCGCCGCGGTCCGGGTGAGCGCGCCCTGGGAACCGAGGGCGAGCGCGCAGCCCACCGACACGGCCATCACGCACAGCAGCCACACCACCGCGCGCCAGGGCTGGTACCCGTAGCCGATCAGCAGACCGGTCAGCCGCACCCACGCCCGCTGCGCGGCCCCGGCCAGCGCGCCGCCGTGCACCTGGTCGCGGCGCTGCGCCATGAGGATCCTGCGCACCTCGCGGTCGTGCCCCGCGGCCCGGTACACGGCCGCCAGCTGCTGGTAGGGCTGGGCGGCGTACACCGACGAGCCGTCCCGGATCAGCGCCAGCATCCGGTGGACGTCCATGCCGCCGGGGATGCCCGAGTACGTCATCCCGTCCAGGCTGACCCGGCCCTTGGCGCCGCTCGGGTTCCGGATTCCCCGGACGTCCATCGCGAGGTCGCCGTCCACCCGGAAGTTGCCGAAGTCGACCGTGCAGTCCTGGCTGTCGGTGGCGTGGCCGAGGGCGCGGAAGTCCGCGGAGATGCGCAGGGAGTCCCGCGCCCGCATGTTGAAGCAGGACAGGGCGGGCCCGCGGTCGTTCTCCAGCACGGCCTCTCCCAGCAGCAGCCGGGCCTGGATACGGGCCCCGTAGAGGCGGACCGCGGACCGGAGCGAGGACGCCTTCAGGGTGGTGTGGTCCTCGATGCGCACGCTGACCGCGCTGAGGTCGAAGGCAGAGAGGGCGCCGCCGCGCCGGTTCTCGATGCGTACGCCCTGGAGGTTGAGGTCGCCGCCGAGCTCGGCCCGCTTGAGGTCGACGGCGTCGTCGTCGCTGGAGCAGGTGATGGTCACCTCGTCGCCCAGCAGGAAGTCGTTGCCGATGCGGGCGTTGGCGGCGGATACCGCGCCGCTGCGGCGGGCCTCCAGCGTGCTGCGCTCGAACCGGACGTTGCCGCCGACCCCGATGCCGTCGAGGCGGACCAGCGGGTCGTCGCCGGCGTTGCGCAGATGGGTCTCGCCGAAGAAGGACAGCGAGGCCCCGACGGAGGCCCGCAGCAGCGACAGACAGGTTCCGCCCGTGCTGGACAGGGCGACCTGTTCGAGCTGTACGTTGCCCGCCACCTGGCAGCGGTCCAGGTCCAGGGTGGCCAGCGCCCCGCCGCCGGTCAGCTGCGCCCCGGGGCCGATCTTGACGCTGCCGCCGACCTGCGCGTGCGACATCCACAGGGCGGCCCCGGCCGGGTTGTCGATCCGCGCGTCGTCCAGGTAGAGCCAGCCGCCGAGATGGGCGCCGGAGAGATTGACGGCCGCCTTGTCCGTCTTGCCGGTGGCGGCGAACCCGGAGTTGAGCAGGAGCCGTCCGCCGACCCGCATCCCGCGCGCGTGCAGACAGGGCCCTTCCTTGTTCTCGATGGTCGCGGCCGCGCAGGACGCGTCGATGCCGATCCGCGAGCCCGCCAGGTCGACGAGCGCCCGCACGTCCGCGCCCACGGCCCGGAACCGGCCCTGCATCACCAGGTCCCCGCCGACCTCCAGGCCCTGCGCGAACAGGGCCCGCGCGTGCGGACAGGAGATGTAGAGGTCCGTGAGGTTCACACTGCCCGCGACCTTCGCCGCCGGCAGGAAGACCGCGGTGCCCGGACCCGCGAACTTGACCGAGGCGTCGGTGAGGTCGACCCAGTCCGCGGTGATGCCCGGTGCGAACAGCGGCGACAGGTCCTGGCCCTCCAGGCGGCAGCCCCGCAGGGTGACGCCGGGGATGGACGCGCCGCGCGCCGACAGGCCCTGCGGGAGGTAGCAGTGGTCGAGGCCGAGCGGATGGGGTGCGCTGATCGAGTCGAGGTTGAGCCGGCCCTCGATGACGACGCCGCGCACCCGCACCCCGATCGGGTCGACCGGATCGTCGTAGCGGCCGCGCAGCAGCTCCCGGACGACGTCGGCGCGGATCCGCCGGTCGGGCCCCCAGCCGCGCATGGTGACGACCGACGCCTCGCCGCCGTCCAGCAGATCCAGCGCCTCGCCCCGTACCGCGCAGGCGACGAGCTGGATCTCCAGCGGCCGCAGGTCGGCGGAGTCACGCAGGTTCACCGGCATGACAGGAACATAAGCCGGTGTCACAGCTCCGTCCAGGTGTCAACTGTCCCTGGAACACGGCGCGTTGGGGCGCGCTACTGCGGACCGTACTTCCGTCCGGTGCGCGAGGTGATCCCGCCGAGCAGGGCCCGCGGCGTCACCTTCACGACCCCCATCAGCGCCTTGTACCGCGGATCCGGGATCGACAGGGGCTTGCCGCGCGCGAGGTCGGCGAGCGCCGCCGCGACCAGCTTGTCGGCGTCCAGCCACATCCACTTGGGGATGCTGTCCGTGCCGAGGCCGGCCCGCTGGTGGAACTCCGTACGGACGAAGCCCGGGCACAGCGCCATCAGCCGCACCCCGGTGCCCGCCAGGTCCTTCGCCGCGCCCTGCGTGAACTGCACGACCCATGCCTTCGAGGCGCCGTAGGTGCCGCGCGGCACGAACGCCGCGACCGACGCCACGTTGATCACGCCGCCGCGGCCGCGCTCGCGCATCACCTCGGTCGCCGCCGACGTCAGCCGCAGCACGGCCTCGATGTGCACCTTCACCATCGTCAGCTCGTCGGCCATGGGGACGTCGAGGTAGTGGCCCTTCTTCCCGAACCCGGCGTTGTTGACGAGCAGGTCCACCGCGGCCCTGCGGTCCCGCAGCCGCTCCTCGACCGCCGCGATGCCGGCGTCGGTGGCCAGGTCGGCCGTCAGCACCTCGGCCTCGATGCCGTGCCGGTCGTGCAGTTCGGTCGCCTGCTCCCGCAGCCGCTTCGTGTCGCGCGCGACGAGCACCAGGTTGTGCCCGTCGGCGGCGAGGCGGCGGGCGAACGCGGCGCCGATGCCCGCCGTGGATCCCGTGATCAGTGCCGTAGTCATGCGCCAAGGTTAGTGACGCCAGGGCACTGCTCATGATCGCCGGGGTCCGCCCCCGCCCCGCTCACGCGCCGTACTTCTCCACGTACTCCCGCGCCGCCCGCAGCTCCTCGGGGTGCAGCGCGTCCCCGGCGGCCAGCATCCGGGGCAGCAGCTCCCGCTCGGTCGTCACGGCACGGAAGGCGAAGGCGACGGTCACCTCGTGCGCGGGCCGGTGCACGATCTCGATCGCGTCCCCCGCCCGGATCTCCCCGGCCTCGATCACCCGCAGGTACGCGCCCGGCCGCTGGTCCTGCGTGTACCGCTTGACCCAGCCCTTCTCGCCCAGGTGCCCCTGGAAGGTCCGGCACGGGATGCGGCTGGAGGACACCTCCAGGAGCAGCTCGGGCCCGATCCGCCAGCGCTCGCCGATCTTCGCGCCGGTGACGTCGACGCCCTCGGTGGTGAGGTTCTCGCCGAAGGAGCCGCTGGGCAGCCCGCGGCCGAGCGCGCGCTCCCACGCGTCCAGGTCCTCGCGGGCGAACGCGTACACCGCCTGGTCGTCGCCGCCGTGGTGGCGCAGGTCGCACACCGCGTCCCCGGCCAGTCCGCTCCCGCCGGTCCCCTTCGCGCCGGGCGCGCTCACCCGCACCGGCCCGCTGACCGGCTGCTTGTCGATGCCGGTCACGCCCTGCGGCTGGTCGGTGTACGCGACCGCCGTGGCCCGGCCCAGATTCAGAGACAGAAGCTTCATGCCGCCGCAGGCTACGGGACCCGTGGCCAAAGTCGCCACGCATTATTCGGCGCGAACTCCAAGTACCGCTTATGCTTGGAATCATGATCGAGGCCCGTCATCTCCGTGTTCTGCGCGCCGTGGCCGCCACCGGCTCCTTCTCCGCGGCGGCCCGCGAGCTGGGCTGCACGCAGCCCGCTGTCAGCCAGCAGATGAAGGCCCTGGAGTCCTCGGCCGGCACGCCCCTGCTGATCCGCACCGGCCGCGAGATGCGCCTGACCCAGGCCGGCGAGGCCCTCGTGCGGCACGCGGCGGGCATCCTCGCCGGACTCACCGCCGCTGAGGAGGAGGTCGCCGCGATCGCCGGCCTGCGCGCGGGCCGCGTCCGCCTCGTCTCGTTCCCCAGCGGCAGCTCGACCCTGGTCCCCACGGCACTGGCGGCGCTGCGCGCCGAGCACCCCGGCACCCGCGTCTCGCTCGTCGAGTCCGAGCCGCCGCGCTCGGTGGAGATGCTGCGCGAGGGCGACTGCGACGTGGCCCTGGCGTTCCGGTACGAGGGGCGACGTGAGGCGTCTCAGCACAAGGGCGGTGGTGGCAGGCGCGAGGGCGAGGGCGCGCACGCCGCCGAGGAGTGGGACGACCTCGTCGTCCGTCCGCTGCTCGCCGACCGCCTGGTCGGCCTGGTCCCCGAAGGGCACCGGCTGGCCGGCGCGGGGTCGGTGACCATCGACGCGTTCGCCGAGGAGTCCTGGATCGCGGGCTGCCCGCGCTGCCGCCGCCAGCTGGTGGAGGTGTGCGAGGGCGCCGGGTTCGCGCCGCGCATCGACTTCGCCACGGACGACTACCCGGCGGTGGTCGGCCTGGTCGGCGCGGGGCTCGGCGTTGCCGTCCTGCCCGAACTGGCCATCGAGTCCGTTCGGCCCAAGGGTGCACGCACAGTGACCGTGGAGCCCGCCGTGCAGCGCGAGATCGTCGCGCTCACCCTGCCCGATCTGGCCCAGGTCCCGGCGGTCGCCGCGACCCTCGACCATCTCGCGAAGGCCGCGAGCCGCTGAGCGCGGGCGTGGGCGCATGGGGATGCGCCCACGGTCGCCGGCTCCGCAGAAACGTTCCTTCAGTTACCGGCGACAGCGGCCGCACTCGCGCCGCCACCACCCGCCGACGCCGTGACGAGCCGGTTGCGGGCCCGTCCCATCAGCTCTTCGCGCTCGTCCTCGGTGAGCCCGCCCCACACGCCGTACGGCTCGCGCACTTGTAGGGCGTGAGCAGCGCACTCCGCGCGTACCGGGCACCTCATGCAGACCTCTTTCGCAGAGTTCTCGCGGGCGCTGCGCGCCGCTCCTCGCTCTCCCTCCGGGTGGAAGAAGAGCGAACTGTCGACCCCGCGGCAGGCCGCGAGGAGCTGCCAGTCCCACAGATCTGCGTTCGGTCCGGGAAGGCGGGAGAAATCTGCCATTGCGTTGTCCCCTTGTAGCCGGTTGTGACGCGGATACGGTGCCCATGACCGTACATCTACTGTCTAAGGAGATGAAAATATGACTCATTGCGAATCTAGCTACAGACACCAGCAAAAGGGAAGAAGAGGCGCTAAATGGGGCATAGCTTGTGATGAAACCTTGAGGGTCCGTTGCGCTGTCTGCACTGTGTCCGGGCCCTCACGTAGAGTGCCGAACGAGACCGCCCGACCCGTAACTCTTTCGAGTGACCGTCGTTGAGAGTGCGGAGGCGGTTGAAACAACAAGCGCTCGGGCATCTGTCCGAGAGCGTCGACCGCACAGGTGACGATTCGTACCAGCCTGGAGGCCCAAGGTGACGCGCATCAGCTGCGGAGGACGGTCATGACATCCGTCCTCGTCTGCGACGACTCCCCGCTTGCCCGAGAGGCGCTGCGCCGCGCGGTCGCGACCGTGCCCGGCGTCGAGCGCGTGACGACCGCGGCCAACGGCGAGGAAGTCCTCCGCCGCTGGGGCGCCGACCGCTCGGACCTGATTCTGATGGATGTACGCATGCCCGGTCTGGGCGGCGTCGAGACGGTGCGGCGGCTGCTGTCCGCCGACCCCGGTGCGCGCATCATCATGCTCACCGTGGCCGAGGACCTGGACGGGGTCGCGCTCGCGGTCGCCGCCGGTGCTCGTGGCTATCTGCACAAGGACGCCTCGCGCGCCGAACTGCGGGCCACGGTGACGCAGGCCCTCGCCGACCCGACCTGGCGGCTCGCGCCGCGCAGACTGCGCTCGGCCGAGATGGGCGCCGCGCCCACCCTCACCGCACGCGAGATCCAGGTGCTCGAGGGCATGAGCCACGGCCGGTCCAACGCCGAGATCGGGCGCGAGCTGTTCCTCTCCGAGGACACGGTGAAGACGCACGCACGGCGCCTGTTCAAGAAGCTCGGTGCGTCCGACCGGGCGCACGCCGTGGCGCTCGGCTTCCGGTGGGGCCTCGTACGGTAGTGCTCCGCGCCGGAGTGCCGTGGGGGGCCGGTGGTGTGGTGCGGGATTCGTTGTGGCTGGTCGCGCCGTTCCCCGCACCCCTTGCGGGACTCCGGGATGAGCGCCACGTCCTCGTTTCCCGCGCGATGCCGCATCCTTGATGTGTGGAGTTCCTCGGGGACGACGAGTCGGGCGAGCAGGGTCAGCGAGAGGGGAGGGCGCAGGAGATGAGTTCCGGCGCACCTGTCCATAACGCTTCGGTGCACAACGAAGGGCGCGGTGCCACGGACCGCGCGTCGGCAAGGCACCATGGACCGATGCGTGACGACGAGGCAGTGACGCCCCAGGGGGTCATCGGTACGCTCGTCGGCCGCGCCGTCGACGGTGACGAGCAGGCGACGCACGATCTGCTCGCGCACGTCCACCCCCTCGCCATCCGCTACTGCCGCACCCGTCTGTCCCGACTCCCGGGTGACGCGCGGCACTTCGTGGAGGACCTGGCCCAGGAAGTCTGCGTCGCGGTGCTGCTCGCACTGCCGCGCTACAAGGACACCGGGCGCCCCTTCGAGGCGTTCGTCTTCGCCATCGCCGCGCACAAGGTCGCCGACCTGCAGCGCGCGGCCATGCGCGGCCCCGGCTCGACGGCCGTGCCCTCCGACGAGATGCCGGAGCGGCCCGACGACTCCCTCGGGCCCGAGGAGCGGGCGCTGCTCAGCAGTGACGCCGAGTGGGCCAAGAAGCTCCTCGCGAACCTGCCCGAGAACCAGCGGGAGCTGCTGCTCCTGCGGATCGCCGTCGGGCTCACCGCGGAGGAGACCGGGCAGATGTTGGGGATGTCACCCGGAGCCGTGCGCGTCGCCCAGCACCGCGCGCTGAGTCGGCTCAGGGCCCTGGCGGAGCAGTAGCACACGCTCCCGGCCGCGTACGTGTGAACGTACAAAGAAGTCCGATGATCTTGATCGTGGAATGAGACACCCCATCGGGCCGTTAGCATGGACATCCGCACCGATCAAGGCCATTTGGGGAAGGTGTCATGACTGCCAACGTCGACGGAGTGCCCGCTAAATTCGCGACACTCGGGCTGACCTACGACGATGTGCTGCTGCTGCCGGGACAGTCCGACATGGCGCCCGATGACATCGACACCTCCTCGTACGTCTCCAAGAACGTCCGGGTGAACATCCCGCTGCTGTCGGCCGCGATGGACAAGGTCACCGAGTCGCGGATGGCGATCGCCATGGCGCGGCAGGGCGGTGTCGGTGTGCTGCACCGCAACCTCTCCATCGCCGACCAGGCCAACCAGGTCGACCTCGTGAAGCGCTCCGAGTCCGGCATGGTGACGGACCCGATCACGGTCCACCCGGACGCGACGCTCGCCGAGGCCGACGCGATCTGCGCCAAGTTCCGGATCTCCGGCGTGCCGGTGACCGACCCCGCGGGCAAGCTGCTCGGCATCGTCACCAACCGCGACATGGCCTTCGAGTCCGACCGCAGCCGTCAGGTGCGCGAGGTCATGACGCCGATGCCGCTCGTGACCGGCAAGGTCGGCATCAGCGGTGTGGACGCCATGGAGCTGCTGCGCCGCCACAAGATCGAGAAGCTTCCGCTGGTCGACGACGCCGGTGTCCTCAAGGGGCTCATCACCGTCAAGGACTTCGTGAAGGCGGAGAAGTACCCGAACGCCGCGAAGGACGCCGAGGGCAGGCTGCTCGTCGGTGCCGCCGTGGGCGTGGCCGGCGACTCCTTCGAGCGCGCGCAGGCGCTGATCGAGGCGGGCGCCGACTTCATCGTCGTCGACACCGCGCACGGGCACTCGCGGCTCGTCGGCGACATGGTCGCCAAGATCAAGTCGAACGCGAGCGGCGTCGACGTCATCGGCGGCAACATCGCGACGAGGGACGGCGCCCAGGCGCTCATCGACGCCGGTGTCGACGGCATCAAGGTCGGTGTCGGGCCCGGCTCGATCTGCACGACGCGTGTCGTCGCCGGTATCGGCGTCCCGCAGGTCACGGCCATCTACGAGGCCTCGCTCGCCGCCAAGGAGGCCGGGGTCCCGGTCATCGGTGACGGTGGTCTGCAGTACTCCGGCGACATCGCCAAGGCGCTCGTCGCCGGCGCCGACACCGTGATGCTCGGCTCGCTGCTCGCGGGCTGCGAGGAGTCGCCGGGCGAGCTGCTGTTCATCAACGGCAAGCAGTTCAAGTCGTACCGGGGCATGGGCTCGCTCGGTGCGATGCAGACGCGTGGCGAGCGCAAGTCCTTCTCCAAGGACCGCTACTTCCAGGAGGGCGTCGCCTCCGACGAGCAGCTGATCCCCGAGGGCATCGAGGGCCAGGTCCCCTACCGCGGCCCGCTGTCCTCGGTCGTGCACCAGCTCACCGGTGGTCTGCGCCAGTCGATGTTCTACGTCGGCGGGCAGACCGTGCCGCAGCTCCAGGACAACGGCCGCTTCGTGCGCATCACGTCCGCGGGCCTCAAGGAGAGCCACCCGCACGACATCCAGATGACGGTCGAGGCGCCGAACTACAGCCGTAAGTAATCGCAGGTCGTGCGCGTGAGGGGCGGCCCCGGGATCACCGGGGCCGCCCCTCACGCGCGTGTCGGGGATACTGGGACACGCAGACCAAGAGGGAAAGGCCCCAGAACGTGACTGAGATCGAGATCGGGCGCGGCAAGCGCGGCCGCCGCGCGTACGCCTTCGACGACATCGCCGTCGTGCCGAGTCGGCGCACCCGCGACCCGAAGGAGGTCTCGATCGCCTGGCAGATCGACGCCTATCGGTTCGAGCTGCCGTTCCTGGCCGCTCCCATGGACTCCGTCGTCTCGCCGGCGACCGCGATCCGCATCGGTGAGCTCGGCGGGCTCGGCGTGCTGAACCTCGAAGGTCTGTGGACCCGGTACGAGGACCCGCAGCCGCTGCTCGACGAGATCGCCGAGCTGACGCCCGAGGCCGCCACGCGCCGGCTCCAGGAGATCTACTCCGCGCCGATCCAGGCCGAGCTGATCAAGCAGCGCATCAAGGAGGTGCGCGACTCCGGTGTCGTCACCGCCGCCGCGCTCTCGCCGCAGCGCACCGCCGAGTTCTCCAAGGCCGTGGTGGACGCGGGCGTGGACATCTTCGTGATCCGCGGGACGACCGTCTCCGCCGAGCACGTGTCCGGCGCCGCCGAGCCGCTGAACCTGAAGCAGTTCATCTACGAGCTCGACGTGCCGGTCATCGTGGGCGGCTGCGCCACGTACACGGCCGCCCTGCACCTGATGCGGACCGGTGCGGCGGGCGTGCTGGTCGGCTTCGGCGGCGGCGCCGCCCACACGACGCGCAACGTGCTCGGCATCCAGGTGCCGATGGCCACCGCCGTCGCCGACGTGGCGGCCGCGCGCCGTGACTACATGGACGAGTCCGGCGGCCGGTACGTGCACGTCATCGCCGACGGCGGCGTCGGCTGGTCCGGCGACCTGCCCAAGGCCATCGCCTGCGGTGCCGACTCCGTGATGATGGGTTCGCCGCTGGCCCGGGCCTCGGACGCGCCCGGCCGCGGTCACCACTGGGGCATGGAGGCCGTCCACGAGGACGTGCCGCGCGGCAAGAAGGTCGACCTCGGCACGGTCGGCACGACGGAGGAGATCCTCACCGGTCCCTCGCACATCCCCGACGGGTCCATGAACTTCTTCGGTGCGCTGAAGCGGGCCATGGCGACGACCGGGTACAGCGAGCTCAAGGAGTTCCAGCGGGTCGAGGTCACGGTGGCCGACTCCCAGCACCGCCGCTGACGCCGCGCCGTAGCAGTACATGAGTGGGGCCCCGCCGTATCGGCGGGGCCCCACTCATGTCGGGGTGGCGGTGACTAGCGCGCCGCGCGCTGGGCGCTGCCGAAGGCGGCCACGCCGCCGATGACCAGGAAGAGATAGGTCATGAAGTCGGCTTCGTGCTTCCAGACGTCGTTGATGAGGCTGAAGTTGTCCGTCAGGGCGGTGACGAACGAGACGTTCGCGTACTCGCCGTACGCCATCGCGAACCCGGTGAGCTGACCCAGGTACACGGCGCCCAGGGCGAGCACGCCGCACACGATCGGCAGTGCCTGGCTGCGGCCGCCGACCTTGCCGGCGACGAAGCCGATGAGGGCGCCGACGGCCACGGCCGCGTAGCCGATCTCGTGCTTGGTGCCCTTCATGACGGCGCCGTAGATCCAGGCGGCGAGCAGTGCCACGACCACGGCGGCGACGACGGCGAGAGCGACGTTGCCACTGCGCACCGGCGCGGTCGGCGCCGGTACGAAGCCTCCGGGCCGGCCCTGCTGCTGCGGGAACGGTGCGTACGGCTGGCCCTGCTGGGGCTGCTGCTGCGGGTAGCCGTAGCCCGGCTGCTGCTGGGGCTGCTGCTGGGCGTACGGGTTGCTGTCCTGTGGCGGGTACGGCTGCTGCGGCTGGGTCATGCGGTCCCCCTGAAGAGTGAGCCCTGGCACGGGTGTGCCCAGAGTCGCCGCACAGTAGCAGTCACAGGCGATGGGCGGCGCCTGCCGGAGTCGCCCCCCTGGTGTCCAGGAGGAGTTGGGCCTTCACCGCGAGGCCCTGCAGGTCGTACGTGCGGTGGGGCTGGAGCAGGATCGTCAGGTCGGCGTCGGCCGCGGCCTCGTAGAGGGAGTCGGCGCGCGGGACCGGGCGGTCCAGGACGTTCCAGGACGGGACGTACGGGTCGTGGTAGCTGACGGCCGCGCCGAGCTGCATCAGGCGGGTGGCGATCTCCTCGGCGGGGGTGGCCTGTTGGTCGGCCAGGTCGGGCTTGTAGGTGATGCCGAGCAGGAGGACGCGGGCGCCGCGGGCCGACTTGCCGTGCTCGTTCAGGAGCGCGGCCGCGCGCTGGACCACGTAGGGCGGCATGTGGTGGTTGACCTGGCGGGCCAGCTCCACCATGCGCAGCGGGCGGGTGGGCAGGTGCGGCGAGGTGAGGTCCTGGGGGAGGGCGTGGCCGCCGACGCCGGGGCCGGGGCGGAAGGCCTGGAAGCCGAAGGGCTTGGTCTCCGCGCAGCGGATGACGTCCCACAGGTCGACGCCCAGGTCGTGGCAGACGACGGCCATCTCGTTGACCAGGGCGATGTTGACGTGGCGGTAGTTGGTCTCCAGCAGGTGGACCGCCTCCGACTCGCGCAGGCCCCGGGCGCGGACGACCTTGTCGGTGAGGCGGCCGTAGAAGGTGGCGGCCGACTCGGTGCAGGCGGGGGTGTAGCCGCCGATGACCTTGGGGGTCGCGGAGTAGGGGTGGCTGCGGTTGCCGGGGTCGAGGCGGCCGGGGGAGTGGGCCAGGTGGAAGTCGCGGCCGGCGCGCAGGCCCGAGCCCTCTTCGAGGAGGGGGAGGAGCACGGTCTCCGTGGTGCCCGGCGGGACGGGCGACTCGATGATCACCGTGGTGTGCGGGCGCAGGTGGGCGGCCAGGGTGCGGGTCGCCTCGATGACGGGCAGGAGGGAGGGGGTGCCGTCCGCCCCGGGGGGTGTGGGGGTGCAGACGACGGCGGTGCGGACGCGGGCCAGTTCGGCGGGGTTCGCCGTGGGGCGGAAGCCGGCGGCCAGCATCCGGCGCACGTCGGCGGCGGTCAGGGCCGCGTCGTCGCCGCCGCCGGGCAGC
>NZ_JAAGMG010000597.1 GCF_010548525.1 Streptomyces sp. SID14478
GCCGCGGGCGCCGAACTTCCCGAACTCCATATTGCCCGCGGGCACTTACCTCCCCTTCCCGGGGTGCGGGACCTTGTCGAGAACGGCGGGTGCGGCGGGCAGTGCCTGGACCGCGGCGTCCTTCGCCGCGACGAGAGCGGCGGTGAACCGGTCGGCAACAACCTTGGCCTGCTCAGACAGCGCTCCCACCTCGGCCGTCGCCAGGTCGGCGCGGGCGGTCGAGGCGAGAAAGTCCAGCACGTCGGCGCCGTCCTTCTCCAGTTGCTTCATCTGCTGCAGTTCCCGCAGACGAGCGTCAGCCTCCGCCGTCTGCGCCGCGTACGTCTCCAGCGCCTCCACCTGCACCTCGATGGCAGCCAGGCCCGTCTTCAGCGCCGCCCGGCGGGCGTCCAGGGGCGCCTGGGCGTGCTCGCCCTCCGCCGTGTCGGGAGTCTCCTCGACGAGGCCGCTGTAGCGGTCCAGGGAGCGGGCCACCTCCCAGACCTGCGCGGGGAGCTGGAGCTCGGCGCGCTGGCGGTCGACCAGGTCGCGTTCGTGGACCTCGGAGTCGAGGACCTTCAGAGCAGCGCTGCGTGCACGGTGGAGGAGATCGGCGGCCTCGTCGGTGAGCTGGGAGGGCAGCACGAAGCGGTCGCGTACCGCGCGCACGTCCCGCCTCTGCCGCTCCGCTTTCCGTCATGTAGGTCAGGGCCGTGTATCAGGTGACGCATAGCGCAGTAGTGGGTGATGCGCTCGCGGTGAAATTCGGGCAGGACGCAACCGCGCTGCCAGCACGGGTCGTGGGCAACGGACTGACAGACCGGGCACGGCACCCCCAGTACGTGGTCGCGGGGCGGTATCGCCTTAAGCGCGTAACGCAGGTAGGCCTCTCGCTTGCCGACCACGTGGGGAGGCAGCAGCACATCGACCTCGGCCGGCGGCACATCGTGCGCGAACCGCGCCCGCACTGCACTCCACTCCGCGTCCGGCGTCCCGTTGTGACACGCGTCCGCGTGGATGAGCCGCACATGATCGATGTCCCTGCTCCCGGCACGATAGGCCACTGCGTCGGTCCGGACCCACCAGCGATGCTGTTCCGCAACAGCCTCGGGTGCCACCACCCGCCGTCTAGGACCACGCTGTCGCCGGAACCGGACTCGTAGCGCTGGACCGCCAACTGGCACACCATGCACTGCTCCCAGACGCCCAGGGAGTCGCCGTATTCAACGTACATGCGGCATACCCTCCTCACCTTCACCAAACCGTGAACTGCCGCTTGCCGCCGACGGGCGCTCCTGCTGTGGCGCGCTCCAAGACATGCAGCTCAGAGCTGCCTGCCTGGCGCGGTGCGGCAGCTTGTTGCACCAAGACCTCACGAGCGGACAGTGCTGCCAGGAATCCGCACGACGACCGTGTGAGGGTCGACACCCTCCAGTGGTGGGTTCATGGCGTAGATTCCGGCGTCGTGTAGCTCTCCCCGGTCGTGTGGCATCAGGTAGAACACCCGCCGTAGGAAGCGGTCGGACTGGGATACGGCCGGGGCCGCGAGCGCCAGTTCGGCGTAGCCGATGAGTCGGCCGCAGGTGCGACGGGGGCGTCCGGCTCGGCGGGAGGTCTCAATGAGCGTCTGGCGCACGTAGCTGAACTGTTCCGGGTCCGTCTCCCAGACGATGCAGACTTCGTGTTCAAGGTCGGCGGGTGTCATGGGGCACTCCTGTGGTGGCCGCCCGCGCGAACCGCGCTGGGCACGGTCCGCGGGTCAACTGAGGGCAGGTGCACTGGCCTTGGCGGCATTCCATTGCATGAGGAACTGCGGATCGAGCTCGCGGCGAGGAACGACATCGAGCACGGACCGAGGGACGGCAACGGAGTGGGGGTCAGCCGGCGCCCGCTCGATGAAGCCACGCGCCTCCAGCCGGGCCATCGCCTCCGCGCGCTCCTGCTCGGACAGGTAGGACAACGGCATGAGGTACAGGGCGATCCCGTAGTTGGCGCATTCAGGAGCCTCGGCCTCCCGCAGTCCTGCCGCGTACAACGCGAGATGCAGCAAGACCGCCGATTCATCCCAGTACCCCAGCAGCGTTTTGACGACGGCGGGATGCCAGGCGACCACCATCGTGTGGGCGTCATTGGGGTACCACTCCATGAAGATGCGGGAGGGCTCGTCCGGAAGCAACTGGTGGGGCGGGAGCGGTTCCAGGGATCGCCGGGCCGCTGTGAGCCGATCCACGTGGAGCTGCGAGCGGCCGGCGCGATCGGGCGCGCACTTGTGTCCGGGCTGGGCGTGGCACCGAGGACAGCTCCGTCGACGTGCTCGCTCACGAACCTCGGGCGGAACAGCGCGGCTCACAATGATCTCCCCTACGGCCTGGCGTGTGGTGGAAGACGCCCCATCACACGTATCCCTAACGACCGCCGTGCGCTCAGGGCGACTCGTATCCTTGATAGTTCACCCTGGTGAGCGGGTACGTGGGATTCCTGCGTGCAGGTTGGCACGGCCCCTGCGCCCTCAACTGCCGGCCGGAGCGATGCTGACGACCGCGGTGCCATTGGAACTGGTGCCGCTGACGGCTGACGCAGAACATGCCCCGCCATCTGTTGCGTCACGGTCCGGTCTTCGCGAGCAAGGAGCGTTTATGGACCAAGCATGGGCCGATGCCCTGGCCCAGGAGTCTGGCTGCGCGGCGGCGGGGCGGGCCGTGCTGACGGGGGCGGACCACCCTGGTCAGCCTCCGCGGTCAACGCCGGCGCCTCAATTCGAGGGGCGGTAGCTGTTGTTGATGACCTCGTCGGTGCGCCAGCTCTCCGGCGCCTGGTCCAGGCGGTTGGGGGAGAGTTAGTCAGACTGTCCGGCAAGTGATCAGGGAGGGAAACTCATGGCGGAGGTATGGATCTTCAGGCCTGAGCAAGGGGATCTGCCCCGGCGGCTGTTCCGCGCGGCAGACATCGGGAGCATCTGGCTGGAGGGCAGCTACCAGCTGCGGGCCGGGATGAGCGACTCCTCACGGGAGGTGATCCTCGCCCTGGCAACGCATGGGGAACCTGACTTTCCTGAGCTGTTCGACTGGAGACTGCAGGAGCAGATCGACCGCTGCCGAGCCGACGCCAGCGAGCCGTCCTTTGTACTGGTGTGCCGTTGGGTGGAGGGGACCGGAATGGACTGGGTCCCCTACACACGGCAGGCCTATGAGGTGGAGTTGGAGAAGTACCGGGCCGCGGACACCGGACAGGCCTCGTAATTGTGAACGGTCGCCTGCCAGGCGACGCCCAGGCACAGTCACCGTGTTCATTCCGCCGAGTGCCGGCCGCCGCCCTTGCGGATGCTGCAGTCCCACTCCGGCACTTTAGGGAACCAGTCCGATGTGCTCGATATGGAGTGTCTGGTGGGCGTCGTCGACGCGATAGAGGATGCGCCAGCGTCCTACGCGCAGGCGCCGGTGGCTGGTGCCCCACGGGACGCTGCCTGCAGGTTTCGGATCCCGGGCGAGCAGGTCGCTGGCCTCGAACACCTCACTCAGGGTGTCCGGGTGCTCTTCAAGGAAGCGGACCGTGGCGTCGACCGCGGAAGGCTCCCAGGTGACGGCCCAGCTCACCGGGCGCGCCCGCGGTCGGCGGCCGCCCGGAACATGGCGCGCGCGTCCGTGTCGGCGACGGGAGCGGGGTGGATGCCCAGAGCGCGGTCGCGCTCGAGGCGGGCCAGGGCCAGGGCGTCTTCCAGGTCTTCGAGCTCGGCCGGCGAGACCAGCACGGCTGCGGCTTGCCCGCGGTCGGTCAGGACGACACGTTCGTGCTGAGCGGCCCGGCGGGCGAGCTCGCCGAGCTGAGCACGGGCTTCAGTGATCGGATATGAAGCTGTCATGCATCTACATTACATCTAGTGTGCACTTTGAGTGGGATGTGCCGCCCCGAGCATCCGGAGCGGAGCGAGCGTGGTCTCAGAGGTCGAGGACGGCGCGCAGCGCCTGGTCGACACGGGCCATCGCGGCGGAGTCGACGTCGCCGCGGCAGGTGGCGTCGGTGAAGCGGCTGGCACGCAGCTGCTGCAGGTTCACGGCGACGGCGGTGCAGCCGATCGGATCGCTGATGACCACGGACATCACGGTGTCGGGAAAGACGTCGGGCGGGTGCACAACGATCGCAAGGACGGCGCCGTACGCCTCATCGAGACCGGTGAGGGAGACGACCAGGACGTCCCGGCCGTCGGCGAGGGACCAGATCTCCCCGCGCTTGATCTCTGAACTCACAGAGTGTCGCCCTCGCCCGCGAGCTTTTCACCGAGGCCAAGCGTCGCAAGCTGCTGCGCGGCGTCGAGGGTCGCGGCGCGACGGGCCGCGCGGACCACGTACGCGTTCACGCTCAGACCGGCCGCACTCGCGGCCTGTCTGATCGAAGGGGCAAGCTCGCCAGGAACGCGGAGAGTCATCGTAGTGATCGACATGCCACCAGAATAGACACCGAAATCTGGTGGCACCACCCGGTGGCACCGATTGCCCGTCCTGCCGCCGCCTTGGCCGCAGTAGGACCGCGCCGCCTCGACTTCGGTGAGGTCCCTATGCGCTCCACCGGCACACGTCGGCTGGCGCCCGCTGCCCGCCATGTCCGCCGGCGTCCTGGCGGGTTCTACGGTGTTGGGGACCTGGGCTACCTCGACCCGGACGGCTATCTGTTTCTCACCGGTGAACAGGTTCGGTCAGCCACTGCCCGGCCAGCGGGCGAGCGCCGCCTCGACGTATCAGAAGATGACCTCTCTCTTGGTGGCCAGGAGAGAGGTGTCGAGATCGGCGGTCAGTACCCCGGCCCACCCCTACCTGGGCAGACTTCTGCCTGATCCGGCCGGAGTGGGCTGGCGTCGGGCAACCTCTACAGCAAGGCCGAAGGCAAGCCCGAAAGCAACCTCTACTGCAACCGGTGAAGCAACCGAGTCATGGGCGGCACCGGCTCCCGGTGGGGCATCGGGAACCGCGTTACGGCGTTCCCTGCTGCGCTGGGCGGCAAGAGCGGCTGGACGCCGTCCGCAGGGCGTCAAGCGCTCCGATCAAGGAGAGTGATGCCCGTGCCCACGTACAGCTCGGGCTGGAGGGACAGCACAGTGACCGCAGACCCGGCGCACCCGGCCTCCCAGGCGAGAGCAGCCGGGTGCGCGAGGGCAAGCTCGGCTGGCTTTGTTCGCGAGTTCCGACGGCAGATGTACACCAGTTTCGGCAGCACCCGCCGCTGGCGATGTTCGATTGTGGCGTGGGAGATCCTGGCAAGTTGTGGGTCCGAGAGATACCTGTTGCGCCGAATCTGGGTCTGCTGCAGATGTAGGTGACAGGTGTGGTCACGCGGCTTGGAGAGCCGATGTGGTCATGACGGTTTCGTATTCGACGGGGGTCAGCCGGCAGAGCGCGGTTTGTCGGCGGCGTCGGTGGTAGGTCTTCTCGATCCAGGTCACGATCGCGATCCGCAGTTCCAGGCGGGTGGCCCACGTGCGGCGGTCGAGGACGTTCTTCTGCAGCAGGCTGAAAAAGGACTCCATCGCTGCGTTGTCGCCTGCCGCACCTACCCGACCTATCGATCCGATCATGCGGTGGTCGTCGAGCGCCCGGACGAATTTCCGTGACCGAAATTGCGATCCTCGATCGGTGTGCAGGACGCATCCCGCGACACCGTCACGCCGGGCCACCGCGTTGTCCAGCGCCGCGACGGCCAGGCTGGACTTCATCCGCGCGTCGATCGAGTAGCCCACGATCCTGCGGCTGAAGACGTCCTTGATCGCGCAGAGATACAACTTGCCTTCCGCGGTGGGATGTTCGGCGATGTCGGCGAGCCATAGACGGTTCGGTCCGGCCGCGTTGAAGTCACGCTGGACGAGGTCGTCGTGCACCGGCGGGCCGGCCCTCTTCATCCGGCCGCGCTTCTTGCCGAACAAGCTCCACCAGCGGTTGTCCCGGCAGATCCGCCACGCGGTCCGGTCCGCCATGGTCAACCCCGCGGCGCGGGCCTCATCGACCAGAAACCGGTAGCCGAACTCCGGGTCCTCCAGGTGCGCGTCGAACAGTGCGTTCGCGCGAGCGGCCTGCTCAAACTCGGCATCGGTCACCGGCCGTTCCAGCCACCGGTAGTAGGGCTGTCGGGCGAGCTTGAGGACCCGGCACGTCACCGTGACGGGCACCCCGTCCACGGCGAGCTCTTTCACGAGCGGGTAGATCCTTTTCCCGGCAGATGCGCCTGCGACAGGTAGGCCGCGGCCCGGCGCAGGACCTCGTTCTCCTGCTCCAGCAGCTTGATACGCCGACGTGCGTCCCGCAGTTCCGCGCTCTCCTGGCCTGTCGTTCCGGGCTTGGTCCCTTCTTCGATGTCGGCACGGCGCATCCACTTCCACAGCGTCATCGCATGGACCCCGAAGTCGGCGGCCACCTGCTCGACCGTCACGCCCGGGCCGCGGTTCCTCGCGACCCGCACGACATCCTCGCGGAACTCTTGCGGATAAGGCTTGGGCACAGCGACATCCTTCCCACCCGCCCCACAGGGCAAGCCAGTTCAGATGTCACCCGATCGTGCGGCAAACCCGACCCACAGTCCTGTCGCAGGCGGTGACAGCGCCGGTCGCGATGGAAGTCTCCCGACAAGCCACGGACGCCGGGCCCGAGGCGCGCGCCCGGACGGGCGACGGCGTCGAGTACACGACCGTCGGGCCCGGTGCCCTGGCGGAGCTCGGGGCGGGCACTACGAGGCATGCGACGGTTTCTGTCAGCCGGCTCCGTTGTCCTCAGAGTCCCCGTTCAGCGCCGCTTCGACAGTGGGAGCGAACGTGAACCAGTGCTCGGTGCCGGTGACTTCGAAGATACGCCGGACGAAGTCTTTGCTGGGCCCCGCCAGGACGAGAGGCACGTCGGCCGCGCGGTATTGCCGCTGGGCGAACAGCAGGCAGGAGAGCAGAGTCGTGTCCGCGAAGTGGAGGTCAGCGAGGGAGACAACCGTGAGGCTCGCGCCGTCTGCGATCGGTTGGTCCAGGGCGGCGGCGAACTGCTTCTCGTAGTCGTGGTCCATGGCGCCCGTCAGGTACACGACGGCTTTGTTACCCACCTCACGTGCGGTGATGGACAGCTCATGAACGAACGGCATGACGGAATCATATGACGTTCATGCCGCTGGTTCCATCGAGCGTCACTCACTCGAAGTCACCCGGGACGCGAGATCTCCGCAGGTATCGCGCGAGCCTGCTCCGAGGCCAAGGGCCCGACCTGACGGGGGCTCCTGGCACGTTTCAGCTGCAGCGCGGGCGTCCTCGACACCGAGCACCACCGAGTCGGCCAGCAGCTGGGCGAGTTCGTCCGCCTCAGCCGCTCCACGAATTCCGCCACCGCCGCGAGCGAGGCATCGCGGGGGGAGCGGGTGTAGCCGTGCGCGAACCGGGCCAGATCGTTGCCCGTCGCCGGGCCCGCGGCCGTGAGCGCTGCGGGACCAGGATCCGGCGCCCTGCCTCGCTGGCCACCGCTGTCTGCGGAACGCCGGCCACTGCGCACAGGTGTTCCGCGACCGGGCTGCCGAACACATCGGCCAGCACATCAATGACGTCGTTGCCGTGTTCGCTCACCATGTTCTGCGCTCCTGACTTCCTGTGCAGCCCCCTGGCCACGATCCTCCCGCCGTTCTTAGCCTTCTGGTTACTGACGGGGCAACGTCACCTCAACGTCATTCCCACGAGCCTGAGTTCACTGTTCCCTGGGCTTTGAAGCTGACCTCGGTCAAGCGCGGAATGAACAGGAGGGGGAGCACGGCGCGATGCCTGTGACCGGCCGTCGGTCAACGATGTCAAGGACTGTGGCCGCGCCACTTCTTCGCCACTTCCACATCGGAGCAGCCGTTGTCTACGCCATTTCATGGCCAGAGTGTGGCCATCTTGGCGCCCGCTTCTGGGGCTTTCGCCACTTCTTCGCCACTTCACGGGTGTGTCTGGTGAGCTCCCCGCCCGCCGTGTTTCGATCCTGCAGTCAACCGAAGGACAAGACACACGACGAACTTCTGCCCACCCCCAGCGCCCTGGACCTCTTGTTGATCTTTAACGGCGTTGACGGAGTTCGCGGCCCGGAGCGGGTGGTGGGGCGGGCCTGGTTCCCGCTTCGATATCTGCAGTGCGGCCCGCAGCCAGCGGGCCAACCGGTTCTGGATCTTTGGCGCCTTTGGCGGGGTCCGGCGGCATCAGAGGGTGTCACCGGCGGCCCGGTGTGGCTTCGATGGTCTAGAACTCCGGGGGAAGCCGGATGGGTCATGCCCGTCACAGCCAGCCTGTCCGGTCTCCCCCGGGCCACGGCAACTATCCACATCTGACGAGGAGAACGACGTTCCCATGGCTCAGCTCGACGGTAGTACGTCACAGCCCCAGACCGCCACAGCCCTGGCTGCTCTGAACTGGATCAATGCGTTAACCCTGCTCTCCACGATCGTCGCCGTAACGGTACTCGCGGTGACAGGGAACACCGGCTACCTCGGCCCCGTCATAGCGATCGGCACCGGCGCCCTCGCCATCGGCGGCACCGTGCACGTGCGCATCCACATCCAGCACTGACCGAACGAGCACCACACCACCAGGCGCGCCGGCCGGTAACGGGGTGCGGGCAGCACAGCCCGCACCCCGTGCCGCCCCAGTCGTGTCCATGGGACCCGCCCCGCTCACAGGGCCGGCAGCAACCAGCAGCACGGGGAACCATCCCGACAGCGGCCTGGGTGGAGTGTCACGCGTCCATGCCGAGCGCATGGTCGGGGGCGCAGAACGGGCAAGCCGCGATGCCCTCGGCCAGGGCGTGACGCGCATCCTAAGGTGCCCTTGGCCATGGCCAGCCCTTCGGTCTTCGAGTCTCGCGGCGGGCCGCCGCCAAAGCGCAGTACAGCGGCCCGCGTCAACGTTTTATAGCAGGCTGATGCCGGTCTTCGTTCGCTGAATGGATCTCAGGAGGCGTCAGCGCGCCCACTTGCAGACTGGGTAACTCCTGCTGCTCCGTGGCGTGTTGGCCCCGCAGGCAGGATCGCGTTGCCGGTCGCGACGATCAGCGTGAGGCCGGTGAGCTGGAGCGTCCCGTCGTCGCGGACCATAATGTGGAGACTGCCGCCGGGGACATCGACGCGATACTCGCCGCTGCTTGCGTCGGTGGCCGTGGTGATGGCGGTTACAGCCGCGCGGGCTCGGGTGCCGCACGCCCGGGTTTCTCCGACGCCGCGCTCGTAGACGCGCAGGGCCAGATGGCGGGGGCCCAGGCGGTGGAGTCGGAGCCGATCGACGCCGCTGCGCCCGCCTACACTCCCCGGCGCCTCATGTGCCAGATGCGCAGGGCGGCCGTCATCGAGTTCGGTGCGCTGGCGCTGCTCCTCGTCGAGTACTCCCGCCAGGACGTCACGGTCGGTGTGCTGGTCAACGACGTCGAGGCAGACGACGCAGGACGTCGGCATCCATATTGGTAAGCCCGGCTATCAGAAGATGCGGAATGTGGCGTGGCCTGCAACGCCAGAACCCGGTTTCGCGGGTTGAAACAGGGCTCCGGGTGTGTGCGGCCGTGCGCGTGTGACGATCAGCCGATGACGCTCACCCTCCACTGCTGCCAAGCGGGCACGCTGCCGTCGCTGTTCGACCATCGGTAGAGCTCGACCGGCGCCACGTCATTCTTGAGCGCGTTGAACCGCCCGCGATGTCCAGGCACAGCGAGGTGTCGGCGTCCGGGCGCGGCCGCGCTGGCGATGGGGGACGGCCCGTCCGCGGCGGCGGAGGCGGGAGCGGACTGCCCCGCGGCGGTGGCGAGGGCCAATCCGGCCGCGGCGCTTTGGTCCCGGAATCGCGGGACGTTCGATGGTGGCCTGCAAACAATCCGACGGTCGGGGAGTGCCCGCTGTCGGATTCCGCGCTGTCCCGATCGTCGTACGGGTTAGAAGATCGAAGATTGCAGCTGAGGAGGCTGGGATGGGGCGCGAAGCCGAGGTGCTGCTCGGGCGGCTGGCGGGACAGCGCGGGCATGTGCTGGGGATTCTGGAGGGGCTGTCGGAGGAGCAGCTGCGCCGTCCGGTGCTGCCCTCGGGATGGCACTGCTTGGCGCTGGTGAGGCATCTGACGTTGTCCGACGAGCGGTACTGGTTCCGCTGTGTGGTGGGCGGCGAGCCGCGGGACATCCTGCTGTCCGGGAAGGGTGCCGACTGGCGGGTCGGCGCGGACGAGAGCGCCGAGGACGTCTTCGCGCTCTATCGGGAGGAGATCCGCCGTGCCGACGCCGTCCTCGCGGCGACGGACCTGGACACGCCACCCAAGCAGCCGGACCCCGTCTGGGCCGGATGGAGGATGGACTTCCCCGATGTGCGCTCCGTGGTGGCGCACGTCCTGGTGGAGACCTCCGTGCACGCTGGACACCTCGACGCGGTGCGCGAACTGCTGGACGGCCAGCAGTGGGTGGTGCAGTGAGGCGGCGGTCCCGGAATTGTCTCCGGCCCGGTGTCGGATCCGGCGCCGACCCGTTCGTCGTATGGTCGCCCACAGTGTTGAGCAGGAAGGAACCCCACGCATGAAGTACATGATGTTCGTCGTGGCCGATCCGGACGCCGCGGCCGAGGCCGAGTCGACGCCGGACGACCTGACCATCGAGGAGTGGCTGGCCGACGTCGACGGCCGCGGCAAGCGCATCATCGGAGAGCGGCTGCGGCCGCTGAGCGATGCCACGACGGTACGGGTCAGCCGCGGCCAGGTGCTGGTCACCGATGGCCCGTTCACCGAGTCCAAGGAGTGGATCTGCGGCTTCGACATTCTTGAGTGCGAGGACCTCGACGAGGCCATCGCGATCGCCGCTCGGCACCCGATGGCAGTCGGCGGCAAGCTTGAGCTGCGCCCGTTCTGGCCGGGCGAGCACGCGTGACAGGGGCGATGGCCGGGGCGGTTGCCGCGGCGGCGGCCTCGGCTGTCGCCGCGGAGCGCGCGGGCATGGTGGCGAGCCTCATCCGCCTGACGGGCGACTGGGAGCTGGCGGAGGACTGTGTGCAGGACGCGGTGGAGAAGGCGCTGCGGCACTGGCCCGAGGCGGGCCTGCCGCGCTCTCCCGCGGCCTGGCTGACCACCGCGGCCCGCAATCGCGCGCTCGACATACTGCGCCGTCGCCGAACCGAGTGGGCCAAGCTGTCCGAACGGGCCCTGCTGGACGAGGCGGCGCACAGCGAGACGGACCGCGACGACCGGCTGAGTCTGATCTTCACCTGCTGTCATCCGGCGCTGCCGCTGGACGGCCGGGTGGCGCTGACCCTGAAGACAGTGGCCGGGCTCAACACCGCGCAGATCGCCGACGCCTTCCTGGTCTCCGAGAGCACCATGTCCCAGCGGCTGCTGCGCACCAAGCGCAAGATCAGCAATGCGGCGATCCCGTACCGCGTGCCGCCGGACGAGCTGCTGGCCGAGCGCACCGACGGGGTGCTCGCCGTCCTCTACCTTGTCTTCAACGCTGGCTACGGACAGCCCGAAGACCGCCTCGCGGACGAGGCGCTGCGCCTGGTGCGGCTGCTGGCCGACCTGATGCCAGCTGCCGACGAGGCCCGCAGCCTGCTGGCCCTGATCCTGTTCCAGCGCGCCCGCCGCGCCACTCGGTTCGACGCTGCGGGCGACCTGGTGCCCATGGAGGAGCAGGACCGTGCCCGCTGGGATCCGGTGCTGGCCGCCGAGGCGCACCGCGAACTGCGCCGAGCGGCACACTCTGGCCGCCCGCCGGGCCCGTATTGGCTGCAGGCGCGGATCGCGGCCTGCCACGCGTCCGCGCCGTCCGCACAGGCGACGCCCTGGCATGCGATCGTGCCGCTGTACGACGCGCTGCTCGCAGCCCAGCCCTCCCCGGTGGCCGCGCTCAACCGGGCGGTGGCGGTGGGGTTCCGCGACGGCTTCGCGACCGGACTCTCGGCGCTCGACGCGCTGGACACGGGTGTGCTGGCCGGCTACCACCTGCTCCCGGCGGCCCGTGCAGACTTCCTGCGCCGCCTCGGCCGTACCGACGCGGCCAGAGCCGCGTACCAGGATGCGCTGCGGCTGGTGGCCGAGGGCGGACCCGAAGCCCGCTTCCTACGCCGACAGCTCGCGGCGCTTCCGCCCAGCCACGGAGTGGTCCGCCCCTGCTAGACAACTCTGATCACCCGGCTTACGGCGCCCGGCAGGGAACCGGTCGGTAAGAGGTCGTTTCATCCTGCTGTTTCATTCCGATATGCAGCTTTGGCGGTTTGATGTCGGCTCGCGCCAGGAGATGGCACTCTCAGAGGTCGTTTTCCTCTTGAGCGTGCTGTTATCTCCTATTTTCGTCTGTGCTCGCCGGTGGTGGGGATGTGATGGCTGGGCTCATCACGCCTTTTGAGGTGCGTGGTGTGGCGTCTGGGGTGCCGGTCGTTGTGTGCCTGTCTCATTCCAGGACGTCCGGGTTGTTCCGTGCTTCCGGGAATCCGGGAGCACGCCTGGGCGCACGCCCCTGAACCGCGGTACGCCAAGGTCATGGCTGACCGTCGCGCGTATCCGAGTGATCTGTCCGATGCTCGCTGGGAGTTGATCGAGCCGGTGCTGGCCGCCTGGCGCTTCGAGCGCCGCGGCCGGGCCCTGGACTTCGGCCGGCCGCCCCGCCACGAACTGCGCGAGATCATGAACGCGATCCTGTATATCGACCGCACCGGCTGCCAATGGGCCTACCTACCGCACGACTTCCCGCCCTGGCAGTCGGTCTACGGCTACTTCGCCCACTGGCAGAAAGACGGCATCTTCACGCAACTCAATGGGCTGCTGCGGGAGTTGGTGCGAGCCCAGGAGGGCAAGAACCGGCACCCCTCGGCGTGCATCATCGACGCGCAGAGCGTGAAAACCTCCACCTCGGTGCCCGTCGCCAGCCAGGGCATCGACGCCGGAAAGAAGATCGTCGGGCGCAAGCGCAGCATCATCACCGACACCCTCGGCCTGGTCCTGGCCGTGCTGGTCACCGCGGCGAGCGTGCAGGACTCGATCGCTGGCCGCACCCTCGTCGAGCAGGCCGCCGCCGCACACCCCGGCCTGCGCAAAGTCTGGGTCGACGGCGGATACCGCAAGCACTTCGTCGAACACGCAGCCACCCTCGGCATCGACCTCGAAATCGTCCAACGTGCACCCGGGGCCAAGGGGTTCACCCCGATCCCGAAACGCTGGGCCGTCGAGCGGACCTACGGCTGGCTGATGCTCCATCGCCGCCTGGCCCATGACTACGAAACCCTCCCGGCCCGCTCCGAAGCCATGATCCACCTCGCCATGACCGACCTCATGGCACGCCGCCTCACCGGCGAGAACACCATCTCCTGGCGCGACCCGACATCAAGCCGTCAAAGCCACATCTCGGGATGAAACATCAGGATGAAACGACCTCTCACAGCACAAAGCCGTGCATATACCCGCCTGGGTCAGGCTTCTCCCGCCCGACCTTGGCCACGTAGGCGTGATCTGCGACTCGGCGCAGCCGCCGCCGTTCCTTCTTCATGGATCCAGCTGTCGCCAGGTCCGGGACTGCGGCAAACGATGTCAGCGGGTGCCGACTGTGGCGGCTGGCATCGTGCGTGAAAATGTGACCTGGTCGCGTGTGCGCTGTTACTCCGCGCTGTGGCGGCTGTGACCTGCGGTTTCTAGCCTGGTCAGGTTGCCAGGGGGAACACCTGGAGCCTGCCCATGCGTACCACCACCGAGCGTGAACCCCGAGGCCGCAGTGTCCCGCCGGCGCCAGGGTCCGTCGGCTGAGTGCCGTGAACCTGGCCCTGGCCGCGATCGCCGCGATGGCAGCGGGTGGATGGCTGACATGCTGGGGCCGGCCCAGGGTTCACTCCGGAGGCGCGGACCTGACGGGAACAGGGCAGAGCTAAAGGATCACGGCGCCCGTCCACAACGCCAACTGCACCTGTTCTGCTGAACGGTAGGAGGAACAATGCCGATCACCAACGCTTACGCCGAAGGCAAGTTATGGGACCCAAGCGGGCACCCGTGGACCCGGGTCAAGAACTGGATCGACCCCGACGAGGCGGAGGATCTCGTCACGTCGGCAGCCGCATGGGTCATCAACGGCTGCTCATAGCCGCTCAGTTGATCCGACGCCGACTCGACAGAGGAACTGCGCACCTACGTACTGCCCCCATGCATCACCCAGCGCAAGGGGCAGAAGCTGGCCCGAAAACGGACCATGAAGACAGTGTGGCTGGCCGAGTTGTGGGAGGACCACGACGAGCAGCGGCTCGTCGTGGTCGTCGAAGGAGGGCCCTACCCCCGAGCGCCTACCGTCTTCAGCTAACCCCCCATCGCCTCCTCCACGGCCCCGCCCGAAGACTGGTCACCCCGCTCATACCGCGTCCCCGTTCCGCCCGGCCGACCGCCTACACGAGCGTGCCACCCGTCACCGCTGCCCTGCTGTGCGAGTCACCTGCCCAGCATGGTTACGTCTCCCGCCCGCGGGAGGTGCATGCGGTCCCGGTCATGCCCGGGCACGCGAGTCCCGCACAGGAAGCTGACAGGGCTGTCCCCACTGGCGGCGGCATACGGAGTGTCAGTGCCGACCATCCGGGCCCGCCTACCGCGGGCGAGTTCGCCTGCGGTAGACACACGGTCGTGCGGTGTGCCGTCGGTTCGGCGATGACGCCCCGCCCCGGGCCCCGGCGGCAGAGTCTCGAAGCTCATGCCGGGAACAACGCCGGACACAACCGCGAAGGCACGCCGCCGATCGATCTTGCGGCAGGGACGCACTCCCCCGGCGGGCGCCCGCGCCGAGGTGCGGCGCCTGGCCCGCGACCGGATCGCGGCCGCACAGGAGACGGCCGGGCCGTGATCGCCCCGCAGCGGCGACCGCGGGCCGCGAGCGAGGGCCCGGCAGCGTGGCTGGAGAGCCAGGAACCGGCGCAGGGCCGTAGCGCACCACCCGACGCCCGGTGGTCGTACCTCGCCACACGGAACAACGGGCACGCCGCCTCCATCGACTGGGCGCGGAAGCGGCTGGCAGCCGAGGACGGAGGCTTCGTGGGGGTGTCGGTCAGCGACGCCGACACGTCCAAGGTGTGGTTCGAGGGCACCGCCCACCTGGTGTGCGCACTGCGGCCCGCGACCGCGACCGCGACGCCGGGCACGCGGACCGGTTCCTCGACTCGCTGCGGGCCGCGCACAGTCCGACGCCCCGAACGCGGACGGCCACGGCCTGGTCGCCGCCCCGTCCGACGGCCTGGACACCGGGGACGGCGACAAGATCTACGCCAGCCTGCACACCGGCACGACAGCCTGTTTCGCCCTGGCGGCCCTGCGCGCCAACCCGTTCGTCGTGGCCTAGGTCCTCGGACCTCCTCCGACCGGTCCACGTCAATCATTCACGGGCCCGATGCCGTGCCGGGCCGCACCGGGTCAGTCTTGTGACCTACCAGCCCACCCGCCGACAAGGAGCGCACGATGTCGTACTTCGAGAACATGCGGTACCCAGAGCCCCACTACCACGGCGACAAGGGCGAGGTGAGCGCGTCCTTCCGGTCGGCCGACACCCCCGCGGAGGTGTCCTCGCCCGGCGGTTCCACCAGTTACCTCGCCACACAGGAGTCGACCGGCGGCGAATTCGGACTCTACAAGGGTGTGCTGGGGCCGCGCTCGGCCGGAGCAAAGGAGCACTTCCACCGGGCGATGTCGGAGTCGTTCTACGTCCTGTCCGGCGAACTCGAGCTCTACGACGGCGAGAAGTGGGTGACGGGCCGCGAGGGCGACTTCCTGTACGTGCCGGCCGGCGGGCTGCACGCCTTCAAGAACGTGACCGACGACCCGGTGTCGATGCTGATGCTCTTCGCTCCGGGCGCCCCGCGCGAGGAGTACTTCGAGCGGGTCGCGGAGATGTCGCAGCGCGGCCCCGAGCAGCTCAAGGAGTTCCGCGTCCGGCACGACAGCTACTTCGTGGAGGACTTCGACTTCGGGACGGGGCAGGCGCAGTAACCGCCGGACCCGGTACCCGGCGGCCTCACAGCAGCCACAGCCACCGCACCACCAGCACCCCCGCGCCCAGCAGCACCGCGAGCAACTGCGGCCAGAACAGGCGGTGATCGGCGCGCCGGTCCTCGCGCGTCAGCTCGCGCGCCCGCCGCGCGAGCTGTTCGGGTGCCTGGTCGTCCTTCGTCATCGGCCCGCCGCCACCTTTCCGGTCTTCTCGGTCTTGTCCCATGTCATCTGCTTGTTGCAGAGCTCCTGGACGAAGGAGGCGACCAGGCAGGCGGCCAGCAGGGAGCCGTACCCGGCCAGGTGCAGCAGGGGGCGGGCCAGCCATCTCAGCCGGGTGCCGGTCAGGAGTTTGGCGAGCCAGGCGATCGGCATTGAGAGGGCCAGCCACGCGTAGACGACGAACATCACCGGGTGGATCGAGCCGTCCTGCGGAAGCACACGGCGAGCTTGTCCAGACAGCGCGGGGTTTCTCTGCGCAGGTGCCCGCCCGCCGGGTGGCCGAGCGTGACGAGCAGGCCGTGAGCGTGTGGAAGGAGGCGACCTGGGCCGAGGTAAAAGAGCCCGGGCGGCCTGCGGGGGCTACATCTGCTTCGAGGACGAGGCGGGCTTCACCCGCAGACCGCCCAAAGGACGCACGTGGGGCCGGTGCGGTGTGACGCCGATGGTGACGGTCAGTGGTCGTCGCTCGGGACACCTGTCGGTCGCCGGGCTGATCGCCGTGCGGTCCGGCCCACGCACCCGGCTGTGCCACCGGCTGATCTTCCACCCGGCAGGTAAGGGCACCCGACGCAGCATGAGCGAACGGGACTCCATTGCGCTGATCGACGGCACCCATCAGCTCGTGTGAGCGCCGATCGTGCTGGTCTGGGACCGGCTGAACACCCATGTCTCCCGCCGCATGCAGGAGTTGATCGACCAGCGCGAGTGGCTGACGGTGTTCCTGCTGCCCGCCTACTCGCCCGACCTCAATCCCGTCGAGTGGGTCTGGGCACACGTCAAGCGCACTCTCGCCAACCTGGCTGTCCTCACCCTCGACCGACTCAAGACACTCGTCCGCAACCGGCTCAAACGCCTCCAGTACCGGTCCGACATCCTCGACGGCTTCATCACGGGAACCGGCCTTGCCCTCGACACCCCCACGTCACCCTGACAAGCCGAAGTCAGTAACGCAGCTCGGGGGCGGATCGACGTCAAGGCGTTCGTCATATCGTGCGCGATGCTCGTCGGCGGCAGCGTCCCCACATGGGGAAACGTCGCCATTCTGCGAGACTGGTAGGGACGGTCATGCCGGGGGTGCTCAGGACGCGGCAGAGAGTTCCGCATCGAGGCCGCGAGAAGCGAGGAGCTGTGCACTGCCGTCCGCCAGCCGATAGGACAGCCCCACTACACCGAGACGGCCGGCGGCCACCCGTTCAGCCAAAACATGAGAGCGTTCGAGCAGCAGATCCACTGTGTGCTCGATGTGTTCGGCCAGGATCTCATCGGCCTGGTCGCGCCCGGCGGCCCGGGCCCTCAGCACGCTCGGGGTGACCCGTTCGACGACGTCACGGACGAAGCCGGCGGGCACGGTGCCGCCGGCGGCTGCGGCATGCTGGGCGCGGGCGTGCTCCAAGGCAGTCTCCAGGGCCTGGCGGATGTCGGGCTGCAGGATGCCGCTTCCGGGCCAGCGGACGAGCTGCTCGGCGACCGTGCGCAGCTCGATGTTGAGGTTCTGCGACACCGTGCGCAGGACGGGGAAGCCTTCGTCGGGATTCAGTGCTCCCAGGGCGATGACGACACCGATGGCTTGGTCGACTATCTCGTGCAAGGTCAGCGCGTTGGTGAGCTGGCCGACCTGCCGTGCAAGATCGCGCAGTGCGGGCAGCCAGGCTTCCACGGGCGGGGAGTTGACGGGGTCGTGACCTTCCATGAACCGCATCATCGCAAGCATCCCGTAAACAGTTGGCACCAGGCAACTGTCAGCGCGCTAACCGCGGTCCGGAGGAGGTCCGCCCGACGGGTCAGGTCGGGGCGGGGCCAGTCGCGGAGGTGTCTCCGCCGCGCTTGCGCAAGCGCGAATCCACGCGCATGTGTCGGAATCGCTTCGTTTACTGGGGTGTTGACGGATCTTGTGATGGTCTGTCGTAGCCCGTGGCATCGAGCCGCGGGCACGTGCGGCTACATGTAGCGGCCGATGAACGCAAGGTTGAGCCGGCGCGGGCTGCCGTCCAACAGAACTGCCGACGCGAAATGGTACTCGGCAATCTCGCGGTGCATGGCCCTCATGCGGTGGTGGAACTGGGAGGCATGGGTCGTCTCGGCCAGGGTGGTATGACGGTCTGCTCTGGCGAGGCTCGCGGCGGCCCGGTCTCTGGCGCCGTCACCCGGTCCATCTTCGCTTCCGATCCGCTCCATTCACCTCACGCTACGCGCCGATGGTCCTGACGGACAGCAGATGATGCCTGCCGGGCCGCGCAGCCTCTCCCACCGTGCCCTACGCCGAGGCTCAGCCGGCCATGTTCCAGAGGTCGGCATTCGACGTGCATGAACAGCGGCTGTGCCGTGGGCTGTTCAGTGCAGCACGCTGACTGCTCGGGCGATGACGAGAAGCGACGTCAGGAGCGCAGCGACGCTCTGCACGCTCATCAAAAGTTTGGCGCGCGCCGACAGCGGCATGGTGTCCGTGGGGCTGAAGGCCGTGGAGTTGGTCACGGAGACGTACAGGTAATCCACCAGCGTGGGGACCCAGTCAGAGGTGCCGCTGGCTCCGTCGGCGACCTCTTGGACCGCGTCGTCGTTCTCGTCCTGGGAGAAGCGGAAGTCGGCCAATGGCATTTCCTCGCGGGCCACTTGCGTCCTACTGACCGGGCCACCACGATCGAGCTCCCAGTAGGCGAGCCCGAAGACGATGATGTTGGTGAGCCAGACCTGCAGGGCGGCCACCAGGAGATCGGGACCGTCCTTCACTCCTGCGTGGACTAGTTGATAGATCAGTATGCCGAGCGCGACGATGTTGCTCACCGCGATCACTGCCACAAGCGTGAGCGAGAGGATGCGGAACGTTTTGGTCTGCCGGGTGAGACGCCGCGGGTTGATGGCCACCAACGGCACCAGCAGGACGACCTCCAGAGCGGGCAGGACGTACCGGGGGGCGATCAGCAGCTGCTCCGGCAGGAACAAGTACAGCCCGACCGCGGCGAGTGTGGCGACGACGGCGGGCAGGCGGGCTTCACCACGCCGCTGGTGGCGGGGATGGTGGCGGCAGGCGGCCGCTCTGGTATCGGTCACGTATCGTCCTGCACTTGTCTCTAGGAGGCGGTGACCGAGTATGCAACGGCCGAGAGCCGCACTCGGTACGAGGGTGCCCCACGGCGCCTCGCTCTGTGGCCATGCGATCCGGAGAATGGCGCCGCGGCGCCGACGCCACCGTGGGTGAATCAGTCGAGCGACGGACCCGTAAAGCGTCATGTGTACAGGAGCGAACCCAAGTCTCTGAGCGCGTACGCACTCGTGACGGGAGCTTCTTGAGGGGTCGTCAGCAGATGAAGCGGCAGGTCAGTGAGCCGAAGGCGTCGTGGTGGTCGAGACGTCGTCCCCTCGCGCGGCCAAGCGCTCGAGCTGGCGGATCAGTGCCTGGCTCACCAGCGATTGTTCCCACCCCTGGTGGGGAGACACATGCTGATGCAGCTGGACGTAGCCAGGGCGCACGGGCACACGCAGTGCAGATGATCGCGGGGCGGCCATGACACTCCCCAGTGAGGACCGCCCCGCGCTCCCCCTGTGCCCCCTTCACCCACACCTAGACAGCGGAGGCAGGCTCAGGGAATGTGGTATCGGTCACCTGCAGGGCACCTCAGGCGGTGAGGGCAAGGGAGCGTCGCTGAATCTCCTCGGCTCTGTGCAAAGCGTCCTGCACCGTACGGGTTCCCGTGCTGACGCACAGGGTGTAACTGACGTCCTCAAGCTCCTGGGTGGCGCCGCCGTCCCGTGCCCGCAGTTCCTCGTAGCGGCTCACCAGTGCGCGGATCGTCTCGGCACGGAGCATCAGCATCGGAGGCCCCTCCCACGAATAGGTGTAGACCGCATTTCATTTCCCTGCCCGGCCTGGTTCATTCCCTTCAGCTGACCTCAACTCACCCGAGAGCAGGTCTATCTGCAGCCACCGACGAGTGATTCAGCACGACAGACTGCGGAGGGGGTGTCCCTATGACTTTGGTCAAGGGGCTATCGGGGTTGGTGGTTGGTAGAAGGTTCCGTCGCGGAGCATGGCGAAGAGGACGTCGGCTCTGCGGCGGGCGAGGCAGAGGAGGGCCTGGGTGTGGTGCTTGCCCTGGGTGATCTTCTTGTCGTAGTAGGTGCGGGATGCCGGGTCGGCCAGAGCGGCGAACGCGGAGAGGAAGAAGGCCCGTTTGAGCTGCTTGTTTCCTCGTCTGGAGGGTTGTTCGCCGCGGATTGAGGAGCCCGAGTTCCTGGTCGCGGGGGCGAGGCCAGCGTAGGCCGCGAGGTGGGCGGCGCTGGGGAAACGGGTGCCGTCGCCGACGTCGATGAGGATGCGGGCTCCGGTCCTGATGCCGATGCCGGGCATGGACATCAGGACCCTGGAAAGAGGGTGGGCCTCCAGCAGTTCTTCAATCCGGTGAGCCAGCAGTTTGCGCTGCTCAAGCACCGCCTGGAGCGAGTTGGCGAGGCTTGGGACGATGAGGGCGGCGGCATCGGTGCCGGGAACGACGACGGTCTGTTCATCCAGCGCGGTGAAGACGTCCTCGATCAGTCGCTCGGCCATCCGCGGCGCTTTCGGGCGGATCAGGGTGATCAGCCTGCGGCGTCCGGCCTTGCGGATCTGGGCCGGCGAGCCGAACTGGTCCAGCATTTTGAGCACGGCCGGGTGCTGCATGCGCGGTCCCAGGACTCGTTCTAGGTGCGGGTGGATCTGGGTGAACAGCCCCGCAGCCGGTTGGACAGGCGCGTTGCCTCGGCGGCGAGGTCGTCGTCGAACCCGACGATCATGTGGAGCTCGGCGATCGTGTCGTCGTCGAGGTCGACCGAGCGC
>NZ_JAAGMG010000629.1 GCF_010548525.1 Streptomyces sp. SID14478
CGGGGCAGGCGGGACTTTCACAACACGCCCTAGACCCCGGCCCCGTTCGCCACCATGGGAGGCCCCCACATGCCCATCACCGAGAACGTCATCATCACGTGCGCCCTCACCGGCGCCGGCGACACCGTCCGCAAGAGCCCCCACGTCCCCGTGACCCCCGAACAGATAGCCCAGAACGCGGTCCAGGCCGCCGAGGCGGGCGCCGCCGTCGTGCACATCCACGTACGCGACCCCGAGACCGGCGCCCCGTCGCGCGACCCCCGCCTGTACCGCGAGGTCGTCGAGCGGGTGAAGGAGACCGGCACCGACGTCGTCATCAACCTCACCGCCGGCATGGGCGGCGACCTCGTCATCGACCCCGAGGCCCCGCTGACCCAGCTGCCCGGCACCGACCTGGTCAGCGGCCTGGAACGGCTCCCGCACGTCGAGGACCTGCTCCCCGACATCTGCACCCTGGACTGCGGCTCGCTGAACTTCGGCGACGGCTCGAACCTCTACGTCTCCACGCCCGACATGCTGCGCGCGGGCGCCAAGCGCGTCCAGGAGCTGGGCGTGCGACCGGAGTTGGAGATCTTCGACACCGGCCACCTGTGGTTCGCCAAACAGCTCCTGGCCGAGGGCCTGCTGGACGACCCGACCGTCTTCCAGCTGTGCATGGGCATCCCGTGGGGCGCACCGCCCGACCCGGGCGTGCTCCAGTCGATGGTCAACATGCTTCCCGAGGGCGCCCGTTGGGCCTCCTTCGCGCTCGGCCGGATGCAGATGCCGTGGGTGGCGCAGTCCATCCTGCTGGGCGGGCACGTCCGCGTGGGCCTGGAGGACAACCTGTACCTCGGCAAGGGCAACAAGGCGACCAACGCCCAGCTCGTCGAGCGCGCCGTGACCATCACCGAGTCCCTGGGCGCGCGCGTCGCGAGCCCGGACGAGGCCCGCGATCTGCTCGGTCTCAGGAAGGCGGGCCACTGATGAACTCCCCCCTCCCCCAGGACGTACGCCGCGTCGCCTGTGTCGGCGCAGGCGTCATCGGCGGCGGCTGGGTCGCCCACTTCCTGGCCCGCGGCTACGACGTCACCGCGTGGGACCCCGCGCCCGACGCCGAGCTGAAGCTGCGCCGCCTGGTCGACGCGGCCTGGCCCGCCCTCATCGCGCTCGGCCTCGCGGACGACGCCTCGCGCGACCGTCTCACGGTGGCCCCGACCCTCGAACAGGCCGTGGCCGACGCCGAGTTCGTCCAGGAGAGCGCCCCCGAGAAGCTGGACCTCAAGCGCGATCTGCTGGCCCGCCTGGACGCGGCGACGCCGCCCGGGGTCGTCATCGCGTCCTCGACGTCCGGTTACCCGATGACGGACATGCAGACGACGGCCGCGGACCCCTCGCGCCTGGTCGTGGGGCACCCGTTCAACCCGCCGTACCTGATCCCGCTCGTCGAGGTCGTCGGCGGCGAGCACACGGACCCGGCGGCCGTGGCCTGGGCCTCCCGCTTCTACGAGGCGGCGGGCAAGTCGGTCATCACCATGGACCGCGAGGTGCCCGGGTTCATCGCGAACCGGCTCCAAGAGGCCCTGTGGCGCGAGGCGTTGCACATGGTCGCCAACGGCGAGGCGACGGTCGCGGACATCGACGCGTCGATCACCGAGGGCCCCGGGCTGCGCTGGGCGGTCATGGGCCCGATGCTGACGTTCGCGCTCGCCGGCGGCGAGGGCGGCATGGCGCACATGCTCGACCACTTCGGCCCGTCCCTGAAGTCCCCGTGGACCCGCCTCGAAGCACCCGAGCTGGACAAGCAGTTGTACGACTCCGTGGTCGCCGGCTGCGACGACGCGGCGGACGGCCGCACCATCGCCGAGCTGGTGGCCGAGCGCGACAAGGGCGTCATCGACGTGCTGCGCGCCACGGGCCGGCTGGGAGGCGCGCGATGACCGGCATTCCCTTGCTGCACAGGACGGTCCGCCCCGAGTGGATCGACTACAACGGCCACATGAGCGAGGCCTTCTACGTCCTGGCCTTCGGGCACGCCACGGACGCCCTGATGATCGAGACGGGCCTGCACTCCGGCTACCGCGAGGCGACCGGCTGCTCCCTCTACACGGTCGAGTCGCACATCCGTTATCTGCGCGACGTCCCCGAAGGGGCCGCACTCGCCATCCGCACCCGGGTCCTGGGCGCGGCGGCGAAGAAGGCGCGCTTCACGCACGAGATGTACGTGGTCGCGGACGAGGCCGCCGCACCGGATCCGCAGGCGGCGCCGGTGGCGACGACGGAGCTGTTGGCGGTGCACGTGGACCAGAAGGCCGGCCGCGCCGCCGTGTTCCCGGACGCCGTCCGTGCGCGCTTCGACGAGCTCACGGAGCAGGCTCCGCAGTGGGCCGGCCGGTCGATCGCGCCCGTGACCTGACACGGTTCCTCCACGACGGGGCCCGGCCACACGGCCGGGCCCCGTCGCGTGCGCCCCGGACCACTCCTGCACCGTCCGACGCCGGCGGGCACCGGATCAGTGGGGCCGGTCCCCCGCGATGGCGACGCGCTCGGCGACGCGGCGGGCGTCGCCGTAGTCGGCCACGGCGTAGTGCTGCGTGGCGCGGTTGTCCCAGAACGCGATGTCGCCCGCCTGCCACCGGAACCTGACCTGGAACTCCGGCACGTGCGCCTGCTGGAAGAGCAGCCGCAACAGCCGGTCGCTGTCGGCCCGTTCGAGGCCCACGATCCTCGTCGTGAACGAGGTGTTGACGAAGAGCATGCGCCGTCCTGTCTCGGGATGCCGGCGCACGACGGGATGGGTCACGGGCGGGAACGCGTCCTGCCATTGAGCGAGGCGCTCGGGCCCGTAGAACCTGCGGAAGCCGGGCAGGAAGTCGTGCTCGGCGACGGCCCCGTCGATACGGGAGCGCACGGCGTGCGGCAGGTTGTCGTACGCGGCCGCCATGTCGGACCACATGGTGTCGCCGCCGAAGGGCGGGACCTCGCGCAGCTGCAACACGGCGCCCATGGCGGGCCGTTCGCGGAAGGTGACGTCGGTGTGCCACACGTTCTCGAAGCTCGGCATGCCCGAGGCGCTCTTGTCGAACCGCACGACCTCGTCGCTGTCGCCGCGCTCCAGGAGCGGATTGGTCTCCAACTCCCCCCAGTTCCGGGCGAATGCGCGCTGGTGCTCACTGCTCAGGTGCTGCCCGCGGAAGAACAGCACCTTCCATTCCAGCAGCGCCCGGTTCAGCTCGGCGCGCAGCGTGTCGGACAGCGGCCGGGACAGGTCGATCCCGCGGATCTCCGCGCCGATGGTGGCCGCCTGCGGGACGACGTCGAACAACTCGTAGGGACGCTCCTGCCACCCTTCGGGGGTGCGCCGCAGCAGTCGCCGGCCCTCGTACAGGCCGTCGTCGGGAATGCGGGCGGGTCGCAACACAGTGGAGGACGTCGGGATTTCCGTGACGGACATGGGCACTCTCCGTGGGCGCGCGTGGCTGAGGAAGGCGGGGAGATCGTCCGTACGGGCGCGGCACCGGCAGCCGGAGCAGGGGGCACCGCGGAACGTACGGAGAGAAGCGACGAGGGACGAGCGTCCGCTACAAGCCGCTGCGCGCGCACCCACATCGGTCCGGCACGGTGGCCGACCCGAAAGCGTGGAAGCGATGCGAGAACATGCCCTCATCCTGCGCCCGAAGTGATCACCTGGTCAAGGTGCGGCTGTCCGCGAGGTGCCGGGACGCGGCGAAGGCCGCCTTCGCGTGACGCGAAGGCGGCCTCGGATCCGGCCGGCCGGGGTCCGTCAGAGCGCGGGGACGGGCACCGGGTAGGTCGGGTACTCCACTCCGGAGACGTGCTGGACGACGCGGATGACCTGGCACGAGTAGCCGAACTCGTTGTCGTACCAGAGGTAGAGGATCGCGTTGTCGCCGTCGACCTTGGTCGCTCCCGCGTCGACGATCGAGGCGTGCCGCGAGCCGATGAAGTCGCTGGAGACCGCGTCGGGGGCGGTGGTGAAGTCGATCTGGCGTTTGAGCGGCGAGGTCAGCGAGACGTCGCGGAGGTGGTCGAGGACCTCCTCGCGCGTGGTCTCGCGGCCGAGCCGCAGGCTGAGGATGGCGATGGACACGTCCGGGACCGGGACGCGGATCGAGCTGCCGGTGATCGGTGCCTTCAGGTCGGGCAGCGCCTTCGCGACGGCGGACGCGGCGCCGGTCTCGGTGATGACCATGTTGAGCGGTGCGGAGCGGCCGCGCCGGTCGGCCTTGTGGTAATTGTCCAGCAGGTTCTGGTCGTTGGTGAACGAGTGGACGGTCTCCACGTGGCCGCGCAGCACGCCGTACTCGTCGGCCATGGCCTTCAGCGGCGGCACGATCGCGTTCGTGGTGCAGGAGGCGCAGGACAGGATCTGCTCGTCGGGCTTGATCGTGTCGTGGTTGACGCCGTGCACGATGTTCGGCACGTCGCCCTTGCCGGGGGCGGTCAGGACGACCTTGTCGATGCCGGGACGCAGGTGCTGCGAAAGTCCTTCCCGGTCACGCCACTTGCCCGTGTTGTCGATCAGGATCGCGTCCTTGATGCCGTACGCGGTGTAGTCGATCTCGGACGGGTCGTTCGCGTGGATCAGCTTGATGACGTTGCCGTTGGCGACGATGGTGCGGTTCGCCTCGTCCACGGTGATCGTGCCCTGGAACTGGCCGTGGATGGAGTCGCGGCGCAGCAGCGAGGCCCGCTTCACCAGGTCCTCGGCGGCCCGCTCGCCGCCGCCGCGCACGACGATGGCGCGCAGTCGCAGGCCGTTGCCGGAGCCGGCCTTCTCGATGAGGAGCCGGGCGACGAGGCGGCCGATGCGGCCGAACCCGTAGAGGACGACGTCGCGGCCGCTGCCGCGCTCGACGCGCTCGGAGCCGAGGGCGCCGGCGACGGCCTCGGCGGTGAACTCCTCGACGCCGAGGCCGCGTTCGTCGGTGCGGTACGTCGCGGCGAGCATGCCGATGTCGATCTGGGAGGGGCCGAGGTCGAGCGCGGCGAGCGCCTGCAGGAACGGCATCGTCTCGGTGACCGAGAGCTCCGCGCCGGCTATCTGGCGGGCGAACCGGTGGGTCTTGAGAATGCTGACCACCGACTTGTTCACCAAGGAGCGGCTGTGCAGCAGGACGTTCACGTCCCGTTCGCGGTGCAGCTTCCCGATGATCGGGATCATCGACTCCGCGGTCTCCTCGCGGTGCTTCCAATTGGTGAACGAGTCGTCATTGACAGTCACGTGCATCTCTTTCGAGCTAGGCGGCGCTCATATGCTAACCCGCTCGCTCAGCGGCCCCGCGGCGGCCCCGGATCAGCGCTTCGCGAAGGCTCCGCGGGCTCCGAAGGCGAGCTCGGCGAAGCGTGCGCCGATGCGGTGGTGGGCGGCCGCGTCGGGGTGGATGTCGTCGGGCAGCGGCAGCTCCGCGAAGTCGGCCTCGCCGTAGAGTTCGCGGCCGTCGAGGTAGTGCAGGAACGGGTCGTCGGCCGCGCGCTGCGTCACGATGCGCGACAGCTCGCGCCGGATCACGTTCAACGTGAGCTTTCCGTACGCCGTTTCGGCGGGGTCGCCCATGGCCTTGAACTTGAGCTGCCCGCTCTCGAGGGTGCTGAAGTCGGGTGCGGCGGGTCCCGGGGTGTCCTCCTGGATCGGGCACAGGAGCGGCGAGACGACGAGGAGCGGCGTCGTGGGGTGCCCCTCGCGGACGGTGTCGAGGAAGCCGTGCACGGCAGGGCCGAAGGCGCGCAGCCGCATCACGTCGTAGTTGACGAGGTTGATCCCCAGCTTGACGCTGATCAGGTCGGCGGGGGTGTCCCGCAGCGTCCGCGCGGTGAAGGGGTCCAGCATGGCGCTGCCGCCGAACCCGAGGTTGATCAGCTCGACGCCGGCCAGGGCCGCGGCGCGGGCGGGCCAGATGGTCGTGGGGCTCGCCGCGTCGGAACCGTGGCTGATGGAGCTGCCGTGGTGCAGCCAGACGGGCCGGCCGGGGTCGGCGGCGGGCTCGACGGGGGCGTCGGTGCGCAGCGCGAGGAGTTCGGTGCGCTCGTCGTGCGGGAGCCAGATCTCCACGTCCTTCATGGCGTCGGGCAGGCCGCTGAAGCGCACGGTGCCGGGCTCGCCGGACGTGCGCTCGGCGGTGCCCGCGGCCATGTCGATGGTCAGGGTGTGGCCGCCGCGCACGCTGCCCTGCCCGACGAGGTGCCCGTCGACGAGCAGGTCGTACACGCCGTCCGGCCTGGCCGGTATGCCCACGTAGGCGCGCTTGGTCGGCAGGGTCTCCAGCTCGACGGCGCTCGCGCGGGTGCGGAACGCGAGCCGCACCCCGGAGGGCTGGGCCTCGACCTGGGCCAGCTGCCCGTCGCTGTTCTGGGCGCGGGCCCAGGCGGGCAACCGGTGCGGCAGCAGTCCGAGTTCGGTCTGCTCGACGTCGATCGCGCCGCGCAGCAGCTCGGCGGTCAGCGGTGTGGTGATCCAGCGGTCCTCGGTGTGCATGGCCTCAACCTTGGGTGCGGGTGACGGAGGGGAATCAGGGGGTGGGTGATGCGTCCGGCTCGGGCCAGTTGCGCAGCAGGGCGTCCAGTGCGTCAAGGGTCCGCGCCCAGGTGACGTCCGTATCCGGGGCGCTGTGACTGAAACTGCCGCCCATCTCCAGGCTGACGTAGCCGTGGAAGACGCTGCCGAGCAGCCGGACCGCGTGCGTCTGGTCCGGTTCGCTCAGGTCGTAGCCGCGCAGCAGGGCGCGGGTCATCTGCGAGTGCCGGGGACCAGCGCTGGCGAGGGCCGTCTCGGGGTCGAGGCGGAACTGGGCCGCGGTGTAGCGGCCGGGGTGTTCGCGGGCGTAGTCCCGGTAGACGTTCGCCAGGGCGGTCAGCGCGTCCTTGCCGGCGCGTCCCGCGAGGGCGTCGGCGGCCCGGTCGGCGAGCTCTTCGAGGGCGATGAGGGCGATCCGGGTCCTGAGGTCGTGCGAGTTCTTCACGTGCGAGTACAGGCTCGCGACCTTGACGTCGAACCGCCGGGCGAGCGCCGAGACGGTGACGTGCTCGAAGCCGACCTCGTCGGCCAGCTCCGCTCCCGCCCGCGCCAGGCGCTCCGTATTCAGCCCCACTCGCACCATGACCGACCTCTCTCTGGACCTCGACCATTATGCATTTGCCTAAAGCCTTTAGGCAAATTAGCCTCACTGTTATGAAGCCATTGACCGAACCGGAGATCCGCTCCGCCTTCGTGAACCTCACCAAGGGCGAGGCGAAGCGCATGAACATCCCGCACGACCTGGCCGAGCGCCCCTGGGACGACCTCGACTTCTTCGGCTGGCGGGATCCCCAGGCCCCCGACCGCGCCTATCTCGTCGTCGAGGTCGACGACGCGCTGCGCGGCGTCGCACTGCGCGCCTCGCACGCGGCGTCCTGGCAGACACGCCGCAGCATGTGCTCGATGTGCGTGACCACGCACACCGGCGGCGTCTCGCTCCTGGTCGCGCCCAAGGCGGGCAAGGCAGGGAAGCAGGGCAACTCCGTGGGCGCGTACATCTGCAGCGACCTCGCCTGCTCGCTCTACGTGCGCGGGAAGAAGGACGCGGGCATGGGATCGCGCGTGCACGAGACGCTCACGACGGAGCAGAAGATCGAGCGGACCGTGACCAACGTCGCCGCGTTCGTCGACAAGGTCACCGCATGACGCACTGACCCGGCAACCCCTCGCGCCGTCGCGACGACAACAGAAAGGAGCGGCGTCAACTGCCGTTGCCCGACGGCGATGTGGGGACCCGAGGACGAGACGGCTCAGGGCGCTGCGACTGACGGCGACACCGGCGGCGGGAGCCCTGGCGAGCCGGATCGGTGCCGCATGCCGGCCCCGAGGCGTCCGCCGCGGCCGTCGGCGTCTGCCGAGTCCGGCCCCGCACGTCAACTCGCCGTGTGCTCCAGCCCGTTGAGGAAGGCCGTCAGGACGCGACGCAGCCGGGGTTCCACCTCGACGACCGCGTGCCCGAGCCGCGGGTCGCTGGTGTAGAGCTCGCGCAGCCGCGGGCCCGGCGTGGCCATCTGCCACAGGGCCCCGGCCAGGCTGGTCGCCGTGGCGACCGTGTCGACGGCCTGCTGCTCGGTCAGACCGAGCAGCAGGTGCAGTTCCTTGCCGATCAGGTCGACCTCGTCGAGCGTCACCAGCTTGAACGTGCGCACCGACTCGACCGACACGTTGCGCTCCAGGTTCAGCGGCGCCTGGGCCAGCAGATCGCAGAACATGGGGCGCGCCGCCAGCGTCGCGGCGAAGGCGGCGGCGATCTCGGCGGTGCCGGTACGCGCGCCGCCCCCGAGCTCGCCCCGCAGCGCGGCCGACCACTCCCGCCACCCTTCCGCGGTGAGCCTGAGGAAGATCTGCTCCCGCGTCTCGAAGTACCGCAGCAGGGCCGATTTGTGCATGCCCACGGCCGCGGCGATGTCGGTGAGGGTCACGTCCCGGATGCCGCGCTCGCGCCCGAGTGCCCGGGCCGCGTCGAGGATCGCCGCCTCGCGAGCCTGCTTGGCCCGGACACTGCGTGCGCGCTGGAAGGCAGGCTCCGTCATGCGGACATCATAGGAGGCCGATCGTTTAAGGCACCAGTGTTGCGTTATTAAGAGAACGGTGTTTCACTAAATGCATGAGCAATAACACGAGCAAGGACATGCAGGACATGGGCGAGGACCTGCCCCAGGACGCCGGCCGACGGGTCTGGTTCGTCACCGGCTCCTCGCGCGGCCTCGGCCGCGCCCTGGCCACCGCCGCCCTGGAGGCCGGTGACCTCGTCGTGGCCACGGCCCGCAACCCCGAGGTGCTGACCGAACCCTTCGCCGCGTACGGCGACCGCGTGCTGCCCCTCGCCCTGGACGTCACCGACCCGGCGGCCGCGCGCGCCGCGGTCGACGCGGCGGTGGCCCGCTTCGGCCGCATCGACGTCCTGGTGAACAACGCCGGGTACGCGAACGTGTCGCCCATCGAGACCTCGGACGACGACGACTTCCGCGCCCAGTTCGAGACGAACTTCTGGGGCGTCTACCACGTGACCAGGGCGGCCCTGCCCACCCTGCGCCGCCAGGGAGCCGGCACCGTCGTGCAGTTCTCCTCGGTCGGCGGCCGCGTCGGCGGATCGCCGGGCATCGCCTCCTACCAGGCGGCCAAGTTCGCGGTCGACGGCTTCAGCCGCGTCCTCGCCGTCGAGAGCGCCCCGTTCGGGGTGCGCGTGATGGTCGTCGAACCCAGCGGCTTCGCCACCGACTGGGCAGGTTCGTCGATGACGGTCCACCCCGTGCCCGAGGCGTACGAGGAGACCGTGGGCGCGATGAACCGGCTGATGCGGCAGAACACGGCCGGGGCCGCCGGTGACCCGCGGCGCGCGGCGGAGATCGTCGTGCGCACCGTCCAGCAGGGCGAGGTGCCGGGCCACCTCCTGCTGGGCGTCAACGCGGTGGACATGGCCCTGGACCACGCGCGCGCCGAGCAGGCCGAGGCGTCCGCCTGGGAGAAGGTCAGCCGCTCCGCCGACTTCGGGGAGCCGTACCCCGTGGACCTGCCGACGACCGAGGCCGTGACCGGCTAGAACGGGCCGACCGCCTCGGACACCGGCCATCCCCCGCACCCGCACTCACCCCTGCGCCGCCCCCTACCGGGCGGCGCATTCTTTGTCGGTGCGTGCCGTGCGCGTTCACCGCCGAGGTGTTCCGCACGGGCGCGTGACCAGGCGGCGGAGCGGGTGCGTCGCCGTGACCGGCTTCACTGCCTGTGACGTATTGGCCGTGAATACCACGGTATAGTCATCCGGATCCGCGTCCAGGAACGTCAGGACCCGGAACCTGGTCTTCCGACCGGTTCGGGCGACGTCGGCGACGCCGGACTCACGGCGTGCGGAGTGGCACCCGAAGAGCGCCCCACCGTTCCCGTTCCCCCTCGTCTCCCCATGCCGATCCACCGCCCTGCCCGCCGCACGTCTGTCCGCTGACCCGGCCATCCGTCACCGGGCCGCCCGGAACCGGGCAGTTCAGACCGTCCCGGGGAGACGAGCGCCACCATTCCGTTTCTTTCCATTCAACCCATTGCCTTACTGAAATTAGTCATTCATGCTGACGCACTGAAGCCGTGAAGGATCTCCCTCTACCCGCGCCACGCACCACGCCTCCCAGCCTCCGAGGAGTCAGCCTTGAGCTCTGCCGTGCACTCGCCGCCACACCACGGATCGCAGACGCCCCGGCCGGACCGCACCGCGGAACCGTTCACCAGATTCCATCTGCGGGTGACGGCGACCACGTTCGGCGCGAACTTCTCCGACGGCTACGCACTGGGTGTGATCGGCGCGGTGCTGCCGTTCCTGGACACCAGCATGGGTCTGTCCGGGGTGTGGTCCGGACTGCTCGGCGCCTCGGCCCTGATCGGGCTCTTCCTGGGCAGCATCCTGCTCGGCAGGGTGGCCGACAGGATCGGCCGGCAGCGGCTGTACCTGTACAACTTCGTGCTGATCGCGCTCGCCTCGGCCCTCCAGCTGTGGGCGAAGGACCCGGCCACCCTCTTCGCCCTGCGCCTGCTGATCGGCTTCGGACTCGGCGCGGACTACGCGGTCGGGCCGACGCTGCTCTCGGAGTTCTCCCCGCAGCGGCTGCGGGGACTGCTGCTCGGCTCGCTGACCGTCCTGTGGACCGTGGGCTACGTGGCGGCCAACATCTTCGGCGCCCTGATCCCCGAGACCGACCTGGCCGTGCACCTGCTGCTCGCCAGCGGTGCGGTGCCGGCGCTCCTGGTCCTGCTGCTGCGCATCGGCATCCCCGAGTCGCCCAGCTGGCTCGCGACCCAGGGCCGGTACGCCGAGGCCACCCGCATCCGCCGCAAGTACCTCAAGCAGGACATCGACCCGGACGCGGCTCCCCCGGTCCCGGCCGCGCCGGCCCCGGCCGCCCGCTACCGGGAGCTGTTCGCCCGCGGACAGGGCACCAAGACCTGGTTCGGCATCATCTTCTACAGCGCCCAGGTGCTGCCCTACTTCGCGATCTACACGTTCACCGCGCAGATCCTCGGCACCCTGAGCATCGGGGACGCGACCGCGCAGAACATCGTCATCGACGTGGCGCTGCTGCTCGGCGGCGTGCTCGGACTGTGGCCGATGATGCGCATGGGCCGTCGCCCGTTCACCGTGCACAGCTTCCTCATCCTGGCCCTCGCCCTCGGCGCCATGGCCGTGCTCAGCGACGCCGGCAGCTGGGCCCTGATGATCCCCTTCGTGATCTACACCTTCGTGATGGCGGGAGCGTCGAACGTCACCCAGGTGTATCCGGCGGAGCTCTTCCCGACCGCGCTGCGCGCCTCGGGCGTCGGCCTGCTCAACGGCACCAGCCGGATCGCCTCGGCGCTCGGCACCTTCCTGCTCCCGGTCAGCCTGGACACCCTCGGCGTCAGCTGGACCATGGGCTGGCTGACGCTGGTGCTGCTGGCCGGCTGGGCGGTGAGCCTCGCCTGGGCGCCGGAGACCCGCGACACCCTCACCGCGGAGGAATGGGTCCACTGAGCACCGCGGAAGACACCTGAACACGACCGAGTGCTGCTGAGTACGACCGAGCAGTCCCGGCCGGTCCTGAGAGGCCGCCGCTTCGCCACCCGTGACGCTGATCACGGGTGGCGTTCGCGTTGCGGCGGGGCCGTCCGACCGGCCCGACTCGCGACGAGACGCCGAAAGCCCCCTAATATATCCCGGTTGTCCTGCCCCGGGGCCGGACGATCCCGGGCGTATCGAGGGCACCCGCACCGCGCCCCGCAGACGCCGTGATCACGACGTGAGGACCCGATGGAAGCCACGCGCGACACCGCGGAGCTCAGCCGGCTCGAAGCGGAGCTGACCGGCGGCCTCGACGAACCGGCGCTCTTCACCACGGGCGACGCCCCCGCCCCGCGCACCCTCCTCGACATCCTCGACACCACCGTGCGGGCGCACCCCGACGAGCTCGCGCTCGACGACGGGGTACGCCGTCTGACCTACCGCGCCCTGGACGCGGAGGTGGAGCGGCTGCGCCGGCGCCTGGCCGCCGCCGGGGTGGGCCGCGGGGACCGGGTCGGCGTACGCGTGCCCTCCGGCACGAACGAGCTCTACGTCGCGATCCTCGCCGTCCTCGCCGCGGGCGCGGCCTACGTTCCCGTCGACGCGGAGGACCCGGACGAGCGGGCCGGGCTCGTGTTCGGCGAGGCCGGCGTGCGTACGGTGATCGGCGCGGGCCACGGTTTCGCCGTCGCGCAGCCCTCGGAGACCGCGGCCCGTCGCCCCGGGCTCGACGACGACGCGTGGATCATCTTCACCTCCGGCTCGACCGGCAGGCCCAAGGGCGTCGCCGTCAGCCAGCGCTCCGCCGCCGCCTTCGTGGACGCCGAGGCCGCCCTCTTCCTGGCCGAGGACCCGATCGGCCCGGGCGACCGGGTCATGGCCGGTCTGTCGGTGGCGTTCGACGCGTCCTGCGAGGAGATGTGGCTGGCCTGGCGCCACGGCGCCTGCCTGGTGCCGGTGCCGCGGGCGCAGGTGCGCAGCGGCGCCGACCTCGGGCCGTGGCTCGCCGAGCAGGAGATCACCGTGGTCTCCACCGTTCCCACGCTCGCCGCGCTGTGGGAGCCCGAGGCCCTCAACGAGGTCCGGCTGCTGATCTTCGGCGGCGAGGCCTGCCCGCCCGAACTCGTCCAGCGTCTGGTCACCGAGGGCCGGGAGGTGTGGAACACCTACGGTCCCACCGAGGCCACCGTCGTCGCCTGCGCGGCCCTGATGACCGGCGCCGAACCGATCCGGATCGGACTGCCACTGGCCGGCTGGGAGGTGGCCGTCGTCGACGAGGCGGGCCGGCCCGTGCCGAAGGGCGCGAGCGGCCAACTCGTCATCGGCGGCGCGGGCCTGGCCCGCTATCTCGACCCCGACAAGGACGCCGAGAAGTACGCACCCCTCCCCTCCCTCGGCTGGGAGCGCGCGTACCGCAGCGGCGACCTCGTGCGGGCCGACCCGGAGGGCCTCGTCTTCCTCGGCCGCGGCGACGAGCAGGTCAAGCTCGGCGGCCGGCGCATCGAGCTCGGCGAAATCGACGCCGCCCTCCAAGCGCTGCCCGGCGTCGGGGGCGCGGCCGCCGCCGTACGCACCGCGCGCGGCGGCAACCAGTTGCTCGTCGGCTACCTCGTCACCCAGGAGGGCTGGGTGCACGCGGCCGCCGTGGAGAAGCTGCGCGCCGCACTGCCCGCCGCGCTCGTGCCGTTGCTCGTCCCCGTCGCCGAACTGCCCACCCGCACCTCGGGAAAGGTCGACCGCGACGCCCTGCCCTGGCCGCTGCCGGACCTGCCGACCACCGGCCCCGCCGAGCAGCTCTACGGCACCGAGGCCTGGCTCGCCGAGCAGTGGGGCGAGACGCTCGGCGTCCCCGTCACAGGGGCCCTCGACGACTTCTTCGCCCTCGGCGGCAACAGCCTCGCGGCCGCCCGGCTCACCACCCGGCTGCGCACCCGCTACCCCAGCGCGGCCGTCATCGACCTTTACGAGCGGCCCGTCCTGCGCAAGCTGGCCCGCCGCCTGGAGCGGTCCGTCCAGGAGGACGGCGACCGGCGCGTGATCACCCCGGTCCCGGCCCGCGCCAAGCTCGCCCAGCTCCTGCTCCTCGTACCGCTGTTCACGCTGACAGGGCTGCGCTGGACAGTCCTGCTCGGCACACTCGCGCACGCCCTGCACCGGTTCGGCGGCTACGCGTGGGCGCCGGCCGCCCCCTGGTGGCTGATCGGCGCCGCGGCGCTGCTCCTGTTCAGCCCGCCCGGCCGGATCGCCCTCGGGGCCGGTGGCGCCCGCCTGCTGCTGCG
>NZ_JAAGMG010000669.1 GCF_010548525.1 Streptomyces sp. SID14478
GCCCGAGTCCGCCGCCGCGCCCGGTGAGCTCGCCCCCCGCACTCCCCGCGCCGCCGGCCCACAGGGGCGCGGTCCGCACCCGGCTGACCTGCGGGGGAAGCGCGATCCAGCCCGCGTCCTCCTGCTCCTGGCTGCGGCTGAGCGCGTAGATGTCGAATTCGTGCTGCTCGAGCCCGCGCACGAGCCGGTCGCACCAGAGTCTGGCCTCACCGCTCACATACGGATAGCCACCCTCGGTCAGCAGTCCGATGCGCACGCGTACACCCCCGATCTCCCTTGTGGGGAGCCGCCGTTGACCCGGCGGCTCGCAGCGGGACGAACGTATGCGGACATGCCGGTGGTGCGATGGACGGTTGTCCATCGCACCACCAAAAGGGGTGAACGGTCGTAACTTTCCCGTGCGCGTGACGTTCTGTCGCGCTAAGAGATCAATCCGCTACGGAACGCTACGGAGTGTCAATCCTTGGGATACACCCAGGGGTTGGGCTTGCACGTGATCCCGTTGAACGTCAGGAACTTGGTCTGCTGCTGCATGACGGGCGCGAGCGCTCCGTCCTGTGAGCAGGTCACGTGGTTGAAGCCGAGCCGGTGACCGACCTCGTGGTTGATGAGCATCTGCCGGTAGGGGTGCATGGACTTGGCGCCGAGGACGTCGTCGTACGTCTTCGAACCCTGCGCCCAGCGATAGGCGTTGATCATCACGCGGTCGGTGGCGGCGGAGTCGCACGACACGTTGTCCTCGGTCGTGTCGAGCCCTGATTTGGCGCACCATTTGGCCGTGGTCCCCGGACTGGCCAGCGTGATCACGAACTTCGGCTGCCCCGAGGAGATCCGCTCGAAGGTGCGGTCGCCGTCGTGCGCCCAACTCCGCTTGTCGTTCAGGGTCTTCTGGACGGCCTCCGCGAACAGCTTGTCGTCGAGGCCGAGTCCCTTCTCCACGTCGATGCGGTAGCGGATCTTCTCCCCGCCGCCGGGCGCCTTGTCGAACCCGGGGACCGCCGCGAACTTCCCCGAGGCCGCCAGGTCCGCCGCGAGCGGGTACTTCTTGGTCATCTGCTGCTGGTACGTCAGCGGGGCGGCCTGCGCCGTCTTCCCCGGGGTGGCCCGGTCGTCGGAGCGCGAGGCCGAGTCGTCCTGGCCGCGCGCGCCGTCGGCGGCCTGCGCCCGCGCACTGCCCGAGCCGCCGTCCCCGTCCGTGACCTGTCCGGCGACGACGACGGCGAGCACGGTGGTGACGGCCGCGGCCGCGATGCCGGTGAAGGTGAGCCCCTTGCCCCGCTTGCCGCGCTCCTCGTCCGGCTCCACCGAAAGGCTCTGCGCGGGCGGCGGCCCTTCGTCGTCCCAGTCCGTCACGGCGGCATACGGGTCCCCGGAGTCGGCACCGGCGTCTGCGTCTGCGTCGGTGCCGGTTTTGGCGCCGGCGCCGTCAAAGGCGTCGACGTACTCCTGACGGGGCCTCGGCCGCGGCACCAGCGGAGGTCCGGTGGGTGCGACGAAGCCGCGCCCCTCGCTCTCGTGACCGGCGGCCTCGCCCCAGCCGCCGCCCGGTTCCCGCTGTTCGGGGTGGCCGCCGCGGACGCGGGGCTCACCGGGGCGGGCCGGTGTGTGCGCGGGCACCTCGGCGGCCGCCCTGCGGCGACGCCCGGAGCCCGGCTGCGCCGGTTCGTGCACCGCGGGCGGTGCGGGTATGTCGGCGGTGTCGCTGTTGTCCGCCTGTCCGATGCGGCTGTGCCGTCCCACTTGGCCGCCTCAGCTCCCCAGTTCGTTACTGCTCGCGGCCGTGTCACTCGACGCCCCGAGGTCGTGCTGTCCGTGCAATGTCCCGCCGTTCAACGTTGCGGTGTCGGCCAGGAGTTCCCGGAACGCCGTCGCGACCGTCTCCGGGTACTCCATCATCGCGACGTGGCCCGCGTCCGGCAGGGTCAGCAAGCGGGAGTCTCGGAAGGTGCGCGCCGCGCGCGCCGCCATCCGGTACGAGACCAGCAGGTCACGCCCCCCGTAGACGAGCAGCGTCGGCGCGAGCACCCGCTCGGCCTGACGCCACAGGCCGTGCTGGCCGCCGAGCGTGTACGCGTTCACCACGCCGCGCGCGGAACGGGCCATCGCGTCCCAGAAATAAGGGAGTTCGAGCCGGCGCTCCATCTCCTCCACCGCGGCCCGGAAGCCCTCGGGCGTGACCCGGTGCGGGTCGCCGTAGCACAGGGCGGTGACGCCGCGGACCCGCTGCTCCGGCGTCCACTCCTTGGTCAGCCGCGTGAAGAGGGCGGCGACACCGGGAAGGGCGAGCAGTCCGGTCGGCAGCGCGGTGCGCTGCACCCGGATCTCGGGCAGGGCCGGCGACACCAGCGTCAGCGTCCGCACGAGATCGGGGCGCACGGCGGCGACGCGCGTGGCGACGGCGCCGCCCAGCGAGTTCCCGACGAGGTGGACGGGGGCGCGGCCCTGCGCGTCCAGGTAACGGATGACGGCGCGCGCGTGCCCCGTCACCGAGTAGTCGCCGTCGTCCGGCGGCGGTGAGTCGCCGAACCCGGGCAGATCGAGGGCCTCGCCGTCGACACTGTCCTCGAGCAGGGGCATCAGCGCCGACCAGTTCTGCGAGGAGCCGCCGAGCCCGTGGACGTACAGCGCGGGCGGCAGCCCTTCGCGCGTGCCGGGCCGCGACCGGACCGACAGGGTGATCCCGGGCAGACCGACCGAGCGCAACCGCTCGCCCTCCGCGACCTTGACGGTGCCCGGCTTGGGCACCGCGGCGGCGATGGCGGGAGGCACGCGCGGCGAATCGGTCGAAGGCATGCGGCATATGTTACGAGACGATCACGCAGTGGTTCGTGTGTTCGCCATCACAGATCGCACACAGCTCTGCCCATGGCTCACGGGCCGCGCGCCCTCCCGTCCACCAGGAGATCGCATAGCGCCCCGTTCGGGTGTCTCCTAGGCTCGATATCGGGGCACCCGCCCACGAACGAACAGTGAGGAAGGGAGCCACTGATGACGGTCGACCCCCGCGACCCCGACACCTTCGCCGAGACCGAGCCTCCGCAGATCGACGTGGAGGCCCCGGAGGCGGACGCCGCCGAGCAGCTCACGGAGCTCGCCCCCGAGCAGGACGACGTACCGTCCGATGCGGCCGATCCGGACGGCGCGAACGAGGCGGACCGTGCGGAACAGGCCCGGGTCGTCGCCCTCGACGAGGACGACTATCGGTGACGGCTGCGACGGCCGCGGCCAGAGGCGCGGCGGTATGCGCCGCTTTGGGCACGTAGGCGTGGCGCGCGCGGCTTTCACAGCCGCCCGGTCCGTGAAATTGTGCGTTCGCACCGCGCACATCCTGGTTACCCAAAAGTACGATGACGGCGCGGCGCACACCGCGCACGGACAATTTTGGGAGGCGGCGTGACAGCCATCGAGCAGACGGAGGCAGCGCGCCCCAAGGGCACTCGCCTGCCGCGCCGGGCCCGACGCAATCAGCTTCTGGGCGCGGCCCAGGAGGTTTTCGTCGCGCAGGGGTACCACGCGGCCGCGATGGACGACATCGCCGAGCGGGCCGGGGTCAGCAAGCCCGTGCTCTACCAGCACTTCCCGGGCAAGCTGGAGCTCTACCTGGCCCTGCTCGACCAGCACTGCGAGTCCCTGCTCCAGTCGGTCCGCACGGCCCTCGCCTCCACGACGGACAACAAGCAGCGCGTGCAGGCGACCATGGACGCCTATTTCGCGTACGTGCAGGACGAGGGCGGCGCGTTCCGGCTCGTCTTCGAGTCGGACCTGACGAACGAACCGGCGGTGCGCGAGCGCGTCGACCGGGTCAGCCTGCAGTGCGCCGAGGCCATCTCGGACGTGATCGCCGAGGACACCGGGCTGTCCAAGGACGAGTCGATGCTGCTGGCCGTGGCCCTCGGCGGCGTCTCGCAGGTCGTGGCGCGCTACTGGCTGTCCAGCGAGAGCCCGGTCCCGCGCGACAAGGCGGTCCAGCTGCTGACCTCGCTGGCCTGGCGGGGCATCGCCGGGTTCCCGCTGCACGGCGCGGAGCAGCACTGAGCCCCGTCAGACCCTCCCGCACTTTTGTTCCCCCCGGCTGTTCGCTCTTGGCGTGCAGCCGGGGCGCCGGGACCCTCGCCTCACCGGGCTAATGTTTGCTGCGTACGGCGCGCGGTCTTCCGCGCACATCACGGATCGTCGGAGGGACAAGGCCGTGGAGGTCAAGATCGGCGTGCTGCACACGCCCCGCGAGATCGTTCTGGAGAGCGGCCAGTCCGCCGAGGAGGTCGAGAGCGCGGTGTCCGCGGCGCTGTCCGGCAAGACGCAGCTGCTCTCCCTGACGGACGAGAAGGGCCGCAAGGTACTGGTTCCGGCCGAACGCCTCGCGTACGTGGAGCTCGGTGAGCCGTCGGTGCGCAAGGTGGGCTTCGGCCCCCTGTAGAGCTCCGCGGCAAGCAGAAACAGCTCAGCACAGCACAAGTGCACGGAAGGGCCTGACGGCAGTTCGCCGTCAGGCCCTTTCGCGTGCACCAAGCCCTGCCGACGCACACACGGCGAGCACAGTGAATGCACACGGGGAGGATTGCGTTCCGGGTGCCAGGGGTACACCGGCTACGACCGATTTGCACCCACTGGCCGCGCGGGAGGGACCCTCACCATGCTTCTTGAAGCTCTTGGCTCCGCACTGCTCGGCATGGCCCTCGCGTGGGCCGCCGAGCTGCGCCTGCCGCACCGTCTTCCGTCGCGCACGCTCGTGCTGCCGACCGGAATCGCGGGCGCCTTGTTCGGAGCGTTCGTCACCCACAGCTCACTCGGCCCCGGCCATGTGATCGCCACACTCGCCGGTGCCCTCGTGATGGCGGTGGCGCTGCTGTCGCTGCTGCTCCGCCCCACGCGGGGCAGAGCACGTCAGCTCACCGCGAACTAGCCGGACACGGTCCGACGACCGCGAACTGACCGGGCACGGGCCGGTGACCGCGAACTAGCGGCGCGGTCCGCTCCGGCTCAAGCGGCCAGGCCCAGCGCGGCCATCCGCTTGGTGTGCGCCTCCGTGATCCGGGAGAACATCCGGCCGACCTCGGCCAGGTCGAACCCGTCGGCCACGCCTCCGACCAGCATCGTCGACAGCGCGTCGCGGTCGGCGACCACCCGCTGCGACTGGGACAGGGCCTCGCCCATCAGGCGGCGGGCCCACAGGGCGAGGCGGCCGCCCACGCGCGGATCGGCGTCGATCGCCGCACGCACCTTCTCCACGGCGAACGAGGCGTGGCCGGTGTCGTCGAGCACGGCGAGGACCAGGGAGCGGGTGTCCGAGTCGAGGCGGGCCGCGACCTCCCGGTAGAAGTCGGACGCGATCGAGTCGCCGACGTACGCCTTGACCAGGCCCTCCAGCCAGTCCGACGGAGCGGTCTGCTTGTGGAAGCCGTCGAGCGCCTCGACGAACGGGTCCATCGCCGCGACCGGCTCCGCGCCGACCGCCGAGAGCCGGTCGCGCAACTGCTCGAAGTGGTGGAACTCGGCGGAGGCCATCTTGGCCAGCTCCGCCTTGTCGCCCAGCGTCGGCGCCAGCTTGGCGTCCTCCGCGAGCCGCTCGAAGGCCGCCAGCTCCCCGTACGCGAGCGCCCCGAGCAGGTCGACGACCGCGGCGCGGTAGTGCTCGTCGGCGGACGCGGTGGCCCAGTCCTGGGCGGCGATGCCCGTCGCGGCGGGGGTCTGTGCGGCGGCCGGCGTGGCGTTGTCAGGCGTCTCCATGAAGCGCACAATAGCCCGCTCGCCGCTCCGCGTAAGTCCCTGGTCAAGGAGTGTGACGACGGCTACGTGACCAATTCGGCCGTCGCACATGCGCGTTTCCGGGGTATGGTGGTAAAGAGCCCGCCGAGTGCAAGCCTGATTACTGGTGCTTGCGCGCACATGCGGCGGGCCTCACGAATGAGGATGCCCGGTCGGTGGCCCGATCGGCTCCGACCCGACAGCCCTCCGGCTCGTACGTCAGGCGACGCACGGCACGAGGAGGGGCCCCCTCAGCGGCACGAGCGCTCGAGCGTCGGCAGTGGTCCCGCGCCACCCGGTCCACCCGCAGCAGCGGTTCGAGACCGGCGTACCAACGGCACGGCACTGGCACGGTCACGACCCCCGCGTTCGCCTCGTACCGCACCTCACAGAAGAGGCAACACCCTGACTACGCAGACTTCGACTTTTCGTCAGCTCGGAATCCTTCCCGAGACCGCCGAGGCCCTGGAGGCCGTCGGCATCATCAACCCCTTCCCGATCCAGGAGATGACCCTCCCCGTCGCCCTCTCGGGCACGGACGTCATCGGCCAGGCCAAGACCGGCACGGGCAAGACCCTCGGTTTCGGCCTGCCGCTCCTGGAGCGCGTCACCGTCCCCGCGGACGTCGAGGCGGGCCGGGCCAAGCCCGAGCAGCTGACCGACGCCCCGCAGGCGCTCGTCGTCGTACCGACGCGCGAGCTGTGCACGCAGGTGACCAATGACCTTCTGACCGCCGGCAAGGTGCGCAACGTGCGCGTCCTCGCCATATATGGCGGTCGCGCCTACGAGCCCCAGGTCGAGGCCCTCAAGAAGGGCGTCGACGTGATCGTCGGCACCCCAGGCCGCCTTCTCGACCTGGCCGGCCAGAAGAAGCTCAACCTCTCGCACGTGAAGGCGCTCGTCCTCGACGAGGCCGACGAGATGCTCGACCTGGGCTTCCTGCCCGACGTCGAGAAGATCATCAACCTGCTTCCGGCGAAGCGTCAGACGATGCTGTTCTCGGCCACGATGCCGGGCGCCGTCATCGGCCTCGCCCGCCGTTACATGTCGCAGCCCACGCACATCCGCGCCGCGGCGCCGGACGACGAGGGCAAGACGGTCGCGAACACCAAGCAGCACGTCTACCGCGCGCACAACATGGACAAGCCCGAGATGGTCTCGCGCATCCTGCAGGCCGACGGCCGCGGGCTCGCGATGATCTTCTGCCGTACGAAGCGGACCGCCGCGGACATCGCGGAGCAGCTGCAGAAGCGCGGCTTCGCCTCCGGCGCCGTCCACGGTGACCTCGGGCAGGGAGCGCGCGAGCAGGCGCTGCGCGCGTTCCGCAACGGCAAGGTCGACGTGCTGGTGTGCACCGACGTCGCCGCGCGCGGCATCGACGTCGAGGGCGTCACGCACGTCATCAACTACCAGTCCCCGGAGGACGAGAAGACGTACCTCCACCGCATCGGCCGCACCGGCCGCGCGGGCAAGAAGGGGATCGCGATCACGCTGGTCGACTGGGACGACATCCCGCGCTGGCAGCTGATCAACAAGGCGCTGGAGCTGAACTTCAACGACCCGGTCGAGACGTACTCGTCCTCGCCGCACCTCTACGAGGAGCTCAGCATCCCGGCCGGCACCAAGGGTGTGCTGCCGCGCTCGGAGCGCACGCGCGCCGGGCTCGGGGCCGAGCAGATCGAGGACCTGGGCGAGACCGGTGGCCGGGGCGCTTCGTCGCGCGGCGGCCGCGGTGGACGTCCCTCGCAGGACCGCGACCGTGGTGGCCGGGGTCCCGACAGGGACCGGGACCGCGACAGGGACAGGGACAGGGACCAGGAGCGTTCCGCCCGTACGCCGCGGCGCCGTCGCCGCACGCGCAACGGTGAGCCGGTCGCCGCGGAGGCGGCTGCCACTCCCGTGACGCAGGCCGCTCCCGTCACTCCGGTCACGCCCGTCGCCGACGAGGCCGCCGAGACGCGGACGCCGCGTCGTCGGCGCCGTACCCGTGGTGGTGGCCAGGGCGCTCCCGCGGCCGAGGCCGTCGTCGAGACGGTCGAGACCGTCGTCGCGCCGGTGGCCGAGCCGGTGGTCGAGGCCGAGGCTCCGGCCGCGCCGCGCCGTCGTACGCGTAAGAAGGCCGAGGCCGTGGTGGACACGGTCGAGGCCGCCGCCCCCGTCGCGGAGCCCGTCGAGGCCGAGGCCCCGGCAGCACCTCGTCGTCGTACGCGTAAGAAGGCCGAGGCCGTGGTGGACACGGTCGAGGCCGTCGAAGCGGTCGAGGCGAAGCCGAAGCGGACCCGCAAGAAGGCCGTCGCCGCCGCCCCGGTCGAGGAGACCGCGGACGTCGTCGAGACCAAGCCGAAGCGGGCCCGCAAGAAGGCCGAGCCGGTCGTCGACGCCCCGGCGGAAGCCTCCGTCGAGGCCGCCGAGGCCAAGCCGAAGCGCACCCGCAAGAAGGCCGCGGAGGCTGTCGTCGACACGGTCGAGGCCGTCGAGGCGAAGCCGAAGCGCACGCGCAAGAAGGCCGTCGCCGCCGCCCCGGTCGAGGAGACCGCGGACGCCGCCGAGACCAAGCCCAAGCGGACCCGCAAGAAGGCCGTCGCCGCCGCTCCGGCGGAGGCACCCGCCGCCGAGGCGAAGCCGAAGCGCACCCGCAAGAAGGCCGCGGCGAGCACCGCCGACGCCGCCGAGGCCTGATCCTCACCGCGTCGCAAGGCCCGGATCCCGCACTGCGGGGTCCGGGCCTTCGTCGTGCCCCCTTCGGGCGCCCGTCACCCGCGCCACGTAATCTCACCGCATGAGCAGGCCCCCGACCTTCACGCCGCCGCCCGGCACCCGTGCCCATGTCCTGCACACCGCCCGGGGCGACTTCGCCGCGCTGATGGGTGAGCCCGACTCCGGTCGCGTGCGGGGCACCGCGCTGCTGCTGCCGGGGTTCACCGGGAGCAAGGAGGACTTCATCGCGCTGCACGGTGCGTTGAGCGCGGCCGGGTACCGCAGCGTCGCCGTCGACGGGCGGGGCCAGTACGAGACGCCGGGCCCCGCGGACGACGAACGCCCTTACGCACAAGGCGAGTTGGCGCAGGACGTGCTGGCCCAGGCCGCCGCGCTCGGCCCCGCGAAGGTGCATCTGCTCGGGCACTCGCTGGGCGGGCTGATCGCGCGTGCCGCGGTGCTCGCGGACCCGGCGCCCTTCGCGTCCCTGACGCTGATGGCATCGGGCCCGGCGGCCGTGTCGGAGCCCCAGCAGCAGCGCGTCAAGCTGCTCCGGGACGCCCTCGCCGCGCTCGACATGGCGCAGGTGTGGGAGGCCATCCAGGCGCTGGAGGCCGCGGAGGGCGCCGAGGACGTCATCGCCGTACGGGACGACGGGGAGGATCTGCGGCGGCGCTGGATGAGCGGCAGCCCGGCCCAGCTCATCGCCACCGGACGCCAGTTGTGCGGCGAACCCGACCGGGTCGACGAGCTGGCCGCGCTCGCGCTGCCCGTGCACGTGCTGTCCGGGGAGCGCGACGAGGTCTGGCCCGTACCGCTGCTCGACGAGATGGCGCGGCGCCTGGGCGCCGAGCGGACGGTCGTGGCGGGGGCGGAGCACTCCCCCAACACCGACCGGCCCCACGAGACGGCCGTCGCCCTCGCCGCGTTCTGGGACCGGCACCCCGCGTAGGGCGTGCCGGACAGCCCTGCGGCCCGGGTCAGATCTGGAACTGGGTCTGCAGGTGCGCCCAGAACCCGTCGCGCAGCGCCCGCCGCAGGTCCGGCTGGCCGCGCAGGGAGTACTGGAGCAGCCCCTCCGCCTCGACCAGCAGGTCCTGGTCGACGGGGCCCGGCAGATAAGGATGGCCGGGCAGCACCTCGGCGAGCTTCTCCCGGCCGCGCTCGCCGAGCCACTGCGCCGCGATCTGCGCCCCGACGAACCGGACCTGCTCGCGGGTGGGGCGCGGCGCCTCCACGCTCTCGTACGACGTGCTCGCGCGGCGGGACACGTACGGCTTGAAGAAGTCGAGGTCGAGGGTGCGCTGGCTGTCGACCTCCCACAGCAGCGGCTCGGCCTGGTTGCGCCCCTCGGGCGCCTCGATGCCCCAGAGGTGGACACGGGCGCCGTAGCCCTGGGCGGCCTCGACCGCGGAGACGAGGTCCTCGTCGCCGCCGAGCAGGGCCGCGTCGCTGATCGCGCGGTGCCGGGCGAGGGACTCCAGGTCGCTGCGGATCAGGGAGTCGACGCCCTTCTGCTGGTTGTTGGCGTTCAGGTTGCCGAGGCGGACCTTGACGTCGGGCAGTTCGGCGATCGACTGCTGCTCGGTGGTGTGGATGCGGCGGCGGGCGCCGTCGTACCAGTAGACGCGCAGCAGCCTGCTGTCCGCGAAGATCGTCCGGGCCTTGTCGATCAGGGAGTCGATGAGCCCCTCGGCGTCCAGATCGAAGGCGCGGCGGTCCTCCGTGCCCGCGACGAGGCGGCCCGCCGCCGCGTACAGATAGCCGGCGTCGACGAAGATCGCGTGCGTCGACGGCGTCTTCGCGACCTCCGCGAGCATCCGCCTGAGCAGGTCGTTCGTGGCGTCGAGACGGGCGCTGACGGCATCCAGGGAGCTGTGGTCGTTCATCGCCGCTCATTGTCCCGGGCGTCACGGCCCGTGCACAACCGATCCCACTACTCGCCAGTAATTAGGTTCTCGAAAATTTTCTTTAGCGTAGGGAATGTTTGCTGGGGGCAACTCGTTGTACCCATACAGAACGCGGGGCACTCTAGCCACGCAATCCACTCTTAACGGGCAGGCAACCGCCTGGCCGTACGGCGGGACGAGACTGTGTCCCGCACCAGCAGTTCTCCTTCAGGAGGATGACCAGACGAAGGGAGAAGCCATATGCGCTTCGAAATCATGCGACTGGACGACGTCGACGGCACGGCCGTGGACACCACCGTCGTGGACGCCGCCTCCGTCAATCGGATCGTTCAGCAGGCCGCCGCCATCGGGCAGCGCCTCTACATCCGCCCGGCCGAGTTCCTCGGCCTCGTAACGGCCGGCGACTCACCACACTTCGAAGCCCCCGTACGCAGAGCGCGTACGGGGGCTTCGCGCGTGCGCGAGGGTCAGCTGCCCTGGATCACCTGGGTCACGCCGTTGATGATCTGCTGCACGGCGATCGCCGAGAGCATCATGCCCGCGAGCCGGGTCACCAGGACCACGCCGCCGTCCTTGATGACGCGGATGATCACCAGCGAGTAGCGCATCACCACCCACAGGACCACGTGGATGGCGACGATCGCCGTCCAGACGGAGAGCTGCGTCGCGAAGGAGTGCGCCTTCTGCACGGCCAGGATGACCGAGACGATCGCGCCGGGCCCGGCGAGCAGCGGCATGCCGAGCGGTACGAGGGCGACGTTCACGTCCTTCGTCTGCTGGGGCTCGTCGGTCTTGCCGGTGAGCAGGTCGAGTGCGATGAGCAGGAGCAGCAGACCGCCCGCGATCATCAGGGCCGGCACGGAGACGTGCAGGTAGTTCAGGATCTGGTGGCCGAGGACACCGAAGACGGCGATGACGCCGAAGGCGACACAGACGGCCTGGAAGGCCATGCGCTTTTGCACCTTGGCGGGACGGCCCGCGGTCAGGGCGAGGAAGATCGGGGTGATTCCGGGGGGATCCATGATCACGAAAAGCGTGAGGAAAAGGGATCCGAAGACGGCGACGTCGAACACAGTGAGGGCTTGCCTTGCGGGAGGTGAGCGGAAAGAGGGGGTACGGGCGGACGCGCGCGGAAGGCGTCGTCAGGCGCGGTGTCCACCGGCGCCCGGCACCGGGAAGGCTCCCGTGGCGCGGCGCGTGATCTCCCCGTAGACCTCGGGGTCGGTGGTGTACTCGCCGAGCACGCAGGTCTTGCGGCTGCCGTGGTAGTCCGAGGAGCCGGTGGTCAGCAGGCCGACGTCGGCGGCGAGACCACGCAGCCGCTCGCGGGTGGGGGCGTCGTGGTCCATGTGGTCGACCTCGATGCCGTCGAGGCCCGCCTCGGCCAGCTTGGCGAGCGACGCCTCGGGGACGGTGCGGCCGCGCTTGGCGGCACCCGGGTGTGCGAACACGGTGACCCCGCCGGCGGCCTTGACCAGGCGGATCGCCTCGAACGGGTCGGTCTCGTGCTTGTCGACGTACGCGCGGGCGCCGTCGGCCAGCCAGTCCTGCGTGAAGGCGTCGGAGACCGTCGGCACGACACCGAGCTCCACCAGCGCGGAGGCGATGTGCGGGCGGCCGACCGAGCCGTCCCCGGCGATCCGGGCGACCTGCTCCCAGGTGACCGGGACGCCCAGCCCGTTCAGCCTGGCGATCATGGCCTTGGCACGCGGCACCCGGTCGTCGCGGACCAGCTCGCGCTCGGCGAGCAGGGCCGGCTCCTCCGGGTCGAAGAGGTACGCCAGCATGTGCAGGCCCACGCCGTCGAGGCGGCAGGAGAGCTCCGCGCCGGTGACGAGGGTCAGGCCTTCGGAGAGTGCGGCGATCGCCTCGGCATGGCCGCGGGTGGTGTCGTGATCGGTGAGCGCCACGACGTCCAGACCGCAGGCGGCGGCGCCGCGCACCAGCTCGGCGGGGCTGTCCGTGCCGTCGGAAGCGGTGGAGTGGGTGTGCAGGTCGATGCGCACGGCTGCGTACTCCAGGCTCGGACGGGGGCTGCCGGCGGCGGACCGGCACAGGGGGACGCTCAAGGATAACGGGGATTTCCACCGCCTCCGGTCACCACCGAAACCGCCTCCGGCCCCTTACCGGCCGGGCGGCCCGCCCCGCCGGGTCACTGCAGGATGCGCGGCGACAGCGCCCCGCACGGCAGCAGGTCGACCTCGGCGCCCGCGTCGCGCAGGTCCGTGAGCACCAGCTCGTCGTACATCAGCATGCCGGACTGCTCGGGCCACACGACCGCCCACAGCCACAGCCCGCGCGCCTCGCCCGCGAAGACGGCCCGGTCGTCCGGGGCCCCCGATACGTGCCACAGCGGAGTCGGCCGGCCGGCCGCGAGAACCTTGGCCTGCGGCGGCCCCGCGACGTCCATGTACGCGCCCGGGTCGGGGCCGTCGATGCCCGCGTACCGCGCGCCGAGCCCGACTCCCAGCTCCTCGGCGACGAGCACCAGTTCACCGATGCCGCCGAGCGGTCCGGGGCCCGAGCAGGCGACGGCGGTGGCACGGCCGCCGGTGCGGTCGTCCCCCGCGTTGGCGACGCCGGTAAAGAGCCAGCCGAGGGGCAGCGGCCACGGCATCCAGACCGGTACCTGGGCGCGGTGCACCACGACACTGAGGGCCTCGACGCTGGGCGGGATCACGGGCTGCAGCGGATGCACGGTCCCGTGCACATCGCACTGCCAGGAGTCGGCAAAGAGGCCGGGAGCCCTGACCCGGCCACCACACTTCGGGCAACTGGGTTCGCCCCTCATAAGGCCCCACGGTCCTCCCCGTCCCGCGCCGCGTCAAGGACGATCACCCGTCCGGAGGGCGCCGCGGCGGGCCCAGCCGGCCGCCCGGACCTGGGGGGACGGTTCCGAGAGGACGGACAGGTATAGATGTAGCTTGCATTAATTAGCCCAGCTAACTTATTATGTGCATAAGCCAACGATCCGAGGAGCAGGAACAGGAGAGCAGGACATGAGCCACAGCAGTACAGGAGGTCCCGCCGAAGGGGACACGTTCGACGCAGGTGCGGGCAGCATCCTGCGTCAGCCGAAGGCGGTCTGGGCGACCGCCGGGGCATCCGTCGTCGCCTTCATGGGCATCGGCCTCGTCGACCCGATCCTGCCGTCGATCGCCAAGGGGCTACAGGCGACACCGAGTCAGGTCTCCCTGCTCTTCACCTCGTACTTCCTGATCACCGCCGTCGCGATGCTGGTGACCGGCTTCGTCTCCAGCCGCATCGGCGGCAAGAAGACCCTGCTCGCCGGCCTCGCGCTCGTCGTGGTCTTCGCGGCACTCGCCGGCACCTCGAACTCCGTCGGCGAGCTGGTCGGCTTCCGGGCCGGCTGGGGACTCGGCAACGCCCTGTTCGTGTCGACCGCGCTCGCGGTCATCGTCGGCGCCGCGGCCGGCGGTTCGGCCGCCGCGATCCTGCTGTACGAGTCCGCGCTGGGCCTGGGCATGGCGTGCGGGCCGCTGGTCGGCGCCCTGCTCGGCAACGCGAGCTGGCGCTACCCGTTCTTCGGCACCGCCGCTCTGATGGCCATCGGGTTCCTCGGCATCACGGCGTTCCTGAAGGAGCAGCCGAAGCCCGCGCGCAAGACGTCGATCCTCGACCCGATCAAGGCGCTCGGCCACGGCGGCCTCGCCTCCACGGCGATCTCGGCCTTCTTCTACAACTACACGTTCTTCACCGTGCTGGCCTTCACGCCGTTCGTGCTGAACATGACCCCGTACAAGTCCGGCGGCGTCTTCTTCGCCTGGGGCGTGCTGCTCGCCCTGTGCTCGGTGGTCGTCGCGCCGCGGCTGCAGGCACGGCTCGGCTCGCTGAAGGTGCTCGGCGGTTCGCTGGTGCTGCTCGCCGTGGACGTGCTCGTCCTCGGGTACGGCAACCACACCGCGGCCGTCGTCTGCACGATCCTGTCCGGCGCCTTCATCGGCGTGAACAACACCGTCTACACGGAGCTGGCGCTCGGCGTCTCGGACGCGCCGCGGCCCGTCGCCTCCGCCGGCTACAACTTCGTGCGGTGGTTCGCCGCCGCGGCCGCCCCGTTCTTCGCGCCGAAGATCGAGGAGTGGAGCAACATCCACATCCCGTTCGTCGTCGCCGCGGTCACGGCGGCGCTCGGCGCGGTCGTCGTCTGGGTGCGCCGCGGCGCACTCACCCACGAGGCCGAGGAACTGGAGCCGCAGCACGCGACCGAGGACGGCGTCACCGTCTTCGCCAACTAGTCAGCCGCACACCGGCTCAGTCGAGGGGTACGGACCTGCGCAGCGGATCGCGCAGGTCCGTCCCGCTGTCCAGCCATTTCTCCTGGAGCGCGGCCGCGCCGTGCACCCGCTTCCACGCCGCCTCGTTCTGTGTCATCGGCAACAGCGGCAGGAACCGTACGGGATCCAGCGGCGCGTCCAGTTCCAGGTCCTCGACCAGACCTCCCGGCTCGGCCACCAGTACGGAGGTGAACGGGGCGGCCGGCCACAGCGCCTCGCCCACGTCCAGCGAGGCGCCCGGCGCCACCACGACGCCCTCGACCTGCGGGGACGCGGCCAGCACGGCGAGCGGGCGGAGCACCTTGTCGGTGTCGGCGTGGCCCGCACGGACCGTCAGGACCAGTTCCGCGCGGGGCCCTTCGAGCGGGTCGGCGAGTGTCGCGGTGGGGTCGGACATCGGGGCCGCGGACATGCCGAGGGTCGCGTAACGCACCAGGTCACCGTCAGTGAAGCGCAGCACCTCGATCCGGTCCGTGCCGAGGAAGGTGACCGCCGCGCGCGCGTCCGGTGTCCCCAGGGCCGTGGTCAGCCGGGCCTCCACCAACGCCAGAACTTCTGCCATCCCGCGAGCATAGAACTCCCCCGCAACGGGTAAAGACGGGGATCGCTTCTTCAGTCGGCTGATAGTCTTGGCCGCTGGTCGGGATGGTTCGCAGTGCGTGCCCGCCGAGAGCCCGTCGAAGCTCTCCAGGACCCGACCCACAGACATCCCCCACGGGGGACCGGCCGGAGGAGGTGGGGCTGTCATGGATCGAAGTCGACCGTGCAGTATCACCCGTTCTTCCGGCCTCTAGGCCCGCATCTCTCAGAGCAGTCCGCAGTCGGCTGCTTCCCGGGCTGCCCGCGTACGCCGGAAGAGCGCTCCGTTTCCACCTGATCTTTCTGATCTTTCCGATCTGAATCAGTAAGCGAAGCCGCCCCGGCGTCGGTGCGGTGCTCCCCGCTTTGTGGACGTGCAGATGTCCCGTCGGCCAGGACGTCCTCATTCCGGGTAGTTCCACCCGCTCGCCGCGCGGCTCCCGCTCGCGAAGGAGCCTGCCCATGTCGATGATTCGCGACCTGCGTGCCGCCGTCCGTCCCTCGCTGCGCAAGGGCGTGGCCCCGTACGGCAGCGAGGCGCGTGCCTCGTACGACTCCACCCGGGACCCCTCGGCCGTCTCCGCCGTCGTCGACTGCGCCGTGTACCGCGACGGGGCCCGCGTCGCCTCGGACGCGTCCCCGGCGGGCCTCACGCCCCGTGAGGCCCGGCTCCAGGTGCGCCGCGAGGGCGGCTTCGCCTGGATCGGGCTGCACGAGCCGACCGAGGCCGAATTCTCGGGCATCGCCGCCGAGTTCGGGCTGCACCCGCTCGCCGTCGAGGACGCGGTCCACGCCCACCAGCGGCCCAAGCTGGAGCGGTACGACGACACGCTGTTCGCCGTCTTCAAGACCATCCACTACGTCGAGCACGCCGAGCTCACCGCGACCAGCGAGGTCGTCGAGACCGGCGAGGTCATGTGCTTCACCGGGCGGGACTTCTTCATCACCGTCCGGCACGGCGGCCAGGGCTCGCTGCGCGCCCTGCGCCACCGCCTCCAGGACGACCCGGAGCTGCTGTCCAAAGGGCCGAGCGCCGTGCTGCACGCCATCGCGGACCACGTCGTCGACGGGTACCTGGCGGTCGCCGACGCGATGCAGGACGACATCGACGAGGTCGAGACCGACGTCTTCTCGCAGACCGGCAAGGGGGCGCCGCGCGGCTCCGACGCCGGGCGCATCTACCAACTCAAGCGCGAGGTACTGGAGTTCAAGCGGGCCGTCGCCCCGCTGCGCCGTCCGCTGGCGTTGCTGAGCGAGCGGCCGATGCGGCTGATCGACCCGGACATCCAGAAGTACTTCCGGGACGTCGCCGACCACCTGGAGCGGGTGCAGGAGCAGGTCGTCGGCTTCGACGAACTGCTCAACTCGATCCTCCAGGCCAATCTCGCGCAGGCCTCCGTCGCCCAGAACGAGGACATGCGCAAGATCACCTCGTGGGCCGCGATCGTCGCCGTACCGACCATGGTGTGCGGCGTGTACGGCATGAACTTCGAGCACATGCCCGAACTGCACTGGCGGTTCGGCTACCCGCTCGTCCTCAGCGTCACCGTCGCCGCCTGTTTCGCGATCCACCGCACCCTGAAGCGCAACGGCTGGCTGTGAGCGGTGTCGCGGGCGCTCGCTAGGCTTGCCGCATGACGACTGCCGAACTGCTCGACGCCGCCCTCGTCGAGGAGGCCACCAAGAAGTCCGGGCTGATCTGGGTCCGCGGCGCGGCGGGCGTGGAGCGCGCCCTGTGGCACGTGTGGCACGAGGGCGCCGCGCACGTGGTGGGCGACGGGCCGGGCGAGCAGCCGCTGCCGGACCTCGTGGACGGCGG
>NZ_JAAGMG010000698.1 GCF_010548525.1 Streptomyces sp. SID14478
GCCGTGCGGCTGCTCGCCGACGGCGACGGGGACGGCGTGCACGCGGCCGCCTACGCCTTGCAGCGGCCCGCCACCGTCGTCACGCCGCTGGCCCGCCACGGCGAGAGGGTCCACTGGAGCGCGGCGCACGCCGACCCCGCGTACGACGTCACCGAACTCGGCCACCAGCACCGGGCGCCCCGCGAGCTCACCCTCCTCAACCGCGTCACCCGGTGCACGCGCGAGAACGGGCGGCTCGTCGTCGAGGGCGAAGTCGTCGTGCCCCTGGACCTGTTGGGCGGCGTGCTCACCGCGACCCTCGACTTCAGGGTGCGCGACGCGGGCGAGCGGACCGTGACGGTGCCCGTCGACGACGTACGGCTCCAGGGCGACGTCATCACCTGGCGCGCCGCCGTCCCGCTGACCCGGGCCCTGCGCCCGCGCGGCATCGGCGACCGCGTCTGGGACCCGCGCCTGCGCCTCGGCATCGACGGGGAACTCCTGCCCCCGCTCGACCTGTTCGCCGAGAAGGACACCGTCCCCGCCAAGGCGACGGCGCTGCCGGCCAGGCCCCGGCTGAGCCGGCTGACCGCCGACACCTGGCAGCCGTACGTCACCGCCAAGCACCACCTCGCCGTCTGCCTGCTGCCGCGCAGGCGCCCTGCCCGCAAGGCCAACGCCCTGGCCCGGTACGCCACGAACTTCCGCCCGGCCCGCGTGGTCAAGCAGACCTGGAAGAAGCTGCGCAAGAAGTACGACGCCCTGCATAGTCAGCGCGTCAAGATCCGCGTCTACCGGCGGGTCCTGCGCCGGCTGCCGGTCAGCCGCGGCACCGTGGTCTTCGAGAGCCACATGGGCAAGTGCTACGGCGACAGCCCCCGCGCGATCCACGAGGAGCTGGTCGCCCGGCGCCGCGGGGCGCGCGTCGTGTGGTCGTACGCCACGTCCCCGGCCGGCTTCCCCCAGGGCGCGAAGCTCGTGCGGCGCTGGTCCTGGCGCTACCTGTGGGCGCTGGCCCGCGCCGAGTGGTGGGTCGACAACCAGGGCTTCCCGCACGCCCTCGACAAGCCGAAGCACACCACGTACCTGCAGACCTGGCACGGCTCCGCGTACAAGCGCATGGGCTTCGACGAGATCCGGCACAAGACGCAGAACGCCCCGCAGCGCGAACAACTCGCCCGCGCAGTCGGCCGGTTCGACCACTTCCTGGTCCGCTCCGAGCACGACGTGCAGACCCTCGCGCACGCCTACCGCATCCCCGAGGAACGCCTGATGCGCGTCGGCTACCCGCGCAACGACCGCCTCGTCCAGGCGCGCGGGCGCGACGAGAGCCAAGGGCGCTTCCCCCGCCCGGCCCTCGCCGCCGAACTCGGCATCCCCGACCACAAGACGGTCGTCCTGTACGCGCCCACGTTCCGCGGCACCCCGAAGAACAAAAAGGTCCAACTTCAACTGGATGTGCGGGAGTTCGCCGAACAGTTCGGTGACACGCACACGCTCCTCGTGCGCGCCCACTACATGGAGGCCGCGACCCTGCCGCTCACCCCGCCCGGCACCGTCGTCGACGCGTCCGGCCACCACGACGTCAGCGAACTCCTCGGTCTCGCCGACGTGTTGATCACCGACTACTCGTCGATCATGTTCGACTACGCGCTCCTCGACCGCCCGCTCGTGCACTTCGCCCCCGACCTCGACGCGTACGCCGCCGAGCGCGGCAGCTACTTCGACCTGCGGGCCCGCGCCGGCGGCCCCGTCGTGGAGACGCAGGACGAGCTGCACCGCGTCCTCTCCGGGATCAAGGAGTCGGACGGCGAGTGGCAGGAGGCGCGGCGGGCGTTCGCCGCCGAGTTCGGGACGTACGACGACGGGGGCGCCGCCCGCGCCGTCGTCGACGCCCTCTTCACGCGAAAGGCGGGCAAGTGACCGCTCAGGGCCGCGACCTGTTCCTGGTCGCCAACACCACCGACGAACTCGGCGGCGTCACCGCCTGGACCCACCAGATGGCCCGCCTGTTCACGAGTGCGGGGCACCGGGTGCACGTCATCGGCGTCCACGAGTCCGACCTCAAGATGGCGGTGCCCGAAGCCCCCGCCTATCCGGTGACGAGCCTCTACAAGGAGCACCCGCCGACCCCGCGGGCGCTGCGCGGCGCCCGCCGCTTCAGCGTGCCCGCACGCCGTCGCGAGGCGCGCAGGGTCGCCGCGAAGAAGGAGGCCGTCGCCGCGCTGGAGGCGATCCTGCGGCCGGCGCCGCCCGGCTCCGTCGTCGTGGTCACACAGGTCTGGCCGATGGAGTGGCTGCGCGAGATCGACACCTCGCACCTCACCGTCATCGGCATGAGCCACGAGTCGTTCGCGTACTCGCGCGCCTGCCACCGCTACCACTGGGTGAAGCGGCACTACCCGCACGTCGACCACTGGCTCGCGCTGACCCAGGAGGACGCCGACGTCTGGACGGCCGAGGGCCTGAACAACGTGGGCTTCATGCCGAACGCCCTCGCCGCGCTGCCCGCGATCCCCTCCCCGCGCACGGACAAGGTCGTCGCCTCCATCGGCCGGCTCGCCGACCAGAAGGGCGTCGACATGCTGCTCGACACCTGGGCGAAGGTCGCGCCGTTCCGCGCGGACTGGCAGCTGCACGTGTACGGGGCAGGCGCGGACGAGCCCCAACTCCGCGAGCAGTGCACGCAGTTGGGGCTCGACGGTTCAGTGCGGTGGCAGGGGCGCACGGACGACGTGCCCGGCGCCCTCGCCGCTTCCTCCGTGTTCGTGCAGTCCTCTCGCGGCGAGGGCTTCCCGCTGGCCCTTATGGAGGCGATGGCCAGCGCCGTGCCGTGCGCCGCGTTCGACTGCGCGCCCGGCGTCCGCGAGATCGTCCGCGACGGCGAGGACGGGCTCCTCGCGCCGCTCGGCGACCTCGACGCCCTCGCCGACCGCCTGCTGCGCCTGACCGGCAACCCCCGGCTGCGGGACACCATGGGGGAGCGGGCCCGCGTCAACGTCCAGCGGTTCTCCGAGGAGCGCGTCCTGGAGCTGTGGGAGGACCTCTTCGCCCTGCTGGAGCGGTAGCCCCGGCAGAGCGGGCGTCACCGCCCGAGCAGCGACCGCAGCAGCCCCTTCGACGACGAGGGGGCCACCGCGGCCGCGGGCCGCGCCGCCCGCTCGTACCGGGACGCCGGCTGGGCCGGGATGCGCGCCTTGCGGCCGTCGATGCGGATCATCGAGTGCCCCGCGACCTCCTCCGCTCCGTGCCAGAAGTCGTCGCGGCCCGCGAGCATCTCGCCCAGCTCGGTGCGGACCGGCTCGAAGGCGCCCCAGGTCCCGTAGAACTTCGTGGCAGTGATGCACAGCGGCTTCAGGCCGGTCGTGGCGACGGCGCCCCAGGTGGCCGCGGCCACGCCCGGGCAGTGCTCGGCCCGGAAGTCGTCGAGGACCACGATGCCGTCGTCGCCGAGCAGGTCCCGGGCCGCCGCGATGTCGCCGTGTACGTGCTCGTACAGGTGCGAGGCGTCGACGTGCACGAAGCGGCAGCTGTCGTTCTCCACGGCCGTGGTGATCAGGTGCGAGGGACCCTGGACGACCGTCGGCAGCTCGTCGTGGAACGCCCGGTAGTTGGCCTCGAAGGCGGTACGCGTCAGGGAGCTGTAGGACTTGTTCATCTCCTTGTCGTTGGCCGCGTCGTCCGCGGGGGAGTCGAACAGGTCGCAGACCGTGAACGTCTGGCCGTCCTCCAGGTACTGGCCCATGAAGATGGCGCTCTTGCCCATGTAGACGCCGAGTTCGAGCAGGTCGCCCTTCTGTCCGCGCGCGTTCTGCCGCGTCAGGAACCAGTCGAAGAGCACCTGGTCGATGTTGTGGAACCAGCCCTTCACCTCGTCGAGGCCGGCCGGACGCGGCAGAGCGTGGGGCTCGTGCTGCATGTCAACTCCCATGTCGATGTGGGGATCGGGTGTGGGGGGATCAGAGGTGGGGGACGGTCGTGGCGGAGGGCTCGGTGGTCTGGCGGGGGACGCCGGCGCCGGGCACCGGTGCGGACACCGTCTCGCCGAGCACCAGGTGGCGCACGACGCGCTCGCCCGCGCGGCCGTCGTCGTACCCGCAGAAGCGCTGGCGGAAGGCGGCCCGCAGCTGCGCGGAGCGCGAGCCGCGCCAGTGCCCGGTGGCGAAGATGTCGATCAGCTCGTCCTCGGACCGGGCGACCGCGCCCGGCGGGAACGCGCGCAGGTCGAAGTACGTGCCGCGGGCCGCCTCGTACGCCTCCCAGTCGTCCGCGTGGACGACGATCGGCCGGTCCAGGCACGCGTAGTCGAACATCACCGAGGAGTAGTCCGTGACGAGCGCGTCCGCCGCCAGGCAGAGGGACTCGATGCTCGGGTGGTCCGACACGTCGATGAGGCGGCCGCCCGCGGCGCGGGCCAGCGGCTCGTCGTACGCGTGGTGGGCGCGGGTGAGGATCACGAAGCGGGGGCCGAGGGTGCGCAGCATCCGCTCCAGGTCCAGCGTCAGGCGCTGGGTGATCCGGTAGTCCCGGTGCGTGGGCGCGTACAGGATCGCGATCGCCTCGCGGGGGATGCCGAGGCTCTCGCGGATGCGGGCGATCTCCTGGGCGCTCGCGTTGTGCAGCCGGTCGTTGCGCGGATAGCCGTATTCGAGCGTCGTGTACGAGGACGGGAAGACGCGTTCCCACACGAGGGTGGAGTGGCGGTTGGCGGACAGGACGTAGTCCCACTTGTCGACGTTCCGCAGCAGCTGCCCGAAGTCCGTGCCGCGGGCCGCAGCCGGGTGGTCCTGGAGGTCCAGGCCCATCTTCTTCAGCGGGGTGCCGTGCTGGGTCTGGATCATGACCTGGCCGGGGCGCTTGACCAGGCGGCGGTCGAAGTTGACGTTGTTCACGAGGTACTTGGAGCGGGCGAGAGCCGTCCAGTACGCGGCCGTGCCGGGCGTCAGGCGGCGGGTGGCCGTCGGGATGGTGTGGTGGTGCTCGGGGGCCGCGATCCACGCCGTGCGCACGTGCGGGGCGTGCTCGCGGAACGCCTCTTCCAGGGCGCCCGGGTTGCAGCCGTGGCCCCGGCCCCAGTAGCTGGTGAAGACCGCGTCGTTCTCCCGTACGGGCAGCCGCAGTTGGATGCGGTAGTGCACTTGGAGGGCGGCGGCCCTGAGGGTGCGGCGGGCCGTGGCCGCGTACCGGCCCGCCCGCCGCTTGACGTGCAGGGCGGTCCACAGGGCGCGGTACGTGCGGTGCGAGCCGAGGCGTACGAGCGCGTGCCGCAGCCGGGTGCGGCGCGGTACTGGCGCCCCCTGGATCCGGTAACGGGCGTAGTGCGCACGGGAGTTGCGCAGGAACGCGGCGCGGCTGCGGCGCGGCAGCCGGCCCCGCTTGGTGAAGATCGTGGACAGGTGGTCGACCATGCGCCGGAACATGACCGGCCGCCACTGCTCGTCCAGGTCGGGATGCTGGTCGAGGAAGTCGAAGACGCGGTCGTACTGGTCGAAGATGTCGAAGTGCTTGGGCGATGTCGTGCCGAGGATGTTGCCCTGCCTGCGCTGTCGGTAATGGACGCAGACCCGGTCGAGGGTCGCGATGGTCTCGGAGGCCATCAGCACTGGGTAGGTCCACGGGGTGTCCTCGTAGTAACCGGGAGGGAACGAGAAGCCCTCCCGCTCGATGAACTCCCGGTTGTAGGCCTTGTTCCAGACCACCATCAGGATGCGCAACAGCCCCGGCCGGTCAGCGAGCCGGAAGGGTGCGGGCCCCTCCTGCGTCAGCAGCGAGGAGTACTGGTTGCGGACCGTGCGGCCGTCCCAGAAGGTGCGCGCGTAGTCGTAGTGCAGGACGTCGGGGGAGCCGGTCTCCTTGATGCGGTCGGCGATCGCCTGCAGGGCGCCGGGGGTGAGGCTGTCGTCGCTGTCGAGGAACAGGACGTAGTCGCCGGTGGCGTGCCGCAGGCCGGCGTTGCGGGCGCGGCCGAGGCCGACGTTCTCGTCGAGGTGCACCGCCCGGACGCGGGCGTCGCGTGCCGCGAACTCGTCGATGATCGCGCCGCAGGCGTCCGGCGAGCAGTCGTCCACGGCGATCACTTCGAGGTCCGTGAAGGACTGTTCCAGGACCGAGGCGAGGGACTCGTGCAGGTACGCCTGCACCCTGTACGCGGGGACGATGACACTGAACCGGGGCAAGGTGGCACATCCATGGGTCGGCGCGGGCATACTGCCCGGGAACGCCCGACGGAGTGATCGGGTTACGCCGGATGCGGCATACGGGGGACGTGTGCGCAGGCAAGAGGGGCGGGCCGTGGTTCCCTGGCCCGCCCCTCAACCTGCCGTCGGTTACGGCTACTTCACCGCGCCCGCCATCACGCCGGACACGAACTGCCGCTGGAACGCGAAGAACACGGCCAGTGGGATCACCATCGAGATGAACGCCCCCGGCCCGAGCACGTCGACGTTGTTGCCGAACTGCCGGACCTGCGTCTGCAGGGCGACCGTGATCGGCTGGCTGTCGGTGTCCGTGAAGATCAGCGCGACCAGCATGTCGTTCCAGACCCACAGGAACTGGAAGATGCCGAGCGAGGCGATCGCGGGACCGCCGAGCGGCATCACGACCCTGACGAACAGGCGCAGTTCGCCCGCGCCGTCGAGCCGCGCCGCCTCCAGGAGCTCGCGCGGGATCTCCGCGAAGAAGTTCCGCAGCAGGAACACCGCGAACGGCAGCCCGAACCCGACGTGGAAGAGGATCACGCCGAAGATCGAACCGAAGATCCCGATGTCGCCGAAGAGTCGTGCGATCGGCACCAGGGCGAGCTGCACCGGCACCACCAGCAGGCCCACCACGATGAGGAACCACCAGTCGCGGCCCGGGAACTCCATCCAGGCGAACGCGTACCCGGCCAGCGAGCCGATGACGATGACGAGCAGCGTCGCGGGCACCGTGATCAGGGCCGTGTTCAGCAGGGAACGGGTGATGTCGGAGTTCTCCAGCAGGTTGCTGTAGCTGTCGAAGGTGAGCTGCGAGGGCTTGCTGAAGACCTTCCACCAGCCGCTCGCCGACATGTCCTCCGGGGTGCGCAGCGAGGACAGCAGCAGTCCGATCGTCGGCACCAGCCACAGCGCGCCCACCAGGATGAGGACGAACTGCAGGAACCCGCCGCTGACCTTCTCGGCGACCCTGCCCGCGAACGAACGCGGGGCCTTCACCGTCTCTTTGGCGGTGGTCATCGTCGTACCTCCCGCCGCAGCCTGCGCATGTTGAACCACATCACCGGGATCACGAGCAGCAGCAACAGGACCGCGATCGAGCTGGCCAGGCCCTCGTTGGACTCGCTGAAGGCCGAGCGGTACAGCTGCAGTGCCAGCACGTTGGCGTCGTCCTGCGAGGCGCCCGGCGCGATGATGAAGATCAGGTCGAAGATCTTCAGCACGTTGATCATCAGGGTGACGAGGACGACCGCGAGGACGGGTGCGAGCAACGGCACCGTGATCCGCCGGAACACCTGCCACTCCGTCGCCCCGTCGACCCGCGCCGCCTCCAGCAACTCCCTGGGGATTCCGGCGAGTCCGGCGCCGATGAGGACCATGGCGAACCCGGCCCACATCCACACGTACGCGACCATGATCGAGGTCGTCACGATGTTCAGGTAGAGGTCGAAGCCGCCGAGGTGGATCGTGAAGAACTTCTTGTCGCCGAGCCAGTCGACGCCGTTGTAGGCCTCCTTGAAGTTCGCGGCCGGCAGCCGGAGCTTCGCGCCGTCCGCGGACGCGGGGAGCGTGAAGCTGCCGTCGGCGGCGGCCGTCGTGGACGCCACCACCTTGCCGCCCTTGACGGCCTCGATCTTCATGCCCGGGTAGCCGAGCTCGGTGGAGTCGAGGTTGTTGATGCCGCCCGCGCCCTTGCCGAGGGTGAAGTCCTGCCAGACGGTGCCGGTGACCTTCGCCTGCGCACTCGTCGGCAGCTTCGCGGGCTTCGCGTCCTTCGGCATCTGGTCGGCCGCGACGCCGACGAGCGCCAGCAGCACCTGCTGCCCGGCCTTCACCGGTTCCTTGGTGAGGAACGGGCCGCCGCTCTTGCCGGCCACCGTCCCGTTCGGCCGCGGATGGGCCTTGGGGAACGCGGAGGAGTCGGCGAAGGTGTCGTGGACCGAGACCCAGGCCGCGTTGACCGCGCCCTTCTGGGGGTCCTGGTCGTACACGAGCCGGAAGATGATGCCCGCGGCCAGCATCGAGATCGCCATCGGCATGAAGACGACCAGCTTGAACGCGGTGGCCCAGCGGATGCGCTCCGTCAGCACGGCGAAGATCAGGCCGAGCGCCGTGGCGATCGTCGGGGCGAGCACCACCCACCAGATGTTGTTGTTGATCGCGGCCTTGGTGTCGGCCCGCGTGAACAGCGTCTCGTAGTTGTCGAATCCGATGAACGAGTCGCCCGACGCGTCGAAGAAGCTGCGCACGACCGAGTACCCGATGGGGTACACGACCAGCGCGCCGAGCAGCACGAGCGAGGGCAGCAGGAACAGCAGCGCGACCGTCCTGCGGGTGCCCGTCACGCTCTTGAAGCGGCGGGGCTCCGGATTTTGTTTCCGTGTGGGGGCGGGCGCCGGTGCCTTCGCCAAGTCCCTTGGGGTGTCAGGGGACTTGGCGTCGCGCTCCGGTATCCCGCCGCCGTCGGCGGTGGTCATCGCCGCGTCAGTTCTTGTACGCCTTGGCCGCCTCGGCCTCCAGCGTGCGCTGGGTGCCGGCGACGTCCTTCGGGTTGACCAGGAAGTCCTGCAGCGCCTTCCACTCGCCCTTGCCGGGGGTGCCGCCGAACGCCTGCGGGGTCTGGTCCGACATGTCGAAGCGGAAGTCGTCGCCCGCGTCGATGACGGCCTTCGCGATCTTGCGCTGCACCGCGTTCGGGTACGCCGACAGGTCCACGCCCTTGTTGGGGGAGAGGTAGCCGCCCAGCTTGGCCTGGATCGTCGCCGCCTCGGGCGAGGCCAGCCACGTCGCCAGGGCCTGCGAGGCCTTGGAGTCCTTCAGGATGACCGCCGCGTCACCGCCGCTGACGACCGGGGCCTGGTCGCCGACGGCCGGGAACGGGAACACCTTCGCGTCGGTGCCGACCTTCGCCTTGGTCTGCTGGATGTTGACCTGCGCGAAGTCGCCCTCGTAGACCATGGCGCCCTTGGGCTGGTCACCGCCGGTGAAGGCCTGCTCGACCGACTTCGTGAACTCGGTCTGCACGGCTTCCTTGTTGCCGCCCGCGAGGAAGTCGCTCTTGCCCCACAGCTGTGCGAGCGTGGTCAGCGCCTGCTTCACGGACGGGTCGGTCCACTTGATCTCGTGCTGGGCGAGCTGGTCGTACTTCTCGGGACCGGCCTGCGAGAGGTAGATGTTCTCGAACCAGTCGGTCAGCGGCCAGCCGTCGGCCCCGCCGAGCGAGACGGGGGTGACCCCGGAGTCGTAGATGGCCTGCGCGGTGGCCAGGAACTCCTTCCAGGTCTTGGGCTCCTTCGCCGCCGCGTTGTCGAAGACCTTCGCGTTGTACCAGACCAGCGACTTGTTGGCGGCCTTGTAGTACGCCGCGTACTGCGTCCCGTCGACCTTGCCGAGGTCCTGCCAGCCCTTGCTGTAGTTCTTCGACAGCTCCGCCTGGGCCTCCTTGCCGAGCGGCTTGGCCCACTTCTTGTCGACGGCCTGCTTGATGGCGCCGGGCTGCGGCAGCATGGCGATGTCCGGCGGAGCGCCGCCCGCGACCTTCGACCCGAGGAAGTTGATGATCGGGTCCTGCGCCGGCACGAAGGTGACCTTGGCGCCCGTCCGCTTCTCGAACTCCGCGAGGACCTGCTTGAAGTTCTTCTGCTCGTCGCCGGTCCACACGGCGGTGATCTCCAGTGACTCGCCGTCCAGCTTCGGCAGTTGGACCCCCGAGGCGGGAGCCTTGCTGCTGGCGTCGCCGCTGGGCTTGTCGTCCTTGCTGTCCCCGCAGGCCGTGAGCGCGAGGGCCAGCGAGCCGATGGCCACGGCCGCCGCGGCTCGGCGGAATATGGGTGTACGAAGGGTGCTGCGCATCACTGCCCCGTTCTCCTGAACGCTGAACGTACGTACCGAGCGCTGTGCCGTGCTGTCCGTGCGCACTGGTCTACGCCCGACCAGGGAGGACCGGCAAGAGCCCCCGTGGTGTCAACACGGTGATCGTGACGGGGTCGTGATGCGTCAACGTCATTACAGGGTGGGGCAATTGGGCCGGGACGAGGCCCGTGGCCCGGCCCGAGGCCCCCGCGGTCTCCGGCCGGTCTCCAGGCGGGCTCTACAGAAGCGAGGGCACCTCTTGGGCCGCCACCGAGCGGGCCGCCCGCTCCAGGGCGCTGGCGAGGAGGGCCAGGTCCGTCGGTCCGTTGCCCAACTCCCTTACGGGGCGCCGGTCCGGCGGGTCTCCCATCCGGGCCCAGTCGAGGGCGACCACGGTCGGGCGCTGCGTGGCCGTGCGCGGGATGCGCCCGGTGACCCGGCCGGCCTGCAGCCCCACGTCCCGTCCGTCGGCGCCGTGCAGGCGGCC
>NZ_JAAGMG010000733.1 GCF_010548525.1 Streptomyces sp. SID14478
CCACCTCGGGCCGCGCCGCCCGCAACGCCCCGTACGCGACGAGCCCGCTGCGCACGAGGGCGACCGCGTCGACCGCGCGCGCCCCGTGCGGCACCGGCGAAGCCATCGCGACGTTCAGCAGGGCATGGTCCGCGTAGCCGTGGCCGAAGGTCAGGCCGGTGACCCGGTCGCCGACCGTGTATCCCGTCGTGCCCTCGCCGAGCGCGACGACCTCGCCCGCGATCTCCCCGCCGAGCGCGATCGGCTCCCGGGGCTCGCGGACCTTGCGGACGACGGGCAGCGTGACGCCGATCGCCTCGGTGCGCACGAGGAGTTCGCCGGGCCCCGGCTCGGGGACGGGGACCTCCTCCAGGAACAGGACTTCGGGGTCGCCGCTGCGGGCGTACCGGACACGACGCATACGCGTCACCGCCTTCTTCACCGACGTTCGTTGGGAATCCCAACGATAGGGTGAAGTTCATTGGGAAGTCCAATGGTTTATCGGTACGCTGACGGAATGAACGCCGAGAACACCGCCCCGAGCGCCATCCGCGACCTGCCCAGCTGGCTCCTCGGCCGGGCCGCCGCGCGCGGCCGAGGTCTCGTCGCGGACGCCCTCGCCGAGCAGGGACTCAAGATGTGGCACCACGTGGTGCTCAGCGCCGTCGCCGACCTGGAACCCGTCGCGCAGGCCGACCTCGTGCGCGGTGTCCGGCTCGACCCCAAGGACATGGTGGGCGTCCTGAACGACCTGCAGGCCGCCGACCTCGTCGAGCGCGCCCCCGATCCCACGGACCGGCGCAAGAACGCGGTCACCCTCACCGAGGAGGGGACCCGCCGGCTCCGTGCGTGCGCCGATGCGGCGCGCGTCGCCAACGACGCACTCCTCGCCCCGCTCCCGCCGGCCGAGCGGGACCTGTTCCTCGACATGCTCCGCCGCGTCAGCGGCATCGCCCCCGACGACGCCGGCACCGGGACCGAGGGGGGATCGGCGTAGGGGCCCGGCCGGCGCAGGGGGCGCTCCCCGCCGGTCCGGGTCCCCGCCGCCGTGCCGCGGGGGCCGGGTCAGCCCTGCTGTGCAGCGGCCGTCTCGGCCTGCAGGGCGACCCGGTGCTCACCCGCGTACACGTTCATGGAGGCGCCCCTCAGGAAGCCGATCAGGGTCAGGCCCGTCTCGGCGGCCAGGTCGACGGCGAGCGACGAGGGCGCGGAGACCGCGGCGAGCACCGGTATCCCCGCCATCACGGCCTTCTGCGCCAGCTCGAAGGACGCCCGCCCGGACACCATCAGGACCGACCGCGACAGCGGCAGGTCACCGCTCTGCAGGGCCCGCCCGACGAGCTTGTCGACCGCGTTGTGCCGCCCCACGTCCTCCCGTATGTCGACGAGGTGCCCTTCCTCGTCGAAGAGGGCGGCGGCGTGCAGCCCCCCGGTCCGGTCGAACACGCGCTGGGCCTCGCGCAGCCGGTCGGGGAGCGAGGTGAGCAGCTCGGGCGTCAGCCGGACCGGGGGAGCGTCGGCGATCGGGAACCGGGCCGTGGTGCGCACCGCGTCCAGGCTGGCCTTGCCGCACAGCCCGCAGGACGAGGTCGTGTAGACGTTGCGCTCCAGCGTGATGTCGGGCATCACGATCCCCGGCGCGGTCCGCACGTCGACCACGTTGTACGTGTTGGAACCGTCCTGGGTGGCCCCGGCGCAGTAGACGATGTTCTGCAGGTCGTCCGCCGCGGCGAGCACGCCCTCGCTCACCAGGAAGCCCGCCGCGAGCGCGAAGTCGTCGCCCGGGGTGCGCATGGTGATGGCGAGCGGCTTGCCGTTCAGCCGGATCTCCAGGGGCTCCTCCGCGACGAGGGTGTCCGGCCGGGTCGTCACGCGCCCGTCCCTGATCCGGATCACCTTGCGGCGTTCGGTGACTCGTCCCATGTCTTGATCAGTCCCGGTTCTGTACGTGCTGGTAGCCGAAGCGGCCCTTGATGCAGAGGTTGCCGTGGGTCACCGGGTTGTCGTGCGGGGAGGTGACCTTCACGATCTCATTGTCCTGCACATGGAGCGTGAGGTTGCAGCCGACTCCGCAGTACGCGCACACCGTGGTCGTCTCGGTCTGCGCCGACTCGTCCCACGTACCGGCGGCCCGCATGTCGAACTCCGACTTGAACGACAGCGCGCCCGTCGGACACACCTCGATGCAGTTGCCGCAGTACACGCACGCCGAGTCGGTCAGCGCCGCGTCGTGCTCGACGGCGATCCGGGCGTCGAAGCCGCGCCCGGCGACCGAGATCGCGAAGCTGTTCTGCCACTGGTCACCACAGGCGTCCACGCACTTGTAGCAGAGGATGCACTTGTCGTAGTCGCGCACGTACAGGTCGTTGTCGACCCGCGGCTCCTCGTCCAGGCGCCGCGCGTCCGGGCCGAAGCGGTCCGGCTTCGCCTCGTACTCCTTGATCCATGAAGCGACATGGGGAGTCGTCGACAAGTCGACCGAGGACGCGAGGAGTTCGAGGACGACCTTGCGGCTGTGCCGGGCGCGCTCGGTGTCCGTGCGCACCTCCATGCCGGCCTCCGCCTTCCGGGAGCACGCGGGCACGAGCGTGCGCGCCCCCTCGACCTCCACGACGCACACGCGGCAGGCGTTCTTCGGGGCGAGGGTGTCGCCCTGGCACAGGGTCGGGACGTCCTTGCCCGCCGCGCGGCACGCGTCGAGGAGCGTGGCGCCCTCGGGCGCCCGCACCGCCTCCCCGTCGATCGTGAACTCCAGCAGGCGGCGGGGGATCCCCAGCTCGACAGCGGTCATGATGCGTACGCCCCCAGGCGGTCGATGGCGGACTCGATGGCGTTCCACGCGGTCTGGCCCAGACCGCAGATCGAGGCGTCCTTCATGGCCCGCCCCACCTCGCGCAGCAGCGCGATGTCGTCGTCGGCGGCGATGCCCTTCTTCTCGGCGATCCGGTGCAGCGCCTCCTGCTGGCGCACCGTGCCCACCCGGCACGGCACGCACTGCCCGCACGACTCCTCGCGGAAGAACTGGGCGATGCGCAGCAGGATCCGGGGGAGCGGCAGCGCGTCGTCGAAGGCCATGACCACGCCCGAGCCGAGGGTGGTGCCCGCGGCACGGGTGCCCTCGAAGGTGAGCGGGATGTCCAGCTCGTCGGGGCGCACGAAGCCGCCCGCGGCGCCGCCGAGCAGGATCGCCTTCAGCGGGTTCGGGGTGCCGGCGAGGGCGAGCAGGTCGCCGAGGGTGGCGCCGAAGGGCAGCTCGTAGGTGCCGGGCCGCTCGACGGCGCCGGACACGCAGAACAGCTTGGGTCCGGTCGACTGCCCGGTGCCGACGGCGGCGTACGCCTGCGCGCCCATGGTCAGGATCGGCAGCACGTTCACCAGCGTCTCGACGTTGTTGGCGGCGGTCGGCTTGCCGAACAGGCCCTTCTCCACCGGGAACGGCGGCTTGGAGCGCGGCTCCCCGCGATACCCCTCGATGGAGTTGAACAGTGCGGTCTCCTCGCCGCAGATGTAGGCGCCCGCGCCGCGCCGGATCTCGATGTCGAAGGAGAAGCCCTGCCCGAGGATGTCGTCCCCCAACAGCCCCCGCACACGGGCCTGTCGCACGGCGTGCGTCATCCGCTCCAGTGCTCGCGGGTACTCCCCGCGCAGATACAGGTAGCCGTGGCGCGCGCCCGTCGCGTACGCCGCGATCGTCATCGCCTCGACGAGCGCGTACGGGTCGCCCTCCATCACGACACGGTCCTTGAAGGTGCCGGGCTCCGACTCGTCGGCGTTGCAGACGAGATAGTGCGGGCCGTCCGGCTGCGCCGCGGTCGCCTGCCACTTGCGCCCCGTGGGGAACGCGGCCCCGCCCCGCCCCACGAGCCCCGCGTCGGTCACCTCCCGGATGACGGCGGCGGGCCCGAGCGCGAAGGCCCGCCGCAGCGCGGCGTACCCGCCCTCGGCCCGGTAGTCGTCGAGGGAGGCGGGGTCGACGCGGCCGATGCGCCTGAGCAGGACGAGCCCCGGGTCACCGGCCTGCGGAACGGCCGCTGAGGCGCCGGGCGCATCAAGCCCCTCCGGCGATTGAGGAGCGGGGTCCGGGGCGGAGCCCCGAAACGGCGCGACCGGCACCGCGGAAACCGTGGATCCGGCCCGCACCCGCAGCGCGGCAGGCGCCCGCTCACAGAGCCCCAGACACGGCGACTCCTCCACATGGACATCCGCTCCGGCCGAAGAACGCGCCGAGGCACACAACTCGGCCCCGCCCACCCGCGCACAAGCGAGGTCCGTACACACGTGCAGCACCGTCGCGGGCCGCGCCCGCAGCGAGAACATGGAGTAGAACGTGGCCACCCCGTACGCCTCCGACGGCGGCACCGTCAGCCGCCGGCACAGATAGTCGAGGGCGCCCTCGCTGATCCACCCCACCCGGTCGTTGACCGCGTGCAGCCCCGGCAACAGCAAGTCCCGCCGCTCGCGGGCCGCGCGCCCGCCCCTGGCCCACCGCAGATCGGAGTCCGTCCGGTCGTCGGCCCCCTCCCAGGCGGATTCCGGCGGCCCGAGGAGCGCGTCGACCGCCTCCCGTTCCTCGTCCGTCGGCTTGCCGTCACCGAAGCGCAGGTCCACGGTTGCTCAGCCCCTCAACTCAGACGCGGTCAGCTTCTCGATCCGTATCGCCGACGCCTTGAACTCCGCCGTCCCGGCGATCGGGCAGTTCGCCTCGATCGTCAGCAGGTTGGTGTCCACCTCGTCGGGGAAGTGCATGGTCATGAAGGCGAGCCCCGGACGCAGGCCGGGGTCGACCCAGACGGGTGCGGTCACCACCCCGCGCCGCGAGGAGACCCGCACCTCCTCACCGACCACGACCCCGTACCGCTCGGCGTCCTCGGGACACAGCTCGACGTACTCGCCGCGGCGCAGCGGGGAGGCGAAACTCCCGCTCTGCACACCGGTGTTGTACGAGTCGAGCCGACGCCCGGTCGTCAGCCGGATCGGATACGCCTCGTCGGTGAGGTCGACCGGCGGGTCGTGCTCGACGAGCCCGAACGGCGCGAGCCGCCCGCGCCGCGCCTCGTCCGCGTCCCACAGCCGCCCGTGCAGATAGGAGGGGGGCAGCTCGTCCACGTCCGGGCAGGGCCACTGCAGCCCCTGCAGTCGGGTCAGGCGGTCGTACGTCATCCCGAAGTGGTCCGGCGACAGCGACCGCAGCTCGTTCCAGACGGCCTCGGCGTCCGCGTACTTCCAGTCGTGGCCGAGCCGCGAGGCGACGTCGCACAGGATGTCGATGTCCTCGCGGGCCTCACCGGGCGGGGTGAGCGCGGCCCGCACCCGCTGGACGCGCCGCTCGCTGTTGGTGGTGGTCCCGTCCGTCTCCGCCCACGCCGCGGTCGCGGGCAGCACCACGTCCGCCATCTGCGCGGTCTTCGTCAAGAAGATGTCCTGCACGACGAGGTGGTCGAGCGCGGCGAGCCGGCGCGCGGCCTGCTCGCTGTCGGCCTCCGACTGGGCCGGGTTCTCACCGATGCAGTACACGGCGTGCAGCCGCCCGTGCTCCATGGCCTCGAACATGTCGGTCAGCGTCATGCCGTAGCGCGGCGGGATCACGGTCTGCCAGGCCTGCTCGAACTTCAGCCGGTGGCCGTCGTCGAGGATGTCCTGGAACCCGGGCAGCCGGTTCGGGATGGCGCCCATGTCGCCGCCGCCCTGCACGTTGTTCTGCCCGCGCAGCGGCTGCACCCCGGCGCCGTACCGCCCGACGTGCCCGGTCAGCAGGGAGAGGTTGATGAGCGCCCGGACGTTGTCGGTCCCGTTGTGGTGCTCGGTGATCCCCAACGTCCAGCACAGCTGGGCGCGTTCGGCCCGCGCGTAGGCGTGGGCGAGATCGCGGACGGCGGCCGCGGGGACGCCGGTGACCTTCTCCGCGAGGGACAGCGTCCAGGGCTCGACGAGCGCCTTGAACTCCTCGAAGCCGGTCGTCGCCCGCTCCACGAACGCCTTGTTGTGCAGATCGGCGGCGATGATCTCCCGGGCGACCGCGTGCGCGAGGGGGATGTCGGTGCCGACGTTCAGCCCGAGCCAGCTCTCCGCCCACTCGGCCGTCGAGGTGCGGCGCGGGTCGACGGCGTACATCCGCGCCCCGTTGCGTATCCCCTTCAGCACGTGCTGGAAGAAGATCGGGTGCGCGAAGCGGGCGTTGGACCCCCACATCACGATGAGGTCGGTGTGCTCGACCTCTTCGTACGAGGACGTGCCCCCGCCCGACCCGAACACCGCGGACAGTCCGGCCACGCTCGGCGCATGACACGTACGGTTGCAGGAGTCGACGTTGTTGGTGCCCATGACGACGCGGGTGAACTTCTGCGCCACGAAGTTCATCTCGTTGGTGGCGCGGGCGCAGGACAGCATCGCGAAGGAGTCCGGGCCGTGCTCCTCGCGGGCGCCGCGGAACCCGTCCGCCGCCAGGGTGAGCGCCTCGTCCCACGTGGCGGTCCTGAAGGGGGAGGCGCGGTCGCCCGGGACCTCGCGCACCAGGGGGTGGGTGAGCCGGGCGTAGGTCTTCGGATCGCGGTCGCGCCGCTTCTGCTTCATGCGGCGTCCCTCCTCATGCCGTGGGCGAGCAGGTCCGAGAGGGCGTGCACGGTGCGCAGCGTGGGCACCTCGACGCCCGTGATGTCCGCCAGCTCCACGACCGCGGCCAGCAACACGTCAAGCTCCAGGGGCTTTCCGCGTTCCAGGTCCTGCAGCGTGGAGGTGCGGTGGTCGCCGACGCGTTCGGCGCCGGCCAGGCGGCGCTCCACGGAGATGTCGGGCTTGCAGCCGAGCGCCTCGGCGACGGCGAGCGTCTCGGTCATCATGATCTCGATGACCCGGCGGGTGCCGCCGTGCAGACACATCTGCCGCATCGTGGCGCGCACCAGGGCGCTGATCGGGTTGAAGGAGATGTTGCCGAGCAGTTTGATCCAGATGTCGGCGCGCAGATCCGGCTCGACGGGGCATTTGAGCCCGCCTTCCTTCATCGCGTCACTGAATGCCACACAGCGCTGCGACACCGAGCGGTCCGGCTCCCCGAGGGAGAACCGGGTCCCTTCGAGATGGCGGACGACTCCCGGCGCCGCCAGCTCCGTTGCCGCGTAGACGACGCAGCCGACGGCCCGCTCGGGCGCGAGCACCGCGCTGACCGTGCCGCCCGGGTCGACGCTCTCCAGGCGGTGGCCGTCGTGCGGGCCGCCGTGCCCGTGGAAGTACCACCAGGGGATGCCGTTCTGCGCCGCGACGACCGCGGTGCGCTCGTGCAGCAAGGGCTCGATCAGCGGCCCGCACGCCGCGTACGAGTTGGCCTTGAGGCCGAGGAACACATAGTCGACGGGCCCGATCCCGGCCGGGTCGTCGGTGGCGTGGGCCCGCGCGGTGAAGTCGCCGCGCGGGCTGATGACCTGGACACCGCTGCGCCTCAAGGCCGCCAAGTGCGGTCCACGGGCGACGAGATGGACCTCGGCGCCGGCGCGGTGCAGCGCGGCTCCGACATAGGCGCCGATCGCTCCGGCGCCGAGGACTGCGACTTTCACTGGCTCGCTCCGTTCGGTCGAGGGTTCCGGCTCCGCCCTGCTCGCACGGCAGTGGCGGTCCGGAGGGAAGCGGAGGGCTGTCGATGGAATATTGTCTACAGTATGGAAGTTGGGCCGACAAGACTCCGCGCACCGGCTCGGGCGAGGGCTTGCCAAGGCATTGCATACCGTCGACGGATTCTGTACGGACTGACGTCCGACCTCTTCCCAAGTCCCGTGGCGCTGCCTACCGTTCGGGATCATGAGGCCCCCCGTCGCACCGACCGGCTGGAGCCGCTGGCTCGTACCGCCCGCCGCCCTCTCGGTCCACCTCTCCATCGGCCAGGCGTACGCCTGGAGCGTGTTCAAACCGCCCCTCGAATCCGCCCTGAACCTCAGCGGCACGCAGAGCGCGCTGCCGTTCCAGCTCGGCATCGTGATGCTGGGCCTGTCCGCCGCGTTCGGCGGCACCCTCGTCGAGCGCAACGGACCGCGCTGGGCGATGTCCGTCGCCCTCGTCTGCTTCTCCTCGGGCTTCCTGCTCGCCGCCCTCGGCGCCGCCACCGAGCAGTACTGGCTGATCGTCCTCGGCTACGGCGGCGTCGGCGGCATCGGCCTCGGCATCGGCTACATCTCCCCGGTCTCCACCCTGATCAAGTGGTTCCCCGACCGGCCCGGCATGGCCACCGGCATCGCGATCATGGGCTTCGGCGGCGGCGCGCTGATCGCGTCACCGTGGAGCGCGCAGATGCTGGAGTCGTTCGGCGCGGACAGCGGCGGCATCGCGCTGGCGTTCCTCGTGCACGGGCTGGCGTACGCCGTGTTCATGACGCTGGGCGTGCTGTTGGTGCGGGTGCCGAAGGCGGCCGTCACGCCGGCGCGGGACAGTGCGGTGCCGGTCCTCGCCGGCCCGCAGGTCTCCGCGAACCAGGCGATCCGCACACCCCAGTTCTGGTGCCTGTGGATCGTCCTGTGCATGAACGTGACGGCGGGCATCGGCATCCTGGAAAAGGCGGCCCCCATGATCACGGACTTCTTCGCGGACACCAGCACCCCGGTCTCCGCGTCCGCCGCCGCGGGCTTCGTCGCTCTCCTGTCCGCCGCGAACATGGCCGGCCGCATCGGCTGGTCCTCCACCTCGGACCTCATCGGACGCAAGAACGTCTACCGCCTCTACCTCGGCGTGGGCGCCCTGATGTACCTCCTGATCGCGCTCTACGGAGACGGCTCCAAGCCCCTCTTCGTCGTCTGCGCGCTCGTGATCCTCTCCTTCTACGGAGGCGGCTTCGCGACCGTTCCGGCCTACCTGAAGGACCTGTTCGGCACGTACCAGGTGGGCGCCATCCACGGCCGCCTGCTCACCGCCTGGTCGACGGCCGGGGTGCTCGGACCGCTCATCGTCAACCGGGTCGCCGACAGCCAGAAGGACGCCGGGAAGCACGGTGCGTCCCTCTACGGCCTCTCGCTCGCGATCATGATCGGCCTGCTCGTCGTCGGCTTCGTCGCCAACGAACTCGTACGGCCCGTCCACGCCCGCCACCACCACGTCCCCGCCCCGAGGGAGTCCTCCGATGACACCGCCGACCGTGACCACCAGCAGCCCGCCTAGGCGCCGCGGCCTGATCGCCTTCGCCTGGCTGTGGGTGGGGGCCCCGCTCGCCTACGGTGTGTACGAACTGGTGCAAAAAGCTACACAGCTGTTCACGGGGTGATCGGGCAGAACTCTCCAACCAGGACCGCACAATCCTGTCGCATTACCTCACCTCGTACTCGCCGGTCGCTGACCAGACTGGAACGTCCGCAGCTCGCACGGCCCGCGAGCCAGGCATACGAGGGGACCTCTCCATGAATGGTTCGCGCATCGTCGGCATCGGCCATTACCAGCCCGCCAGAGTGCTCACCAACGAGGACCTGGCGGGCATGGTCGACACCGACGACGAGTGGATCCGCTCGCGCGTCGGCATCCGCACCCGGCACATCGCGGGCCCCGACGAACCCGTCGACGAGCTCGCCGCGCACGCGGCGGCCAAGGCGCTGGCCGCCGCGGGCCTCACCGCCGACGCCGTCGACCTGGTCGTCGTCGCCACCTCCACGGCCGTCGACCGCTCCCCGAACACGGCGGCCCGCGTCGCCCACCGCCTGGGCGTTCCCTCGCCCGCGGCGCTCGACCTGAACGTCGTCTGCGCCGGCTTCACGCACGCCCTCGCCACCGCCGACCACACCCTGCGCGCGGGTGCGGCCACCCGCGCGCTCGTCATCGGCGCGGACAAGATGTCGGCCGTCACCGACTGGACCGACCGCTCCACGTGCGTCCTGGTCGGCGACGGCGCGGGCGCCGTGGTGATCGAGCCGTGCGCCGACGGGGAGGAGCCCGGCATCGGCCCCGTCCTGTGGGGCTCGGTCCCCGAGATGGGCAACGCGGTGCGCATCGAGGGCGAACCCGCGCGCTTCGCGCAGGAGGGCCAGTCCGTCTACCGGTGGGCCACCCGGCAGTTGCCGCCGCTGGCCCGCGAGGCCTGCGAGAAGGCGGGCCTGACACCGGCCGATCTCGCCGCGGTCGTGCTGCACCAGGCCAACCTGCGCATCATCGAACCCCTCGCGCACAAGATCGGCGCCGTGCACGCCGTGGTGGCGCGGGACGTCGTCGACTCCGGCAACACCTCGGCCGCGAGCGTGCCGATGGCGCTGTCCAAGCTGATCGAGCGCGGCGAGGTCGCGAGCGGGGCGCCCGCGCTGCTCTTCGGCTTCGGCGGGAACCTCTCGTACGCGGGCCAGGTCGTGCGCGTCCCGTGACGGGGGAGAGGGACGGGATGTGACGAGGCCAACTCCCCCTAGCTGTGGCGATTGTGCTCGGTAAACTGTATTCCAAAGACAATCCACTGTTCCGGTGACGGGTACCGGCTGACGGGTACCGGCTCCGGAACCGGCGTGCCGGGTGTCCGAAGCCCAGGAGGGGGACCGCGATGTTGTCCACAGGACTGCCGCAGGGGGCGGTGCCCAGGCTGGAGCGCCCCGGCCCGTTGCGCGAGCGGGTGTACGAGGCGCTGCTCGAACTCATCACGACCCGTGCCCTGCAGCCCGGACAGCACCTCGTCGAGAGCGAGTTGGCCGGCCACCTCGGAGTCTCGCGCCAGCCGGTGCGCGAGGCGCTGCAGCGGCTGAACACCGAGGGCTGGGTGGACCTGCGCCCGGCGCAGGGCGCGTTCGTGCACGAGCCGACGGAGGAGGAGGCCGACCAACTCCTCACCGTCCGTACGCTGCTGGAGGCCGAGGCGGCCCGGCTCGCCGCGGCCAACGCGGGCAAGACCGGGATCGCCGCCCTGGAGGAGCTCTGCGCCAAGGGCGAGCAGGCCGTCGCCGACGGGGACGTGGACCTGGTCGTCGCGACGAACGCCGAGTTCCACGCGAAGGTCATGGAACTCGCGGGCAACGTGGTGCTGGCGGAGCTGGCCGGCCAGGTCGACGCCCGGGTGCGCTGGTACTACCAGCCGGTGGCCCGCCAGCGCGGCAAGCAGTCCTGGATCGAGCACCGCGCACTCATCGAGGCGATCTCCGCCCGCGACGAGGCCCGGGCCACGGCGGTGATGCGGGCGCACACGGAGCACACCCGCGAGACGTACCACCACCGCAACCAGGACTAGGGGGTGTTGCGAGAGTCCCACCTGCCCCTCGGGCGAACGACGGGACTTTCGCAACACGCCTTGGGAGCTGTCCGGTCCCCAACGCGCTACGGCTTCCACTGCGGGTCGCGGCCCGTGAACGCGAGCAGCCGGTCCCCGGCGCCCGTGTGCTCGGGGACCGCGACGGCCGGGCCGTACTTGCCGTAGTTCGCCCGTACGAAGTCGACGAACGGGCCGACCGGCTCCAGCAGGCCCGCCGCCAGCTCGTCGGACAGCGGCAGGTCCTGCCCGGTGGCGCGGGCGATGTCCCATGCGTGCACCGCCGCGTCGAGGGCGGCGAGAGCGGTGCCGACCTGGGCCGTCACGGTGCCGACCGGTGTCGTCACCTCCTCGGCGTCCCGGCCGACGGACTCCCAGGCCGCGGACGACTCGTCGAGCACCGCCGCCAGTTCGCCGAGCGGGTCGGGGGTGAGCGTGTCGACCGGCTCGAAGGGGTCGCCGGCCGGGACGCTGCCGCCGATCTGCATCACGAGCGCCTGCTGGTCGAGGCGGGCGTGGTTGAGCACTTGGCGGACCGTCCACGCGGTGCACGGCGTGGGCCTGCCCCAGCCGTCCGCCGGGACGCCGCGCACGGCGGCGCGCAAGTAGTCGTGGGCCTGCTCCATGAGTGTGTAGCTGTCGACCGGGCTCATGACGTCAACTCCCTTGATGGGTAAGGCGAATGAGGAACTCGGGTGGAGCGTGCAGGGGACCGTTCCGCGTCACCGGAAGGCGGTCACGTGGTCGCGGGCCCACCAGGTGAAGGTGCGCGGTGCCCGTCCTGTGACTCTCTCCACGGTGCCTCGCGCCGGTGACTCGTCCGGCGCCCCGGCCCCATGGAACCGGAAGGAGGCGTCGACGTCCCCGACGTCGCCCCTCGCCCTGTCACCGGGATCATGCGAGCCCCCCTGCCGTGCCGGCGTCCTCCACGACGGACGCGCGAGGGGACCAGCGTGCCTCAGCGGCGAGCATGACCACCAACGAAACGACCAGAACGAGGAGTTGGAGCAACGCGGACCCGTAGATGCCCAGCAGCGCCGTCGCGAGCACCACGGGCACGGCGAGCGCCCGGAAGCCCAGCGGGAACAGCCGCATCGCCGCCCGGAACGCCACGTCCCCGGCCAGGAACAGCGCCACGCCGCCCGCGAGCGCCAGGGCCGGGCCCGCATCCAGGTGCTCGCCGATGTGCCCGAGCGACTTCTTGATCCCCGCGGCGAGGAACGCGACGCCGAGCAGCATCGGCAGGAAGGCGTAGTAGTACGCGGTCATCGCGAGCCACCACCGCCGGTCGGCCGGGGTGGCCGCGAAGCGGCGCTCCGCCCCGCCCTCGTCGCGGACGAAGTACGTCCACCACAGCGCCCCGGCCAGGGCGAGCGCGAGGAAGGCGCCCGTGAGCACGTCCGCGGTGAACGGCAGGTCGCCGATGCCGACCCCGATCGCGACGACAGACTCGCCGAACGAGACGATCAGCAGCAGGCCGTGCCGCTCCACGAAGTGCCCGGGGTGCAACTTCCCCATCTGGGAGCGCAGTTCGGCGCTCGGGCGCCCCGACCTGCGGCTCGGTCCGTACTCCGCCAGGCGCGGCGTCGCGAACTGCAGCACGATCGCCAGCACCCACAGCCCGTCCGCGGGCAGCCCCGAGGTCAGGCCCGCGCCCGTCACGGCGAGCGCCGCGAGGGAGTTGGGCACCGCGTACCAGATGACGTCGGTCCCGTGGCTGCGCGTGTACAGGACGCTGTGCACCAGGACGACCAGGAGGAGGCCGAGGCCGAAGACGACGCCCGCGTTCGTGTGCGGGTCGAAGACGTGCGGGATCGACAGGGCGCAGACCAGGAACGCCGCCATGCCGAGCAGCATCAGGAGACGGCGCGAGGGGCGGTCCGGCGGCACCTGGTTGGTGAGGTAGGCGTACGCCGAGTACATCCAGTAGAGGACCATGAAGAGGAGGACGACCCGCGCGGCCGTGGCCCACGACAGGTGGTGCGCGATCAGCACCGTCAACTGGGTCAGCGTATAGACGAAGACCAGGTCGAAGAAGAGCTCCAACGAGGTCACCCGTTGCGTGACCGCGGGCTCGGCCTCGTCCGATATCTTCCCGTCTCGTGCTGCTGGTGCCGTTTCCGGCGTCATGTCCGAACTCCCCCTGTGACGTGGCGTGTTGTCGCGGCCGAAAGACTACGTGAGGCTGCCGGGAGCCGACCTTTGTCCTGTGACGGGAGAAAGTCATGGGTAATTCCTGCGCAACTTCTTCCCACACCCGGCACGCGCTGCTACGTTCCCCATCGAAAGAACGACTGGCCGAAACGACTACGGTCCGACAGGCCGGTCGGTCCACTGGAGCCCGAAGAGGCGGGGAGGGGCACGTGAGACGCATGACGGCTCGACCCGCGAACGCGCACCAGGCGCGCTTGTTGCGACTGCTGCGCGACGGAGGGCCCAACTCCCGTGCCCAGCTCGGCGATCAGATCGACCTGTCGCGCTCCAAGCTGGCCGTCGAGGTGGACCGGCTCCTGGAGACCGGACTCGTCGTGGCCGACGGACTCGCCGCCTCGCGCGGCGGCCGCCGCTCCCACAACATCCGGCTCGCGCCCGAACTCCGCTTCCTCGGCGTCGACATCGGCGCGACCTCGGTCGACGTCGCCGTCACCAACGCCGAGCTGGAGGTCCTCGGGCACATCACCCAGCCCATGGACGTACGCGAGGGACCGGTCGCGGTCTTCGAGCAAGTACTGGCCATGGCCGCCAAGTTGAGGGCGTCCGGACTGGCCGAGGGGTTCGACGGAGCGGGCATCGGAGTGCCCGGTCCGGTCCGCTTCCCCGAGGGCGTCCCGGTCGCCCCGCCGATCATGCCCGGCTGGGACGGTTTCCCGGTCCGCGAGGCACTCAGCCAGGAGCTGGGCTGCCCCGTCATGGTCGACAACGACGTGAACCTGATGGCGATGGGGGAGCAGCACGCTGGCGTCGCCCGCCAGGCGCGCGACTTCCTCTGCGTCAAGATCGGCACCGGCATCGGCTGCGGCATCGTCGTCGGCGGTGAGGTCTACCGCGGTACGACCGGCTCGGCCGGCGACATCGGACACATCCAGGTGGAGCCCGACGGCAGGCAGTGCGCCTGCGGCAACAGGGGCTGCCTGGAGGCCTACTTCAGCGGCGCGGCACTGGCCCGCGACGCCGAGGAGGCCGCCCGCGACGGGCGCTCGCCCGAACTCGCCGGACGCCTGGAGACGGTCGGCACGCTCAGCGCCGCCGACGTGGCGGTCGCCGCGGCCGCCGGTGACGGCACCTCCCTCGACCTGATCCGCGAGGGCGGCAACCGCACCGGCCAGGTCATCGCCTCGCTCGTCAGCTTCTTCAACCCCGGCCTCGTCGTCATCGGCGGCGGTGTCACCGGCCTCGGCCACACGCTCCTCGCCGCCCTGCGCACCCAGGTCTACCGCCAGTCGCTGCCGCTCGCGACCGGCAATCTGCCCATCGTCCTGGGCGAGCTCGGCCCCACCGCCGGAGTCATCGGCGGCGCCCGCCTGATCAGCGACCACCTGTTCTCACCCGCGTAGAACTCCCGGCTCCACCACGTCACCCAGTACAGCGCCCTGCTCCGCCCTGCCCGGAAACCGGCCCGCACCCGCTGCTAGGGGAACACCGCCATGGCACCTTCGCCGCCTTCGGCACGTTCGGTACCAGAACCACCGCTGCTCACCATGTCCGGCATCACCAAGTCGTTCCCCGGCGTCCGCGCCCTCGACGGCGTGGACCTCGACGTCCAGGCGGGCGAGGTGCACTGTCTGCTCGGCCAGAACGGCGCGGGCAAGTCCACTCTCATCAAGGTCCTCGCGGGCGCCCACCAGCCCGACGAGGGCGCCATCACCTGGCGCGGAGAACCGGTCACCCTGCGCTCGCCGATCGCCGCGATGCGGCTCGGGATCGCCACCATCTACCAGGAGCTCGACCTGGTCGAGGGACTGTCGGTGGCCGAGAACGTCTTCCTCGGACACGAGCCGACCTCGGCCGGCTTCGTCGTACGAGGACGGGACGCGAAAGCGGCAACTGCCGCCCTGCTCAAGCGACTTGGCCACGGCGAGGTCGCCCCCGGCACGCTGGTCGGTGACCTCTCGGCCGCCGGACAGCAGATCGTCTCGATGGCCCGCGCGCTCTCGCACGACGTACGCCTCATCGTCATGGACGAGCCCTCCGCGGCGCTCGACCCCGACGAGGTCGACAACCTCTTCCGCATCGTCGGCGACCTCACCGCCGAAGGCGTCGCCGTCGTCTACATCTCGCACCGCCTGGAGGAGATCCGCCGCATCGGCGACCGGGTCACCGTCCTCAAGGACGGCCGCGCCGTGGCGGGCGGACTCCCGGCCAAGGACACGCCCACGCGTGACGTGGTCGCGCTGATGACGGGCCGCAACGTCGAGTACGTCTTCCCGCCGCGCCCGGAGCCGGTCCCCGTCCCGGTCGCCACGAGCCTGACGCAACCGGTCCTGCGCGTGCGCAACCTCTCCCGCGAGGGCGAGTTCGCGCCACTCGACCTGGAGATCCGCCCCGGCGAGATCGTGGGTCTGGCCGGGCTCGTCGGCTCGGGACGCTCCGAGGTCCTGGAGACGATCTACGGCGCGCGCAAGCCGACGACCGGCCAGGTCAGCGTCGAGGGACGGGACCTGCGCCCCGGCAGCGTCCGCGCCGCGGTCCGCGCCGGCCTCGGCCTCGCCCCCGAGGAGCGCAAGGCGCAGGGCCTGCTGATGCTGGAGTCGGTCACGCGCAACGTCTCCGTCTCCTCCATGTCCCGCTTCTCGTACGGGGGTTGGCTGGACCGCGGCCGCGAACGCGAGGCCGCGCTCAAGGCGACCCGGGAACTGTCCCTGCGCCCGGACAACCCCTCGGCGCCCGTGCGCACCCTGTCCGGCGGCAACCAGCAGAAGGCCGTCCTGGCCCGCTGGCTGCTGCGCGGATGCAAGGTCCTGCTCCTGGACGAGCCGACCCGCGGCGTGGACGTCGGCGCCCGCGCCGAGCTCTACGCGGTCATCCGCCGGCTGGCCGACGACGGACTCGCCGTACTCCTGGTCTCCAGCGAGGTCCCCGAGGTCCTGGGCCTCGCGGACCGCGTCCTGGTCCTGCGGGAGGGACGAGTCGTCCACGAGGCCCCGGCCAAGGAACTGACGGAACACCGGGTCCTGGACCTGGTGATGGAAGGAACCCCGGCGACATGACGCAGCCAGCCTCACCCACCCGCCCGGTCAAGACCCAGCCCGACGCGGCCCCGCGCCCCCGCATGCCCCGGACGCTGCGCCTCGACGTCCGCACGCTGTCCCTGCTCGGTGTCCTCGCCGTCCTGGTCGTCATCGGCGGCATCACCCAGCCCGACTCCTTCCTGGACACCGACAACGTCCAGCTCATCCTGACCCAGGCCTCCGTCATCGGAGTCGTCACCGTCGGCATGACCTTCGTGATCATGTCCGGTGGCATCGACCTCTCCGTCGGCGCGATCGTGGCCCTCGCCAGTTGCTGGGCGACCACGGTCGCCACCCAGGACTTCGGCTTCGTCGGCATCCTGTTCACCGCGGTCGCCGTCGGCGTCGCCTGCGGCCTGGTCAACGGCGTGCTCATCGCGTACGGCGGCATGGTCCCGTTCATCGCGACCCTCGCGATGCTCGCCTCCGGCCGCGGTCTCGCCCTGCAGATCACCGACGGCAACACCCAGACGGTCACCGTGGACAGCGTCCTGAAGCTCGGTGAGCGGGACGCCTACGTCCTCGGCATCCCGCCGCTCGTCCTCGTCTTCGCCGGCGTCACGGTCATCGGCTGGCTCGTCCTGAACCGCACCACGTTCGGCCGCCGCTCCGTCGCCGTCGGCGGCAACGCGGAGGCCGCGCGGCTCGCCGGCATCGACGTACGCCGCCAGCGCCTGTACCTGTACCTGCTGTCCGGGCTGTGCTGCGGCATCGCCGCTTTCCTGCTGATCGTGCTGGCCGGCTCCGGCCAGAACACCAACGGCAACCTCTACGAACTCGACGCCATCGCCGCGGCCATCATCGGCGGCACCCTCCTGACCGGCGGCCGCGGCACCATCGTCGGCTCCGTCCTGGGCGTCCTGATCTTCCAGACGATCCAGAACATCTTCGCGCTGAACAACCTGGAAACCGCGACGCAGCAGATCGCCAAGGGCGCGATCATCGTCGCCGCGGTCCTGGTCCAGCGACGTACGGCCAACTCCACCACCTGACCCGCGAAGGGACGACGCCATGCCAGAGTCGACAAGCGTCACGAGCCGTAGAAACATCCTGTTCGGCGCGGCCGCCGCCGTCACCACCGGCGGCCTGCTCACCGCCTGCACCAGCAACGAGCCCAGCGACAAGGGCGACAGCAGCAAGGCCGCCGACCAGCCGGTCGCCGACGACAAGAAGGGCAAGCAGGTCACCATCGGCTTCGCGGGTCCCCAGGCCGACCACGGCTGGCTCAACGCCATCAACGACAACGCCGAGCAGCGGGCGAAGAAGTACTCCGACGTGACCTTCGAGGCCACGGAGGGCTCGAACGACACCGCCGCGCAGATCGGCCAGGTCGAGACGCTCATCAACAAGAAGGTCGACGTCCTCGTCGTCCTGCCGGCCGACGGCAAGGCGCTCACGCAGGTCGGCCTCAAGGCGATGCGCGCGGGCATCCCCGTCGTGAACCTCGACCGCATCTTCAACACCCCGCAGGCGTACCGCTGCTGGGTCGGCGGCGACAACTACGGCATGGGCCTGAGCGCCGGCAACTACATCGGCGAGAAGCTCAAGGACAAGAAGAACGCCAAGGTCATCGAGCTCGCGGGGATCGACAACCTCGAACTCACCAAGCAGCGCACGCAGGGCTTCGACGACGCCCTGAAGAACTACCCGAACATCAAGAAGGTGGCCCGCCAGGCCGCCGACTTCACCGTCGAGTCGGGCCAGGCCAAGATGGCCCAGCTCCTGCAGGCGCAGAAGAACTTCGACGCCATGTGGAACCACGACGACGACCAGGGCGTCGGCGCCCTGCGCGCCATCAAGCAGGCGGGCCGCGAAGGATTCCTGATGGTGGGCGGCGCGGGCGCGCTGTCCGCGATGCAGGCCATCCAGGCCGACGACAGCGTGCTGAAGGCCACCGTCCTGTACCCGCCCACCATGGCGGCCTCCGCCATCGACCTGGCCCGCGCCCTCGGCCAGGGCAAGGGGATCAGCGGCATGGCCGAGTTCGAGATCCCGGCCCACGTCACGCTGTTCTCCGCCGTCGTCGACAAGGAGAACGTCAGCAAGTACCTGCCGACCGGCTTCAAGTGACGGGCGCCGGCACGAGGCACCTGGCGATCACCGCGTGGACGAGGAGGACTTCCGCATGGCAGGCAGCAGTACGGGTTCGACGGCTCGGGAGACGGGCGGCGGCGACACCGAGGGAGAGGTGAAGCCGGTCCTGGGTGTCGGCATGGTCGGCTACGCGTTCATGGGCGCCGCCCACTCACAGGGGTGGCGCACCGTGGGGCGCGCCTTCGACCTGCCGCTCACGCCCCGGCTCGCCGCGGTCTGCGGCCGGGACGCGGGGGCCGTGCGCGCCGCCGCCG
>NZ_JAAGMG010000779.1 GCF_010548525.1 Streptomyces sp. SID14478
AACCAGCCCGCGGAAAGCGCCGACACCTCCCGGGCCGCGGTGCTGCCGCTGCTGCCCGGCGCGGTCGTCGCGCTCGCCGCGGTCGTCCTCGGCGCCGGCTTCTACCGGGCGTTCGCCGGCCACCACGCGCTCTTCCCGTCCGGCGCGGTCGGCTGGTCCCTCGCCGTCCTGACCGGGATCATCGTCGGCCATCTCGTCGCGCTCGGCCGCGACCGCTGGTGGGGCGGCACCGGATCGGGCGCCGCGCTCACGCTCGCCGTGCTGCTCCTGTACGGCTGGGTGCCCGCCGGAATGGTCAGCCTTACCGTCGTCGTGCTCGTCGGCATCGCCCGCCGCCACCGCTGGCGCCAGGGCGTCCTGCACGGCGCGATCGACATCCTCGGGATCGGCGCGGGCGCCCTCGTGCTGGCCGCGTTCGGCCGCGTACCGTCCGTCGAGTCCCCCTGGAAACCGGAGACCTGGGACGTCTACACCGCGCCCGAGGTCCTGCTCGTGGCGGCCGCGTACCTGCTGGTCACCCGTGCTCTGCTCTGGTACGTCCACGCGCCGCGCACCTCCGGCCTGCCGACGATCGCCCGGACGGCGCTGGTGCGCCAGGCCCTCGTGGGGATCGCGCTGCTCGGCATCGCGCCCCTGGTCTGTGTCGTCGCGATCGCCCAGCCGGTGCTGCTGCCGCTGTTCGCGATCCCGCTCGTCGCGCTCGACTCGACGCTGTGGATCGCGCGGGCCCGCGCCGAGGAGCAGCTGCGCGACCCGCTCACCGGACTGCCCAACCGGCAGTGGCTGTTGGAGCGCACCTGGACCGCGCTGGACGACGCCGAGCGGATCGGGGCGCGCAGCGCGCTCGTGCTGATCGACCTCGACCGGTTCCGGTCTGTCAACGACACATTGGGCCATCTCGCCGGTGACCGGCTCCTGTTGCAGATCGCGGACCGGCTCAGAGCCGCGCTGCCGCGCGGGGCGGAGGCCGCGCGGCTCGGGGGCGACGAGTTCGCCGTGCTGCTCCCGGTCGCCGACTCGACGACGTCCGCCTCGCGCGTGGCCCGCAACCTCGTCGCCGCGCTCGGCTCCCCCCTGGACCTGGACGGGCTGACGCTGGTCCTGGAGGCCAGCGCCGGGCTCGCCGTCTTCCCCGACCACGCGCTGGACGCCGAAGGGCTGCTGCGCCGCGCCGACGTCGCGATGTACCAGGCCAAGCGGGACCGTACGGGCGTGGAGGTGTACGAGTCGAAGCGGGACTCAAACACCCCTGACCGGCTGGGCCTGTTGGGCGATCTGCGGCGCGCGCTCGACGCCGGCGACGTGGAGTTGCACTACCAGCCGAAGGTCCAGTTCGACGGGCAGGTGGCGGGACTCGAGGCGCTGGTGCGCTGGGTGCACCCGGAGCGGGGGAAGGTTCCGCCCGACGAGTTCATCGCCATCGCCGAGTCGTCCGGCCTGATGCCGCATCTGACCGAGTACGTCCTGGAGACGGCGCTGGCCCAGGTGGCGCGCTGGCGTGCGCAGGGGCTTCACGTACCGGTCGCGGTGAACGTGTCACCGCGGGACGTGCACACGCCGGGCTTCGCGGGGGCGGTCGCGGCGCGGCTCGCACGGCACGGAGTCCCGGCCGGATCACTGCAGTTGGAGATAACGGAACACGTGCTCCTGGAGGATCCGCAGCGGGCCGCCGACACCCTGGCCGGGCTGACCGGCCACGGCGTGAAGATGTCGCTCGACGACTTCGGCACCGGCTATTCGTCCCTGGTCCACCTGCGTCGCCTCCCGGTGAGCGAGCTGAAGATCGACCGCTCCTTCGTCGCCCGCCTCGCCGTGGACAACGAGGACGCGGAGATCGTGCGCTGCACCGTCGACCTGGCCCATTCGCTCGGGCTGCTGGTCGTCGCCGAGGGCGTCGAGGACGACGAGACCTGGGAGCGGCTGCGCGACCTCGGCTGTGACGCGGTGCAGGGCTGGCTCGTCGCCGCCGCGATGCCGCCGGACGAGACGACGGCCTGGCTGCGGGCCCGCGGCTCCCGCGGCTGGCAGCGCACGCCCGCGGCGCTTCCGGCAGCCAAGGGCGACGACCACCGGCCCCTTCCCTAGCGCCCGGTAGCACCTGGTAGCGCCTGCCCGAGGGGCCCGCGCGCCCCTCACGCTGCCCCGAAGTACGCCACCAGCAACCCCAGCCCGTGTGCCGGGTCCTCCGGGAGAGACGGCCGCCGCCGGTCACGGCGTGCCCGCCGAGGCGGACGGGGACCGCGCCTACCTCACCGTCAAGGGCCTCAGGGACTTCACGCTCGCCCTCCTCGGCCTGGCACTTCTGGCGTTCGCCGGTGCCCGGGTGGGGGCGTGGTTCATGCTCCTCGTGGCACTGATCCCGCCCGGCGACATGCTCATGGCGCTGCGTCACGGAGGCACGAAGGCGCTCGCGTACGGCGTCCGATTCGCCACCGCCGTCGTCGTGCTCATCAGCGTCGGCTTGCCGTTCGCCGTCCGAACCCGCCGAGGCCTGAGGAGTCCGAAGTGTCCTTCGTCGTGCCCGAGTTCGACTCGTCCGTGATCGTCCGCGCCACCGACGCCGAGGTGGTCGGCCGGGCCCCCACCACCGTGCGGCTGCTCGCCGACAGCAGTGCCACCGGCGGCGCCCTGTCCACCCAGCGCGTCACCCTCACCGACGGCGCGAACGGTGCCACCCCGCACCACCACGAGCACAGCGCCGAGATGTTCTACGTGCTCGACGGCGCGGCCGAGTTCCTGGCGGGCGACGAAGTGGTCACCGGCGGAACGGGCGATCTGATCGTGGTGCCGCCGCGGACGGCGCACGCGTTCGCCGCCGCACCCGGCTGCGACGCCGACCTCCTCATCGTGCTCACGCCCGGTGTCGAGCGGTTCGAGTACTTTCGTCACCTTCAGCGCATCGCGCTGGGCGAGCTGAGCCGGGAGTCGCTCCTCGACGTGCAGGAGCGTTACGACAACCACTTCCTGGGCAGTCGGGTCTGGGACGAGAGGCGCTGAGGGAGGGCCCCGAACAAACCGTTTACCAGGCACGGCTCCGGGCCCCATAGGATTGGGCCCAAACCACACACACTCCACCCCAGAGGATCGCTGCATGCCTGGCATCACGCGCGAGGAGGTCGCCCACCTCGCCCGGCTGGCGCGTCTGGAGCTGAAGCCCGAAGAGCTTGACCACTTCGCCGGCCAGCTCGACGACATCATCGGCGCGGTCGCCCGCGTCAGCGAGGTCGCCGACCAAGACGTACCGCCGACCTCCCACCCGCTGCCGCTGACGAACGTCATGCGCGCGGACGAGGTCCGTCCGTCGCTCACCCCCGAGCAGGCGCTCTCCGGCGCCCCGGCCCAGGAGCAGCAGCGTTTCAAGGTGCCGCAGATCCTGGGGGAGGACTAATCGCCATGACGGACATCATCAAGCTCACCGCTGCCGAGATCGCCGGGAAGATCGCCTCCGGCGAGCTCACCGCGGTCGAGGTCACCGAGGCCCACCTGGCCCGGATCGAGGCCGTCGACGAGAAGGTGCACGCCTTCCTGCACGTCGACCGCGACGGCGCCCTGAAGCAGGCCGCCGCCGTGGACGCCAAGCGCGCCGCGGGCGAGAAGCTCGGCCCGCTGGCCGGCGTCCCGCTCGCGCTGAAGGACATCTTCACCACCGAGGGGATCCCGACCACGGTCGGCTCGAAGATCCTCGAAGGCTGGATCCCGCCGTACGACGCGACGCTGGTCAAGAACCTCAAGGCCGCCGACGTCGTCATCCTCGGCAAGACCAACATGGACGAGTTCGCCATGGGGTCCTCGACGGAGAACAGCGCGTACGGGCCGACGGGCAACCCGTGGGACCTGACCCGCATCCCGGGCGGCTCCGGCGGCGGCTCGTCCGCCGCGCTCGCCGCCTACCAGGCCCCGCTCGCCATCGGCACGGACACCGGCGGCTCCATCCGCCAGCCCGCGGCCGTCACCGGCACGGTCGGCGTCAAGCCGACCTACGGCGGCGTCTCCCGCTACGGCATGGTGGCCTTCAGCTCCAGCCTCGACCAGGGCGGGCCCTGTGCCCGCACCGTCCTGGACGCGGCGCTGCTGCACGAGGCCATCGCCGGTCACGACCCGCTCGACTCGACGTCCATCGACGCCCCGGTCCCCGCGGTCGTCGAAGCCGCGCGCAACGGCTCGGTCCAGGGCATGCGCGTCGGCGTCGTCAAGCAGTTCCGCGGCGAGGGCTACCAGGCCGGCGTCGTGCAGCGCTTCGACGAGTCGGTCGAGCTGCTGAAGTCGCTCGGCGCCGAGATCGTCGAGCTGGACTGCCCGACGTTCGACCTGGCGCTGTCCGCGTACTACCTGATCGCGCCGTCCGAGTGCTCCTCGAACCTCGCCCGGTTCGACGCCATGCGCTACGGCCTGCGCGTCGGCGATGACGGCACGCACTCCGCCGAGGACGTCACCGCGCTGACCCGCGAGGCCGGCTTCGGCGACGAGGTCAAGCGCCGCATCATCCTGGGCACGTACGCGCTGAGCTCCGGTTACTACGACGCGTACTACGGCAGTGCCCAGAAGGTCCGCACCCTCATCACCCGCGAGTTCGAGGCCGCCTTCGAGAGCGTGGACGTCATCGTCTCGCCGACGACGCCGACCACCGCCTTCCCGATCGGCGAGCGCGCCGACGACCCGATGGCGATGTACCTCGCGGACCTGTGCACCATCCCGACCAACCTGGCCGGCAACTCGGCCATGTCGCTGCCGTGCGGCCTGGCCCCCGAGGACGGCCTGCCGGTCGGCCTGCAGATCATCGCCCCCGCCATGAAGGACGACCGCCTGTACAAGGTGGGCGCTGCCGTTGAGGCCGCCTTCGTGGAAAAGTGGGGCCACCCGCTGCTTGAGGAGGCTCCGTCGCTGTGAGTGCCATGGCAAAGAAGGCCAAGAACTTCAAGAAGTCCAAGACCGGCGTGTACGTGTCGGCCGCCAGCACCGCTTTCGGCGCGATCAGCGTCGCGAAGCAGGCGCGGATGGCCAGGAACGACAACGACACCCTGCGGCTGATCGACGCCGCCGTGTCCGCCGCCGCCATCGTGACCGGCCTGGCGATCCTCTACCGGGAGCTCAAGCGCCTGGGCGACGACGACGTCCTGCTGGGCTGAGAGGGAAAGTTTCACCGTGACTGCCACGACTGACCTGGTGTCGTACGAGGACGCGCTCGCGTCGTACGACCCCGTCATGGGCCTCGAGGTCCATGTCGAACTCGGCACCAAGACGAAGATGTTCTGCGGCTGCTCCACCGAGCTCAAGCAGGACGCCAACAGCCAGACCTGCCCGACCTGTCTCGGCCTGCCCGGCGCCCTGCCGGTCGTGAACGAGATCGGCGTCGAGTCGGCCATCAAGATCGGCCTCGCGCTGCACTGCGAGATCGCCGAATGGTGCCGTTTCGCCCGGAAGAACTACTTCTATCCGGACATGCCGAAGAACTTCCAGACCTCCCAGTACGACGAGCCCATCGCCTTCGACGGGTACCTCGACGTACAGCTGGAGGACGGCGAGGTCTTCCGCGTGGAGATCGAGCGCGCCCACATGGAGGAGGACACCGGCAAGTCGACGCACGTCGGCGGTGCCACCGGCCGCATCCAGGGCGCCTCGCACTCGCTGCTCGACTACAACCGCGCGGGCATCCCGCTCATCGAGATCGTCACCAAGCCGATCGAGGGCGCGGGCGAGCGGGCCCCCGAGGTCGCGAAGGCGTACGTCGCCGAGCTGCGCGAGGTCATCAAGGCGCTCGACGTCTCCGAGGCCCGGATGGACAAGGGCCAGATGCGCTGCGACGTGAACCTGTCGCTGCGTCCGCACGGGACCGAGAAGTTCGGCACCCGCTCCGAGACGAAGAACGTCAACTCGCTGCGGTCCGTGGAGCGAGCGGCGCGCTTCGAGATCCAGCGCCACGCGGCGGTCCTGAACGCCGGCGGCACCATCGTGCAGGAGACCCGTCACTTCCACGAGGAGGACGGCTCCACCACGTCGGGCCGCATCAAGGACAACGCCGAGGACTACCGGTACTTCCCGGAGCCCGACCTGGTGCCCGTCGCCCCGGCCCGCGACTGGGTCGAGGCGCTGCGTGCCGAACTCCCCGAGCTGCCGCTCGCCCAGCGCAACCGGCTGATCGAGGAGTGGGGCGTCACCGCCCACGACATGCAGTCGATCCGCAACGCCGGTGCCATCGGCCCGATCGTCGCGACGATCAACGCCGGTGCCGACTCCGCCTCCGCCCGCAAGTGGTGGATGGGCGAACTGGCGCGCTCCGCCAACGAGCAGCAGGTCGAGCTGGGCGCCCTGCCCATCACGCCGGAGCAGGTGGCCCGCGTGTCCGAGCTGGTCGCCAAGGGCGACCTCAACGACAAGCTGGCCCGCCAGGTCATCGACGGCGTCCTCAAGGGCGAGGGCACGCCCGACGAGGTCGTCGAGAAGCGCGGCCTGAAGGTCGTCTCCGACGAGGGCGCGCTGAACACCGCCGTGGACGAGGCCATCGCGGGCAACGCCGGGATCGTCGCCAAGATCCAGTCCGGCAAGGTCGCCGCCGCAGGCGCCCTGGTCGGCGCCGTGATGAAGGCGACCCGGGGCCAGGCCGACGCGGCGCGCGTCAAGGAGCTGATCCTGGAGAAGCTGGGCGTCTCCGACGGCTGAGCGGGTTCGGGCGGCGGCGCACCGGATGACCGGTGCGCCGCCGCCCGCTCGTGTCCACGCCGCGGGGCGCCGCCCCGGACCCCGCGGCCTCTCGTACCAAGGCGGGCCCGACCGTGCTTGTCTCCCTTGCCCTTCTCGCCCTCACCCTCGTCTTCGCGGTCCTGCGGCCCCGTAACTGGCCGGAGGCGGTGGCCGCCGTCCCCGCCGCCGTCCTCGCCGTGGGCACCGGCCAGGTCGGCGTCGCGCACGCCTGGGCCGAGACGAAGGAACTGCTCCCCGTCGTCGGCTTCCTCGCCGCGATCCTGCTGCTGGCCCAGCTCTGCGCCGACGAGGGCCTGTTCAAGGCCGCGGGCAACGCCGTCGCGCGGGCCTGCCACGGCAGTCCGCAGCGCATGCTCGGCGGGGTCTTCGCGGTGGCCGCCGCCGTCACCGCCGTACTGAGCCTGGACGCCACCGTCGTCCTGCTCACCCCGGTCGTCTTCGCCACGGCCGCCCGGATCGGCGCCCGCCCGCGCCCGCACGTCTACGCGAGCGCCCACCTCGCCAACTCGGCGTCCCTGCTGCTGCCCGTCTCCAACCTCACGAACCTGCTGGCGTTCACGGCGAGCGGCCTGACGTTCAGCCGGTTCGCCGGGCTGATGGCGCTGCCGTGGCTCGTCGCGATCGGCGTCGAGTACGCGGCGTTCCGCTGGTACTTCGCCGACGACCTCGTGGCCCCCGCGCACGAACCCGACCCCGAGGACGCCACCGGCGTCCCGGTGTTCACGCTCGTCGTGCTGGCACTGACCCTCGCCGGGTTCGTCGTCACGTCGTTCGCGGGGATCGAGCCGCTGTGGGCCGCGTTCGCCGGCGCGGTCGTGCTCGGGGCCCGTTCGCTCGGGCAGCGCCGCAGCACGCCGGGCGCCCTGCTCAAGGCCGCCAACCTCCCCTTCTGCCTGTTCGTCCTCGCCCTGGGCGTCGTGGTCAAGGCCGTCGTCGACAACGGCCTCGGCGACGGGATCGCGCACGTCCTGCCCGACGGATCGTCGCTGCCGGCCCTGCTCGCGATCGCCGGTGTGGCCGCGGTGCTCGCCAACGTCATCAACAACCTGCCCGCGACCCTCGCCCTGCTGCCGGCGGTCGCCCCCGCAGGCCCCGGCCCGGTGCTCGCCGCGCTCATCGGCGTCAACCTCGGCCCGAACCTCACGTACGTGGGCTCGCTGGCGACCCTGCTGTGGCGGCGCATCGTGCACGCCCACGGCACCAAGCCCGAACTGGGGGAGTTCACCCGGCTCGGACTGCTCACCGTGCCGACGACGCTGGTCGCCTCGACGGTGGCGCTGTGGGCCGCACTGGCCCTGCTCGGCTGAGCCGTCGGCCCCTCCTGTGAGTAAACACACGAAAGCGACAAAGGATCACTTCTGCCTGCAAGAGTGACTGGCCATTGCTCAAGTGTTCTTTGCGGGCCGGTTCACGCAGCTCCCGATAAAGATCCATAAAACCCCCAGGGAGCACGTCCGTGGCCGCACTCGCACGGTGGTGTGTCAGGCACCGGCTCGTCGTCGTCCTGTTGTGGCTCCTCGCCCTCGGCGGGACGGGCACGGCGGCCGTGGTCGCCGGGTCCGCGTACTCGAACGACTACGAAGCCCCCGGCACCGAATCCGGGCGTGCGGCCGAACTCCTGGACGCGCACTTCCCCGGCCTCGGCGGGGACAGCGACACCGTCGTCTGGCACATCGACGACTCCACCGTGCGCGCCGCCGACGTCGAGACGACGATGAGCAACGCGCTCGCCCAGATAGGGAAACTGCCCGGTGTCTCCTCCGTCGTCTCCCCGTACGCGGGCCAGGGCGCGCAGGGCAACAGCAGTCAGGTCAGCGCCGACGGACACACCGCGTACGCCACCGTGACCTTCGAGCAGCAGGCCGACGACATCCCCAAGAGCCAGGCACAGGCCGTGGTGGACACGGCGCGCGACGCCGAGACGCACGGGCCCGACGGCCTCGACGTCGAGCTGGGCGGCAGCGCCGTCGCGCTCACCGAGTCGGCTTCGGCGCACCTGTCCGAGATCGTCGGCGTCGTGGTGGCCGCGCTCGTGCTGTTCCTCGCCTTCGGATCGGCGGCCGCGGCCGCACTGCCCATCGCCACCGCCCTGATCGGCGTCGGCACCGCGTACGCGGGCATCGTGCTGCTCGGCCACGCCATGACCGTCGCGGACTTCGCCCCGATGCTCGGCATGCTCGTCGGGCTCGGTGTCGGCATCGACTACGCGCTGTTCATCGTGACCCGGCACCGGCGGGGGCTCAAGCGCGGCCTGCCCGTCGCGGTCGCCGCCGAGCGGGCCGTGGCCACCACCGGACGCGCCGTCGTCTTCGCGGGCGCCACCGTGTGCATCGCCCTGCTCGGCATGCTCATCCTGCGGCTGAGCTTCCTCAACGGCGTGGCGATCGCCGCCTCGGTGACCGTGCTGCTCACCGTCGCCGCCTCCGTGACCCTGCTGCCCGCGCTGCTGTCCCTCATCGGGACGCGGGCCCTGTCGCGGCGCGAGCGGCGCAGGCTCGCCGAGAGCGGGCCGCAGCCGGAGCTGCCGACCGGGCTCGCCGCCCGCTGGGCCGCCTTCGTCGAACGCCACCCCAAGCTGCTCGGCGCGCTCGCCCTCGCGGCCGTCACCGTCCTCGCGCTGCCCACCCTGTCCCTGCACCTGGGCACCTCCGACCAGGGCAACAACGCCAGGTCGAGCACCACGCGGCAGGCCTACGACCTCCTCGCCGCGGGCTTCGGCCCCGGCACGAACGGACCGCTCACCCTGGTCGGCGAGGTGAGCGGCGCCCAGGACCAGCGCGCCCTCGGACAGTTGGCGGCCGCACTGCGCGGGACCGAGGGCGTCGCCGCCGTCTCCCCGGTGACGTACGACAAGGACGACAGCGCCGCCTACCTCACCGTCGTGCCCACCTCCGCGCCGCAGTCCGACCGGACCAGCGCCCTCGTCGACCGGCTGCGCGACGACGTCATCCCGGATGCCGCGCGGGGCAGCTCGCTCGACGTCCAGGTCGGCGGCGTCACCGCCAGCTACGACGACTTCGCCGAGGTCGTCATCGGCAAACTGCCGCTGTTCGTGGGAGTCGTGGTCGGACTCGGCTGCGTGCTCCTGCTCCTCGCGTTCCGCTCCCTGGGCATCCCGCTGAAGGCCGCCGCGATGAACGTCGCCGCCGTCGGCTCCGCCTTCGGAGTCGTCGTCGCGGTCTTCCAGTGGGGCTGGGGCAGCGAACTGTTCGGCCTCGGCAGATCAGGGCCGATCGAACCCTTCCTGCCGGTCATCATGGTGTCGGTGCTGTTCGGCCTGTCCATGGACTACCAGGTGTTCCTCGTCAGCCGGATGTACGAGGAGTGGCTGGAGACCGGCGACAACCGGCGGGCCGTGCGGATCGGACTCGCCGAGACCAGCCGCGTGATCAACTCGGCCGCGGTGATCATGATCTCGGTCTTCCTGGCGTTCGTCCTCAGCGGGGACCGGGTGATCGCGATGTTCGGCATCGCCCTGGCCGTCGCGGTCGCCGTCGACGCCTTCGTCCTGCGTACGCTCCTGGTACCGGCCCTGATGCACCTGCTCGGCGGCGCCAACTGGTGGCTGCCCAGGTGGCTCGACCGATGGCTGCCCCGCCTCAGCATCGAGCCGCCGGAGTGCCGGGCCGCGGCCCGGGGTGCGAGGATCCCCGAGCAGCGTGCCGCGGCGGGCGACGCGCTGGACCACGTCATGACGAAGGAGCCCGATGTACGCGATACCGCTGGGTGACGGCAGCGCCGAGCTGCGCCCCCTGGAGCCCTGGCACGCGGAGGAGTTCCTCCAGCACCTCGATCGCGGCCGGGAGTTCATCGGGCAGTTCATCCCCTTCGGATCCCAGGCCACCGATGTGACGTCCGCCCGGGAGACCCTCCAGCGGTACGCCGACCTGCGCGCCGCGGGCACCGCCGCCTACCACGGCATCTGGCTGGACGGGACGCTCGTCGGCGGCGTCCTCACCCTGAACTTCGACGCGCAGGCCGGCAACTGCGAGGTCGGCTGCTGGCTGGAGCCCGCCGCGGCCGGACGCGGCCTCGTCACGATGGCGATGCGGCACCTGATCGACTGGGCCGTCGAGGAGCGCGGCATCCACCGCGTGGAGTGGGTCGCCGCCTCCGGCAACGTACCGAGTCTGAACGTCGCCAAGCGGCTCGGATTCACCCGGGACGGCGTGCACCGCGAGGCCCACCTGTGGCAGGGAGTCCGCCACGACGTGGAGGTCTGGTCCCTGCTGGCGCCCGAGTGGCGCCGCACGCGTGACGCGCACAGGGAACGTTAAGAGACCTCTCAGACTCCGTCCGTACGGTGCGCAACATGACTACGAAGACTGATGCGCAGCCCGACGCCGCCAAGCGGGAGGAGAACGAGGAGGCCGTCGAGGCGACCGAGCCGACGCACGCCGCCTCCGGCACGGCCGAACAGCCCGTCGGCACCGAGACCGAGGCCACCGCGGCCGACGACAGCGCGGAAGAGGACGCCGCGTACGAGGAGCTCGTCGCCCAGGAGGAGGCCGCCGCGGCCGCGGCACGGCCGGCCGGGGTCGGCCAGGGCGCGGGCGCCGTCGTGT
>NZ_JAAGMG010000835.1 GCF_010548525.1 Streptomyces sp. SID14478
CCATGCGCGCGAGGACGACGTTCCCTGCGCGGGCGTGCGGGGGCCAGGCGCCGCGCCCCTCGGGCCTGCGCCGCCAGAGCACGAGATCGGCGTCGCCGCGCGCGACCCGGGCGGCGAACGGGACGAGCAGCGCGGGATCCAGTGACGCGTCGCAGTCGCAGAAGCACACCACGTCCGCCGTCGCCGCGGTCAGCCCCGCGTGGCAGGCGGCGCCGAACCCGCGCCGCGGCTCGCTCACCACCGTCGCGCCGAGACCGCGCGCGATCTCGGCGCTGCCGTCCGTGGAGCCGTTGTCCACGACGATCGCCCGCCAGCCCGCGGGGACCCGGGACAGCACCCAGGGCAGCGCGGCCACCTCGTCGAGACAGGGCAGGACCACGTCGACGGATGCCTCGCCGTCACCGAAGTCCGGTGCGGGGCGGGCGGGACGAGAAGGGAATTCCGGGGAGATCACGGCCCTCACCCTACGAATCAGAAGCGGACATAAGGGACTTGAGGTCCTTACGAAACAAGGACATCGCCCCGCCCGGACCGGCGACGCCCCCGCTGGCCCCGCTCCGCGATGCGACGCTGGAGCCATGCACACACCAGCTCAGGGTCGGGTCCTCGTCGTCGACGACGATCCGACGGTCGCCGAGGTCGTCGCGGGGTACCTCGACCGCTCCGGCTACGACGTGGCCCGCGCCGCCGACGGCCCGTCCGCGCTCGAGCGGGCCGCCGCGCACCGGCCCGACCTCGTCGTCCTCGACCTGATGCTGCCCGGCATGGACGGCCTGGAGGTCTGCCGCCGGCTGCGGGCCCGCGGGCCCGTGCCGGTGATCATGCTGACCGCCCGGGGCGACGAGGACGACCGGATCCTCGGACTCGAAGTGGGCGCCGACGACTACGTCACGAAGCCGTTCAGCCCGCGCGAGCTGGTCCTGCGCGTCGGCTCCGTGCTGCGCCGCAGCCGCGCCGCCGCGGAGCGGGAGCCCCTCGGCCCGCTGTCCGCGGCGGGCATCACCGTGCACCCCGACTCCCGCCGCGCCAGCCGGGATGGAACCGAACTCGCCCTGACCATCAGGGAGTTCGACCTGCTCACCTTCCTGCTGCGGCACCCCGGCAAGGCCTTCAGCCGCGAAGAGCTGATGCAGCACGTGTGGGGGTGGGACTTCGGCGACCTCTCCACGGTCACCGTCCACATCCGCCGGCTGCGCGCCAAGATCGAGTCCGATCCGGCGCAGCCGACCCTCATCCAGACGGTGTGGGGCGTCGGCTACCGCCTGGACGCGAGCGGGGGAGCGGGCCGGGATGAGTGACATGCTCCTCATCGCCCTGTACGCGTTCCTCGGCGCGGCGGCGGCGGGCCTGCTGGGAGCCGGGGCGCTGCTCGTCCTGCGCCGCCGCTCCCTCATCGTCTCCTTGACGGTCGTCGCCGCGGTCGCGGTGGGCGCGATGCTGGCCGGCACCCTGAGCGTGGCCTGGGCGATGTTCCTGAACTCGCACGACCTGGGCGTCGTGACGACGGTCGTGGCGATGGCCGCGGTCGTCTCCCTCGTGACGGCGCTGGTCCTCGGCCGCTGGGTGGTGGCGCGCAGCCGCGCCCTCACGCTCGCCGCCCGCTCCTTCGGCGAGGGCGGTGACTTCGCCCCGCCGCCGGAGCCCGCGACGGCGGAACTATCCGCGCTCACCCGGGAGTTGGCGGCCACCAGCAGCAAGCTCGCCGCGTCCCGCGACCGCGAGCGCGCCCTGGAGGCGTCCCGCAGGGAGCTCGTCGCCTGGATCTCGCACGACCTGCGCACCCCGCTCGCCGGGCTGCGCGCGATGTCCGAGGCCCTGGAGGACGGCATGGCCGCCGACCCGGACCGCTACCTGCGGCAGATAAGGACCGAGGTGGCGCGCATGAACGACATGGTCGGCGACCTCTTCGAACTCTCCCGCATCCACGCGGGCGCCCTGGTCCTCACCCCGCAGCGCATCTCGCTGTACGACCTCGTCGGCGACGCCCTGGCGGGCGCGGATCCGCTCGCGCGCCAGCACGGGGTACGCCTCGACGGGGACGGGGTCACCGAGATCCCGGTGGAGGTCGACGCCAAGGAGATGAGTCGCGTCCTCGGCAACCTCCTGGTCAACGCCATCCGCCGCACCCCGGCCGACGGCACGGTGGCGGTGTCGGCACACCAGGCGGCGAACGGCACCGGCGTCGTCCTGTCCGTGACGGACGGCTGCGGCGGCATCCCCGAGGACGACCTGACCCGCGTCTTCGACACGGGCTGGCGCGGCACGGACGCCCGTACACCGCCCTCGGGCGCCGGGCTGGGTCTCGCCATCGTGCGCGGCATCGTCGAGGCCCATCACGGGCGCACCACCGTGCGCAACGTCCCGGGAGGCTGCCGCTTCGAGGTGACGCTGCCGACGCCCGCGTAGTACTCGGGGCCTGCGGGCGGACCCTGTCGCGGCGGACCTGCGCCAGCGGATACGTACGGGCGACCGGAACCTCCGGTCAGCTCCCCACCACGGCGGCGCAGGCCGCCGCGCCCTCCCCGGCGGTCCGTGCGCCGATCTCGGCCGCGGGCCCGCCGGTCGCGCGTCGTGTTGTCGTACGGGCAGGCCGTCGTCAGACGGCGACCGCGCCGAACGCCGCCATTCCCTCGACGAACCCCACCTCGGCGGCCCATCCCAACTCGCCGCGCAGCCGCGCCGAATCCGCTGTCACATGACGGACGTCACCCAGCCGGAACTCGCCGGTCACCACCGGCGCGGGCCCGTCACAGGTCGACGCGAGGACCTGCGCCATCTCGCCGACCGTCCGCACGTCCCCGCTGCCGACGTTGAACGCGGTGACCGCCCCGGCCGCCCGTCCCCGCACCGCCTCCAGCGCCACCGCGTTGGCCCGCGCCACATCCGTCACGTGCACGAAGTCCCGGCGCTGCGCCCCGTCCTCGTAGACCCGCGGAGCCTCGCCGCGGGCGAGCGAGGAACGGAAGAAGGAGGCGACGCCCGCGTAGGGGGTGTCGCGCGGCATGCCGGGGCCGTAGACGTTGTGGTAGCGCAGCGCCACGCCCCGCCCGCCCGTGGCCCGCGCCCACGCGGCGCCGAGATGTTCCTGCGCGAGCTTCGTCGTGGCGTACACGTTGCGCGGGTCGAGCGGTGCGTCCTCGCCCACCAGGCCGGGGCTCAACTCCCCGCCGCAGCACGGGCAGCGCGGCTCGAACCGGCCCGCCTCCAGATCCGCGGCGGCCCGTGGCCCGGGTCGCACGACGCCGTGCGCGGGGCATTCGTAGCGTCCCTCGCCGTACACGACCATCGACCCGGCGAGGACCAGATCCCGTACCCCGCACTCCGCCATGGCCGCGAGGAGTACGGCGGTGCCGACGTCGTTGCTGCTGACGTACGCGGGCGCGTCGGCGAAGTCCTTGCCGAGGCCGACCATCGCCGCCTGGTGGCACACCGCGTCCACCCCGGTGAGCGCGTTCCGTACGGCATCCGGGTCGCGGACGTCGCCGACGCACCTCAGGGCCCCGGTGCCGTCGATAGCGCCGGGCAGGGCCGAGGTGTCCAGGACGACGACGTCGTGCCCCCGCTCCGACAGTTCCGTCACGATCGCCGATCCGATGAACCCGGCCCCGCCGGTGACCAATACGCGCATACGCACACGCTAGGGGCCGGGGGATCGGCAACCCGCCCCAGCGCCCCCGGCGTCACGACTCCGTAAGATCCGGCAGCGCGAACCGCACCTTCGTCAGCTCCTGCGACACCTCCCACAACCGTCGCCCCGCCGCGGCGTCGACGGCCGCCTGCGCCGGTTCCACCCGGGTCGGTGCCCCCTTCATCTCGCCCTTGCCGTCGGGGCCGATGAACTCCCCGCCGCCCAGGCCCGGTGCGGTCGCGGCGTACAGCTGCGGCAGCGCCCCGGCGGCCGCGGACTGGGCCAGCGGACGGGCCAGGTAGCCGAAGAGGAGGCGGGGCAGGGCGACCGTGCCGTTCGTCTGCAGGCCGGTCGCGCTGTAGCCGGGGTGCGCGAGCAGACTGCGTACGGGCAGTGCGGCCGCGGTCAGGCGCCGCTGGAGTTCGATGCCGAACACGGCGTTGGCCAGCTTCGAGCGCCGGTAGGAGCCCATCGGGGAGTACCCGCGCTGTCCGCTGAGGTCGTCCAGGTCGAGGCGTGCCTTGCGGTGCTCGAGCGAGCTCACCGTGACCACGCGCGCGTCGGGCGCCTGCGCCAGGGGTTCGAGCAGCAGGCCGGTGAGCGCGAAGTGCCCGAGGTGGTTCGTCGCGAACTGCAGCTCGTGGCCCTGTGCGCTGAGGGTGTGCGGCGGCGCCATCACCCCCGCGTTGTTGACGAGTACGTCGATGCGCGGATGATCCGCGCGCAGGCCGTCGGTGAAGGCCTGGACGGACTCCAGGTCCGCGAGGTCGAGGCGCCGCACGTCGAGCCGCGCGCCCGGGTGCGCGGCGGTGATCGTCGCCGCGGCCGCCCGTCCCTTGTCCACGTCGCGCACGGCGAGGACCACCTGCGCGCCCCGGCGGGCCAGGGCAAGGGAGGTCGCCAGGCCGAGTCCGCTGCCCGCCCCCGTCACGACGACCACACGCTGCGACTGGTCGGGAATCCGATCGGTGTTCCAACGCTGCTGCTGAGTCATGTGGCACAGACTGACTCTGATGGCACTTGGTGTCAAGATGCTCCTTGGTGCCACAAGCGGCATGCTGTGTAGTCTGTGGGGGTGAATACGCGACCCGATCTGAGCCTCGCCCAGCGCAAACGTCAGCTCGTCTCCGACGAACTGACCGAATCGGCCCTGCAGTTGCTCGCGATCAAGGGATTCGACGCGGTCACCGTCGACGAGATCGTCGCGGCCGCGGGAGTGTCCAAGCGGACGTTCTTCCGCTACTTCGCGTCCAAGGAGGACGTCGTCGTCCAGTTCCTGACCGACATGGGCGCGGACATGCGCACCGCCCTCGCGCAGTGCCCGGTGGACGAGGGGCCGGCCGGGGCGCTGCTGCGGGCGGTCCGGGTGCCGGTGACCAAGTGCGCCGCCGACTCCGAGCGGGCGCTGCGCGTGGTCCAGCTGATCCTGCGCACGCCCGCCCTGCTCGCGCGCTTCCTGGAGCGCCAGGCCCAGTGGCGCGACGACCTCGCGCAGGTGCTCGCGGAGCGCGTCGGGCTGGACGCCGAATCGGATCTGTATCCGCGCCTCGCCGCGGGCACGGCGCTCACCGCGTTCCACGTCGTGCTGCAGCGCTGGAGCGCGAGTGATGCGGCCCAGGATCCGGTGGTGCTGCTCGAAGAAGCTTTCAGTCTTCTCGCGCGGGCTTTTGACCGACCCTAGTCTGTGGCGCTCTGTTGGCGCATGATCCTATTTACACAGCCAACACCCAGAGTGCCGACCGTCTTCACCAGGAAGCAAAGGTGCCCCGCACGAAGGGTGATCTCTTAACAAAACGGACAAAGTGGCCTGAGAATTGATAACTAGACCCTGGCGCATACCGACGCGCACGAAACGCAGACCCCCGTTCTCGGCGCGGCTCCGGCCGCGGACGATGCTGTGGGTCGCGGCGGGTGTCGCGGTCCTCGGCTTCCTCGTCGCCCTGGAGATCACCGCCCGTCACTACGGCCTGCCGGGACCGGTCACCAATCAGGCGCGAGAGGTGATCTTCGTGCCCAGCTCCGGGCCACTGCTGTACGCCGGTCTCGCCCTCATGCTCGTGGTGCTCACGTGGCGCCAGCGCCTCTTCGCGGTCGGCGCCGCGCTCGGCATCGACGTCGTCTTCCTCTTGGTGCGGTGGGCCGCCGGCGCTCAACTGGGCTTCGGCAACGGCGCGTTGTGGGTCATGCTCGGCTGCGCCGTCCTTGCCTTCACGCACCGCACCGGCCAGGAGCGCGCCCTCCTGTTGAAGGGCGTCGGCCTCGGCCTGCTCCTGGTCGCCGGACACAAGACCGGTGACACCTGGCTGCTGATCACGTCCGAGACCCGCCCGGAGGTGCTGGACCCGTACGTGGCCACCGCGGATCACGCGCTGGGCAATCCCTCCTGGGTGGCGGGCCGGATGGTCGAGGCCGCGGGCCCGATCGGCTCCCACGTCCTGCACGCCGTCTATGGCCAACTCCCGCTGGCGGCGGCCGTCATCGCGCTGTACCAACTGCGCAACGTGGCGATCGAGCGCCGCTTCCCGGGCCACCACCTGGTGCGCACCTTCCTGGTGATCGGCCTGCTCGGGCCTCTCGTCTACATGATCTTCCCGGTGGTCGGGCCGGTCTACGCCTACGGTGCCGACGGCGGAGCCTGGGCGGTGGCCAACGTGTGGCCGCACACGGCGCCGTTGCTCGGCGCCCCGCACCGGGTGCCGTTCGACGAGATCACCCCGCGCAACTGCATGCCCAGCCTGCACACGGCGTGGGCCACCACCATCTTCATCCACTCCCGCAAGGGGTCGCGGCTGCTGCGCTACGCGGGAGCCTTCTGGCTGGTCGCCACGCTCGCCGCCACCCTCGGATTCGGCTACCACTACGGCGCGGACCTCATTGCCGGTGTGGTCTTCGTGCTCACCGTGGAGGCGGCCATGCGCTCCTTCGACCGCGGCTGGGAACGGTCGGGAGTTCGACTGGTTTCTTATGGCGCGGCCGTTTTCGTCCTGCTTTTGGTGTCCTATCGCTATCTGCCGCTGCAGATGGCCCGGCACCCCTGGGTGTTCGGCCCGCTGCTGCTTCTCGCGATGGCCTCGATGATCTACGCCTATGTGCGGACCACCACGCGGTGGGACCAGAAGCCGATTGCCGCACCCGACCCGGAAGCGCACCTCGTCGACCTCCTGCCGGGCCCGGGCGAACCGAAAGTTCCGCTTAATTCCGCCGGTTGACCGCGTAGGCGCCGAATGCCTGGGAACCCGGAGTCACAACACCGGATCGGGTAAAGCGACCTGCAAGGAGTGTGGGCCATGTCAGCGTACGGTTCTCGGCCGGCGGCCACTTCCGGTTCCCGGACGAATGGCCTTGCGATAGCAGGCCTTGTCTGCGGAATCGTCGGACTGTTCTTCCTGAGCATCATTCTGGGGCCGCTCGCGATCATCTTCGGGTCCGTCGGCCTGCGGCAGAAGGCCGGCGGTGGCGGAATGGCCAAGGCGGGCATCATTCTGGGTGTCATCGACGTGATCCTCTTCATCGTGGTGATGATTGTCGCCGCGTCCAATGGATTCAGTTGGTACATAGGCGGTTGACGCTCGTTCCGGGCGGGAGGGAAGCGGGCGAAAGAGGCGGTGGGGAATACGCGTCACGCGTATTCCCCACCGCCTCTTTTCTTCGGCTTCCGTTATCCCCGCGCCACCGCGATCGCCCCCGCGAGCCGCTCACCCGCTTCGTACACCATGTACGGGACCCCGCCGTCCGTGCCGAACGACGGCGACGCGGACCGGCCGTTGTCCGGCGCCCCGGAACGCGAGTCGTAGAAGACGCCCAGGTGCCGGCGGAGCGAGAAGTCCGTGCCCACCTCGGTGATCATGAGGTCGCCGCCGCTCTCCTTGTCCTTGTTGTAGACGACGTACGCGGAGCCGTCCCGCGTCAGCAGGTGCGGCCCGCCGACGTTCACGGCGCCGACGTCCGAGTGGCGCACGAGCGGCGTCTGGTCGAAGGTCCAGGTCCGGCCGTCCGGCGACCAACCCCAGCAGATGTCACGGTGGTTGGTGGTGTTGTTCAGCATGAAGAGCATCACGTACCGCGCGCCGCGCGCCGGCAGGTCGTGCCGGAAGACACGGGCGTACGACGTCTCGGTCGTGCCCGACGGCATCATCGACGTCGACAGCACGACCTTGTCGTACGTGAAGTGGACGCCGTCCTTCGAACGGGCCAGGCGCGTCGTGGTGTTCTCGCCGTGGAAGTACAGCCAGAACTCCTTCGCGTCCTCGTTCCACAGCACGTGCGGCGACGACACGTGGCTGACCGAGTAGTGCGGGTCCCATTTGTTGGACACGAGGGGATTCGCCGGGTACTCCGTGAACGGGCCCTCCAGCGAGTCGCCGTACGCGAGGCAGATGCCGCCCGGCGCGTCGTGCGGGGCGTAGTACAGGTAGTAACGGCCCAACGGCGACGCCAGCTTGTCGTACACGCCGCGGACGGTCGGGAAGATGATCTCGCCCGTCGGGTTGTACTTGAGCTGCGACGGGGTCAGCAGCGTGCGCAGGTAGGTGTAGTCGGGGAAACCGCCGGGCGCGGCCGACGCGGAGTGCGCCGACAGACCGCCGAGGGCGAGCGCGGCGCCGGTGACGGCGGTGGTGCGCAGGAACATACGACGGTCCAGGCCGGACTGCGGCTCATGCATGATCGGCTCCTGAAGTCGGTTGCGGGGGAAAAATCGTGGGGCAGGGGTTCTCAGAGGTACGTGGCCGCCGTGACGCACAGGCCGCCCAGCGCCACCGCCCACACATAGGGCAGCGTCCTGACCATCACCTGCTGCGGGGAGACGCCCGCGTACTGGGCGGCCCACACCGTCTGGGTGCTGGTCGGGTCGGCGACGCCGAAGACCTGGTTGTACGAGGTGGCCATGCCGAGGACGGCGACGGCCGGGTAGATGCCGGTGGCGACGAGGACACCGGCGATGCCGGCGCCGAGGCCGTAGACGTTCAGCGGACCGCGGTACAGGCACAGCGGCACCAGCACCGTGAAGACCAGGACGAACAGCACCGCGTTCTGCGGGCTGACCGCCTTGACGAGCGGCTCCAACGCGTCGACCGCGCCCGGCAGCTTGACCGCGGCGAGCAGGATGCCGATCGCCACGAACAGGGTGATGGGCGGGGCCGCCACCTCGAAGCCGCCGTAGAGCGTGCGCAGCAGCCGCCGGTTCATGTCGCGCGGCCGCGTCGTCGTCACCAGCGCGTACAGCACCCCCGCCAACAGCGCGGGAATGATGGCCAGTTCGAAGCCGAGGGCGAGGACCAGCGGGACCACCGGCGTCAGCAGCGCGTACCAGGGAGCGTCACCGAGCAGCTTGCGGCGGCTCGGCGAAACCGACTTCTCCTGGACCGACCTGAGCGACCACGTGTGCTCCACGCCCCGGCGCCGCGACTCCACCAGGACGTACGCGACCGCCGCGACCAGCGCGAACGGGAACAGCTTCAGCATGAAGCCGCGCACGGTGTCGACGGGCAGCTCCAGCGCCGTGGAGAAGAACTGCCACACCGGCAGCTCGAACGGCATGCCCGCCGCGATGCCCATCAGGATCGTGCCCGCGGCCGTCACCTTCGGAATGCCCACGGCGATCATGGCCGGGATGCCGATCAGCCCGGCGAGCATCGCCGCGGGCGCCGAGCCCGTGACCGTCCCCACCAGCGCGGAGACCGCGAGCACGCCGAGCGCGACGAACACCGGCCGGTCACCGCCGAATTCGACGATCTTGCGGACCAGGGTGCCCGCGATGCCGGTCTCCTCCAGGAGCTTGCCGAGCCACGAGCCGAGCAGGATCGCGATCATCGTGGCGGCCAGCGCGGGCGCGCCTTCCTGGAGCACCGTGTCGAGCACGCTGTTCTTGCCGGTCAGCGGCGCCCCCGACACGAACGCGATGACCACCGCCAGCAGGACGAGCGCGAACGCGGTGGGCAGCTTGCGGCTGAGCATGGCGGCGACTCCGGCCGCCATGACGAGCAGGATGACAACACCCATGGGTCAGTTCTCTCTTCCGGACTCAGGGGCCACCGCGGCGGCCAGCGCCTCCGTGAGCAGCAGGGGACTGCGGCCCAGGCCGCAGGCGGCGCG
>NZ_JAAGMG010000874.1 GCF_010548525.1 Streptomyces sp. SID14478
GGCCGCGAGGCCGATGCCCCGCGACGCGCCGGTCACCAGCGCGACCCGTCCTTCGAGGGACGTCACCGCTCGCCCCGCTCCGTCTGCCGGCGGCGCAGTTCCCGTCGGGCGATGGTGCGCTTGTGCACCTCGTCGGGGCCGTCGGCGAGCCGCAGGGTGCGCAGGTGCGCGTACATGCTGGCGAGCGGGAAGTCGTCGCTGACGCCCGCGCCGCCGTGCACCTGGATGGCCCGGTCGACGACCTTCAGGGCGACCTCCGGCGCCGCGACCTTGATGGCGGCGATCTCCGTGCGGGCCTGCTTGTTGCCGACCGTGTCCATGAGGTACGCGGCCTTGAGCGTGAGCAGCCGGGCCATGTCGATCTCGATGCGGGACTCGGCGATCCAGTCCTGGATGTTGGCGCGGTCCGCGACCGGGGCGCCGAAGGTCGTGCGGGACTGCGCCCGGTCGATCATCAGGTCCAGGGCGCGTTCGGCCATGCCGATCGAGCGCATGCAGTGGTGGATGCGGCCGGGGCCGAGCCGGGCCTGGCTGATCATGAAGCCGTCGCCTTCGCCCGCGAGCAGGGCGGTGGACGGCACGCGGACGTTCTCGAAGAGCACCTCGGCGTGGCCCTCGCGGTCCTGGTAGCCGAAGACGGGCAGCCCGCGCAGCACGGTGACGCCGGGGGTGTCGAGCGGCACGACCATCATCGACTGCTGGCGGAAGGCGGGGCCGTCCGGGTCGGTCTTGCCCATGACGATGAGGACCTTGCAGTGTGCGTGCAGGGCGTTCGAGGTCCACCACTTGCGGCCGTTGAGGACGTAGTCGTCGCCGTCGCGCTCCATCCGCAGCTGGATGTTGCTCGCGTCCGAACTGGCCACGGCGGGCTCGGTCATGGCGAACGCGGAGGCGATCTCCCCGTCGAGCAGCGGCTTCAGCCACTTCTCCTTGTGCTCGTCCGTGCCGAAGAGCGTGAGGACTTCCATGTTGCCGGTGTCGGGCGCGTTGCAGTTGGTCGCCTCGGGCGCCAAGTGGGCGCTGCGGCCCATGATTTCGGCGAGCGGCGCGTATTCGAGGTTGGTCAGGCCGGGGCCCCACTCGGGGTGCGGGTGGAAGAGGTTCCACAGGCCGCGCTTCTTCGCCTCGGTCTTCAGTTCCTCGAGGACCGGCGGGTGGAAGTGCGGGTCGCCCGACTCGGCCATCTGCGCGGCGTACACCGCCTCGGCGGGGTAGATGTGCTCGTCCATGAAGGCGAGCAGCTTGTCCTGGTACTCCTTGGCCTTGCCGGACAGCTCGTACACGGGTCCTCCCACGGTCGTCGTCTGGTACGGAATCACACGGCATCACCGGGGCTCAACGGGTGGAGCAGCCGGGCGAGTTCGGCGCGCGTCGTCCTCGCCTCGCGGTGCACGACGCCGGCGATGCCGAGCCGGGCCGCCGCCGTGATGTTCTGCTCCAGGTCGTCGACCATGACGGTCTCCTCGGGCCGGACGCCGAGCCGCTCGCAGGCGACGGCGTACGCGCGCCGCGAGGGTTTGCGCACCCCGATCTCGCCGGACACGGTGACGGCGTCGAACAGTGCGGTGAGGTCGTAGCCCGCGTAGCAGTCGTCGCCGAGGGAGTTGGACAGCATCCCGACCCGGTACCCGTCGGCCCGCACCCTCGCCACCAGCGCGAGCATGTCGGTGTCGGGCCGCATCCGTGCCTGCAACCTGCTGAGCAGGCCCGGCCCTTCGGGATCCACGTCGACGCCGTGGGCGCGCAGCCGCGCCGTGAAACCGTCCTCGAACTCCCGCTCCCCGATGCGCCCTTCCTCGTGCGCCACGAGCAGCGCGCTGCTCTCCGCGTCCTTGGACAGCAGCCGCAGCAACAGCCGTGGCTCGGCGCCGAGTTCACGGCCCAGGCCCTCGAAGGCGGCGACGACGCTCGTGGTGAGGACACCGCCGAAGTCGAAGAGGACGGCGGTGCGCGCCGTGCCTTCCTCGTTGGCCAGCATTGCGATTCTCCCCTTCCGCACCCGGTATGCGGCACCGTACTTGAATCCGGGTTCAGGTTCAACGGAAGGGTCGGGGAACGCGCTGGGGAGCGGTCACGACTGCGGGACGTCCCTGACGAACACCAGAGCGTCGCTGTCCGCCAGGCGGGCCGGGTCGAACGGGGCGTAGCCGAACCAGGGGGACGTACGCAGGGCGAGCCGCTCGTCTCCGAGGGCGGCGGCCAGCCGCGGGGCGTCGACGAGGCAGCGTTCCTGCGGGAGCGCGTACAGGAGTCCTTCGAGGGTGTCCGGCGGCGGCACCTCCACTCCTCGGTGCCGGATCGCGCCGAGGGCCGTGGGCACGAAGGCGTACTCCTCGCCGAGCCGGGCACCGACCAGTGCGCCGGCGCTCCACCACGTCACCAGAGGCTCGTCCCACATGCGCATCGTGCTCCTCTCCCGCTGGAGATGGACGTTCTGGGCGTACGCCAGGACGGGGCCGCGTTCGGCGAGGGCGAGGAGGTTGTGGGCCATCATCTGGTCCCGCACGCTCACCAGCCGGGCCATCCGTGACGGCGTGGTGTCGGCCATCGAGCGGTGGTAGCGCAGCAGACCGGTAGCGGTGCGCCCGTACAGGCACGCCCGCTCCCAGGCGTCCCGGGAGGTCTCGGTGATCAGGTGCGGGGTCTGCAGGTCGAGCAGTGCCGCCAGGTCGTCGGCGAGCAGCCGCAGGCGGTGCGCGTCGGCGGACCGTCCCACGGACCGCTCCGGGTCCCTCATCACGGCGGGGTCCCTCCACCGGTCGTCGTCGCCGAGCAGCCGGTCGAGCGTCTGCCGGGTGCAGGGGAGCAGGTCCGCGTCGACCCGTGGCGCGAGGTGGTCATGGAGGGCGGTCAGGGCCTGCCGGGGGCTCTCCGCGTGGGTGATCTCCAGGGGGCCGTCGAAGCCGGCGAAGCGGACCTGTTCGGACGCGGGACGGCCGTCGTTGTGGGCGCGCATCCAGCGCACGAGTGCGCGGTTGCCCGCCAGGGCACCCCATTCGTGGCTGAAGCCGCGCTCCATGACCTCGTCGAGCGTGCCCGCGCCGGAGGTGACGTAGTCGTCCACCAGCAGTCCTTTCAGACAGTCGCTCTCGAGGGCGATCGTGCGGTAGCCCTCCTGCTCGACCAGTTGCCGGAAGAGTGCGTTGCGCAGGTCGAGCAGCGCGTTCTCGCCGTGCGTGGGCTCGCCCAGGGCGAGCAGCCGGGGCCTGGCCGGGAGCAGCCCCAGGACGGCGGCGGCATCGACGGCATGAAGGGTTTCCTTGATGTCAGTGGCCATGCCATCAACGCTATCGTTGAACTTTCGGTGGAAAGTTTCTCTCGATATCGGCGGGACAATGGGACGCAACCTTAAAAGCCGTGAGCGGCTCAGGCCGGTCGACCTGGCGCGCGGGCACGGTCTGTCCACGCAAGCGGTCCGCAACTACGAGGAGGCCGGCATCCTCCCGGCCGCCGACCGCTCCCCCCACGGCTACCGCGCCTACACCCCCCTGCACGCGAGCGCTCTGCGGGCGTTTCTCGCCCTGGTGCCGGGTCACGGTCATGCGACGGCCACGTCGCTCATGCGGGCCGTGAACGACGGCGACCTGGAGGAGGCGTTCCGTCTCATCGACATGAGTCACGTCCAACTCCTCGACGACCGGCGGACCTTGCTGGCCGTGGAGAACGCCCTGCGCGACCTGGAACCCGCCGCGGCGCCCGGGCCGGCCCGGGGGTCCGGGCCCGGAGAGACCTTCATCGGACCGCTGGCGGCCGAGCTCGGCATCCGGCCGGCGACACTGCGCAAGTGGGAGCGCGCCGGGCTGGTCCGCCCGCGCCGCGATCCGCACACCGGGTACCGCGTCTACGACCGGGCCGACGTACGGGACGCACGGCTCGCCCACCAACTCAGGCGCGGCGGCTACCTGTTGGAGCAGATCGCCCCGCTGATCGACCAGGTGCGGACGGCCGGCGGCCTGGAGCCCTTGGAGGCCGCGCTGTCCGACTGGCACGGACGCCTGTCCGTACGCGGGCGCGCGCTGCTCACCGGGGCCGCGGAACTGGCGGCGTACCTGAGCGAGCGCGACGGAGCGCCCTGTACATTCGAACGCGGGTAAATGAACCCAACGTCAAGTTCAATATGCGGAACGCAGCTGCCGACGGGGCGTGTTCCCCTGCGTGGAGTCCCGGTGAACCGCTGCGTCAACGATCCGAGGAGTGCAGACATGGCCACAGATCCGGCGATCGCCGCGTGGGAGCAGGTCGTGGCGCGGGACGTCACGACCGGTGGCATCACGCTGCGCGTCTTCGAGCACGGGCCCCGGGACACGGACAAGCCCGTGGTCGTGCTCTGCCACGGCTTTCCCGAGCTGGCGTTCTCGTGGCGGCACCAGGTGCGGGCGCTCGCCGAGGCCGGATACCGCGTGCTGGCACCCGACATGCGCGGCTACGGCGGCAGTTCACGGCCCGCGGACGTCGACGCGTACGACGCCCTCGCCCTGTGCGCGGACCTCGCGGGGCTGCTCGACGACATCGGCGCGGACGACGCCGTGTTCGTGGGGCACGACTGGGGCGCGTCGGTGGTGTGGCACATGGCGTGGACGCATCCGGAGCGGGTGCGGGCCGTGGTCGGGATGAGCGTGCCGGTGACGCCCCGCTCCCCCGCGCCGCCGCTGCCGATCCTGCGCAAGCACCTCGGCGACGACTTCTACATGGTGTGGTTCCAGGAGCCGGGCGTCGCCGACCGCGCGCTGGCGCAGAACGTGCGCCGCACCCTCGTGACCCGGGAGATCTGGTCCGCCGCGTGGGCAGCGCGCCCCGACGAGGAGTTCCCGGCGCCCGCATGGCTCAGTGAACGCGAACTCGCCCACTACGTCGACGAGTTCGAGCGGACGGGCTTCACGGGCGGCCTCAACTACTACCGGAACCTGGACCGCACCTGGGAGCTGACCGGGCACCTGGCCGAGCGCACCATCGACTGCCCGGCCCTGTTCGTCACCGGCTCCCAGGACCCGGTCCGCCACTTCATGCCGGACGACAAGATGGAGCGGGTACTGACCGACCTGCGCGGCCGCGTCGTGCTCGACGGGGCGGGACACTGGGTCCAGCAGGAGCGGCCGGCCGAGGTCGACGCCGCGCTGCTGGACTTCCTCGCGGACCTCGGCTGATAGCATCCTCGGCCATCCCATGGCGGTACGACAGTGAGGGGAACGCCGTGACTGCCCAGGCCCCGGCCACCGGTGGCGGCCAGAAGCAGCCGATCACCCCCCGCAGCGCCCGCGGCGTCAGAACGCGCGGCGCCCTGGTCGCCGCGGCCCGCGAGGTCTTCGAGCGCGACGGATACCTCGACGCGCGCATCACGGACATCTCCCGGGCCGCGCACGTCGCGTCGGGCTCGTTCTACACGTACTTCAACAGCAAGGAAGAGATCTTCCAGGCCCTGGTCGAGCAGGTGCAGGAGGAGATGCTCCACCCGCACCTGCGCGAGCGCACCGGGATCACCGATCCGCGCGAGCTCATCGACGCGTCGAACCGCGAGTACCTGCGCACGTACAAGAAGAACGCGCGCCTGATGGCGCTGTTCGAGCAAGTCGCCCAGGTGGACGAGCAGTTCATGCAGCTGCGCATCGAGCGGGGCAACGCGTTCGCGCGGCGCAACGCCAAGATGATCCGCTCGCTCCAGGAGAGCGGACAGGCGGACGCGAGCCTGGATCCGCTGCTGACGGCGCACGCTCTTTCGGTGATGGTCGGCCGCATGGCGTACATGGTGTTCGTGCTCGGGCAGCGCGTCCCGTTCGAGCGTCTGGTGACGACGCTCAACAAGATCTGGGAGAACGGGCTTCAGCTCGCCGAGCGCGAGGACTGAGCGGTCCGGGCGGCGCGGCGCTCCAGGATCTCCAGGACGCGCCGCCCCCAGCTCAGGTACTCCCGCTCCAGGGAGATCCCGCCCATCAGCGTCAGATACGGCCCGATGCGCTCGCCGTCGGCGAGGAACTCCTCCTCGCCCAGGCCCCCGAGCAGATGCCGGCGCACCCGCTCGTAGCGGGCCAGCTTGCCGCTCGCCCAGGCAATCCGCTCCTCGACGTGGGCCCGGACCGCGTCCAGGTCGCCGACGTCGACGGCCTGCACCTTCACCATCAGCTCGTCCCGCATCGCCATCGGCTTCGGCTGCTTCGCCGTGAACGCGGCGAGGTCGCCTCGTCCCGCGGCGGACAGCGTGAACATCCGCTTGTTCGGCCGGCGTTCCTGCGGCACGACCCGGGCGTCGATCAGCCCCTCGGCGGCCAGCCGGTCCAGCTCCCGGTAGAGCTGCTGCGGCGTCGCGGCCCAGAAGTTCGACACCGAGACGTCGAAGATCTTCGCCAGGTCGTATCCGGACGCCTCGCCCTCCAACAGGGCGGCCAGGACCGCGTACTTGAGCGACATGTAGACACCTTACAGCGAGACGATTATTCTCTCCGGCACCTATTCAAATAATTGATTAATGACGCCGATGACAATGTCGATGTCCATGGAGAGCGAGGTGGCGTTCATGCATCCCTTCCGCGCCGCGGTGGAGAAGGGCGACCTGGCGGCCGTCGAGGACCTGCTGGCCGAGAACGTGGTCTTCACCAGCCCGGTGGTCTTCAAGCCGTACCCGGGCAAGGCGATCACGTCGGCGATCCTGCGCGGCGTCACCCGCGTTTTCGAGGACTTCCGCTACGTGCGCGAGATCGAGAGCGCCGACGGGCGGGATCACGCGCTGGTCTTCGAAGCGCGCGTCGGCGAACGGCAGATCACCGGCTGCGACTTCCTGCACTTCGACGAGGACGGCCTCATCGACGACTTCATGGTGATGGTCCGGCCGCTGTCCGCGGCGCAGGCGCTGGCCACGGCGATGGGCGCACAGTTCGACCGCATCGAGCAGGAAGCGGCCGGAGCCGGTTCCTAGCGGGCCGAGCGCAGCAGGTGGTCCCGTACGAGGGTGACGTGCGGGTTCGCCGAGGAGCCGGGCCGCTGGACGAGGTAGGTGGTGTTGATCGGGGCGTCGTCCGGGTCGAGCAGCAGGACCAGCGCACCGGCGGCCAGCTCGTCGGTGCACAGGTAGCGGGGCAGCACGCTGAACCCCGCGCCGCCCGTCACCGCCGCCCGCACCCCGCGCAGATCGGGCACCGTGAGGGCGGGCGTGCGGGTCAGACGCCTGCCGAAGACGTGCCGCCAGTAGCGGCGGACGATCGGCAGGTCCTCGGCGTACGAGACGAGGGGCACGCCGTGCAGTGCGGTGGGCCCCTCCGCCGCGAGGCGTCCACCGATGCGCTCGGCCCAGGCGGGTGCGGCGACGAGCACGAACTCCTCGTCGTCGAGCGGCGCCGAGGCCAGCGCCCTGCCACGCGGCCGGACGGTGGCGACGACCAGGTCGTGGCGCCCGGCGCGCAGCGCGTCCAGCAGCGCGTCCGTGAGGCCGAACGTCAGGCGCAGCCTCACCCCCTTGTCGACGAGCGGGGCGAGGGCCGGCAGCACGTGGTGCGAGAGGTACTCGGCGGGGCCCGCGAGGTGGACGGGGTCCGCGTCGCCCGCGCCGAGCAGGCCGCCGGCGCCGCTGAC